>JARYLZ010000024.1 GCA_029907355.1 Bacteroidota bacterium | reverse complement strand
GGGTGCGGTATCGGCCCGGCGGGCGTTTCGTGCAAACCGAGAGCATTCTCGCACCCGACGATGCCGTGTTTTCGGAAACCGGCCGACGCGAACGGACGCTCGCCGAGGGGGAACGGATCGCGGGACCACGATGGAACAGCGGTATTTTCACAGCTCTCCGTTTCACCTCCCCTCTGGGGACGGATCTCGACCTGCAATGGGATATGCACACTTTTCTCGACGTGCGGGCCCTGACCCTGAATGTCGGTCCACGGTCCTTCTCCATCGGCATCGGCCTGACGCTCGCATTCCCGGTCCGTTGTGAGCGTCGCGAACCGCCCGAACCGCCGCAGGCGATCGTGCCCTCTCCGCTCGAAACGGCCGAGAGGAACACGGAGAGGAAACGGGTTGAAGCATCGATTTCGCTTTTCAGTACAGGTCCCAACGGGGAACGCATCCGCTTCGCGCTGGTCCAGTCGACCCAACATTATCACCGATTGAACGTCCCCCTTCTTCCCCTCATCTTCTTCGAGCGGTATTCCTCCCAGATTCCCGGCCGGTACGTTCAGCTATCGCGCTCCGCGCGTTTTTCCTTCTCACCGCGCCGCCTGATCCGGCGCGATATCATCGAGATCTACCGGAACATCCTGAATATCGTGGGGCTTCGTCTCTCCGAAGACCCCTCGGCCGTTCTGACCATCACGGGCATGGCATCGACGGACGAACCCTCTTCCCTCGCCGTCGCGAGGGCCGAGGCCGTTTTCATGTACCTGCGGTCCGTGTGGGACATCCCTCCCTCACGCCTCCGCATCTCGTCGAAGAGCGTCGCCTCGCCGCACGATACGCCGCCGGGTCAACAGAGGGCGGTCATGCTCTCGTCTTCATCCCCTTCCATCACCGCGCCGGTGGTTATCGATTGGATGGAGGAGTCCTTCCGTTCAACGCCTATCGACTTGGACCCGTCGGTTCGGAATCCCGAGGCCGTCCGCGACTGGACGATTTCGATCGTGCACCAGGACAGGGAAATCGCCCGTACGACGCGTTCGGAGAGCGGGCAGGAACTCGAACTCGACATCGGTCTCCTCCTCGAAAGCGCCGAGGGGAGCGGGAAGGTGCCTCCCATCATCGCGCGTTTCTCCGTCGAGGATTCCAGCGGGACGGTCACGACGGTCACGGATGCACTCGACATCGTCTTCTCGGGCGATTCGGCCGCGGGGGGTGCCGGCGTCGACGTGTGGACGACGACAACCCATGTCCTCCGGGGTTCGGATTTCACCCTCTCCCCACAGGGCAGGCTCAACCGGGACATCATCCGCGAACTGGCCATGCGTCTGCGCGACGGCGATCGTGCCGTCATCCGACCGGTCGTGGACATGACGGGCGCATCGCTCCTCGCCGAGGAGTCCATCAGCCGCGACGTCCAGCACGTCGCCAACGCCTTGTTGATCGCGCTCGAGGGCAAGCAGGTCCGCATCACCATCGAGCGCGGGATCCCCCTCCCGCCGCGCGAGCGCGACCTCCCCGAAACAGCACTGCTCTCCCGCCTCATCGCGGTCACGATCGAGCACAGTCTGGAATCGAAGGGGAACAGGTAGCACCGCTCGCAGACGTTTTCGAAAAGCAAGCGGAATCCCGTAATTTCCGCCGGTTTGTCCCGCGTCGTGGACAAGCCTTTCATTCTTGTTGCCACGAACGAGGTTCCCTCATGCATCGATATCGTCTCTCTCACGCTCTTTTCCTGTTCCTTCTCGCTGCGTGCACCTCTGCGCAGATTCCGCCCATCGCGTACGAGAAATACGAACTCGCCAACGGTCTCGATGTCATACTCCGCGTCGACAAGAAGATCCCCGCCGTAGGGGTTGTCCTCTGGTACCATGTCGGTTCGAAGAACGAGCGTCCCGGCCGCACCGGTTTCGCCCACCTCTTCGAACACATGATGTTCCAGGGTTCCAAGAATGCAAAAGGCGAATACCTCCAACGAGCGGAGGAAGCGGGAGGGCGTGCCAACGGTTCGACGACGTGGGACCGCACGAATTATTTCGAGACGGTGCCCCGTGAAGCCCTGGAATACGCGCTCTGGTTGGAGTCGGACCGCATGGGTTACCTGCTCGACGCCGTCACGGAAGAAGACCTGAAGAACCAGCAGGACGTCGTCAAGAACGAGAAACGGCAAGGGGACAATGCACCGTACGCCGTCGTCCAGTACCTCATCGCCGACCATCTCTACCCGAAGGGGCACCCGTACGACCACACGGTGATCGGTTCCATGGAGGATCTGAGCGCCGCCTCGCTGGAGGATGTCAAGGATTTCTTCCGCACGTGGTACACGCCGAACAACTGCACGCTGGCCCTGGTCGGCGATTTCGACCCCGCGGAGGCGAAGCGCCTCGTGCAGAAGTATTTCGGCCCGATTCCCGCCGGACCGCCGCTAGTGCGCTCGCGTGTGAACATCCCGGTCCTTCCCTCGACGCGGGTCCTCACGGCTACGGACAATGTCCCCCAGGCACGTCTCTACCTCGTGTACCCCGTTCCCCCGCAATATACGCCGGATGACGCCCCCCTCGACTTCGCTGCGGCCATTCTCGGCCAAGGCAAGACATCGATCCTGTACCGCAAACTCGTGCGGGAACTCGAGCTCGCATCGGATGTCAGCGTATCCAACAGCGGGCGCGAGATCAGCGGCGAGTTCCATATTACGGTCACGGCGCGGCCCGGGGTTTCCCTCGACGATATTCGCAAAGCGGTCGATGCCGAAATCGCCGCGTTCGCGAAGAGCGGGCCCTCTGCAGACGAGCTCGCCCGGGAGAAAGCGCGTATCGAGTCGCGTTTCATCTCGAGACTCGAACGGCTGGGCGGGTTCGGCGGCGTTGGGGACCAATTATGCGCGTACAACACCTTCCTCGGCGACCCGGCTTACTTCGAGAAGGATTACGCACGATACATGCACTGCACCGAGAACGCCGTGAAGGCGGCATTCGGGCGGTGGGTCGCCTCCTCCCCACGCCTCGAGATCCTGGTGTACCCGGAAAACGCCAAGAGGCCGGACGCCAAGGATTTCGACAGAAGCACACCACCGCCCATCCCGCCGGTTGCACCGTTCAGCATACCCCCAATCACCCACCGCACCCTCGCTAACGGTCTCGACATCGTCGTCGCGGAGCGTCACGACCTCCCACTCGTTTCGGCTTCCCTGCAGATCCGTACGGCGAACCTCCTCGAGGGGCCGGATAAAGCGGGCGAAAGCGCCATGACGGCCGACCTGCTCGACGAGGGGGCCAACGGCCAAACAGCCGCCCAGATCGTAGATGCGCTCTCGCGCATCGGCGCGCGCCTCTCGGTCTCGGGGGGAAGAACCGGGGCATCGGCCCAGGTGACAGCTCTCAAGAAGCACATGTCCGAGGCATTCCGGATACTCGCCGACGTCGTCCTGCGACCGGATTTCCCGAAGAAGGAATTCGAGCAGAGAAGGAAACTCGTCACCGACGAACTCCGACGGGAGAAGAGCAACCCGCAGGCCATCGCTTCACGCATCTTCGAGATGGTGCTTTTCGGGCGAAATCACCCTCTCGGCATTCCCGACCGCGGCACGGAAGAGTCGCTGAAACGGCTCACCGTCGATGACTTGCGCGCCAATCACGCCACATACTGGCGCCCGAACAACGCGACGCTCATCTTCGCGGGCGATATCACCATGGATGAAGCGGCAGCGTTCGCGGAACGCTACTTCGGGGCATGGCAATCCCGTCCTATCCCGAAGCACGAAATGCCGCCGTTCGCACCCCCCGCGGAGCACACCGTGTACTTGGTGGACCGTCCCGGCGCCCCGCAATCCCAGATCCGCATCGGTTCCCTCGCGCCGCCCCGTTCCACGCCGGATTACTACGCCCTCGAGGTGATGAACATGCTGCTCGGCGGGAGTTTCTCCTCACGGATCAACTTGAACCTCCGCGAACGCAAAGGATACACATACGGGGCGAGAACCTCGATGACGAACGAGCGCGAGCATGGCTCGTGGGCAGCCGCCACCGGCGTGCAGACAAAAGTGACGAAAGATGCCCTCGCCGAGCTCCGGAACGAGATCGAGGGCATCTCGGGGCCGCGACCGGTTTCCGAACAGGAGCTGGAAAGCACGCGGAACGCGATGACGAGAAGCTATGCACAGAATTTCGAGAGCGGCGCCGCCCTCCTCGCACAGCTCGGGTCGATGATTTCCCGCGGTGTCGGTTTCGAAGAGCTCGAGAAGTTCGTCCCCTCCGTCCTCGCCCAAACGCCCGCGTCGGTCATGGAAGCGGCGAAAAAACATATCGACTTTTCGAAATGCCTGACCGTCGTGGTCGGCGATCTCGCAAAGATCGAAGAGGATGTCCGCGCGCTCGGTTGGGGGAAGGTTGTCGTTCTCGACGCCGATGGGCTCCTCGTCCGCTGATCGGGGTGGCGTCGGAACAGCGGGGAGGAGGTCACCCCGGATTCATTTCCGTACCATTTCCTGAAGTTTGCGGTCGAGATTCGGGTCGTCGCTCTGGATGCTTCGGATTTCGCCCGTCCTCGCATCGAGGAACAGGGTCGCAGACGCGTGCCCGAAGCGGAGGTCGAAGACCCACTCCTCCCGACCGTCCACGACGACGAGCGATCCCCGCGGGACCTTTGCGTCCGGGAAGAGCGCTATCACGGCGGCGCGCGCTTCGTTCGGCGAAAGTTTCTTCTTCACGAGCCGTGCATCGCCGAGGAAGAGTTCGGCATCGACCGGCCCGGCGGCGGTGTAGGCCGTGTCGCACAGCTTGTCCATCTCGAAATTCCGGAAAAAGACACCTTTTTCATTTCGCTCCACCACGAGGACGGTGTTCGCCGCGGCATAACCGTCCCGCGCAAGGCGAACGGTGTCGCCGGCATGGACGCTGTCCACGACGTAAGAACCATCGCGGACGCTGACACCTTCGCGATCCCCGACCCGAATGCGCACGCCCTCGATCCCTTCGCCGGTCGCACGGTCGGTGACCCGGCCCGTCAAGCGCGGCGGAGGGGATTGCATACAGGACGCAAACACGGCGAGGAGAACGGCAGCACAGTACGGACGCATCACCTTCCCTCCCATCTCATGGCGAATCTTTCATCGAGGAACCGATAGAACGCCCCGGCGTCCCCCTCGAACCTCACCGTCATCCTCGGGTAATAGACGGGGAAACTTTCGAAACGACTTGCCAGCGGGTCGAGACGGACGGCGTCTTTTTCCGTGGTGATGAAACCTTCGGCACCTGCGGTGCGGACCGACGAGAGCAAGGCGGTAACATCGCGTGCCGTGTAAGGGTAGTGGTCGGGGAACTCACGGTGTGCGACGACGTGGACCCCCATGTCGGCGAGCGTGCGGAGAAACGCCGCAGGGGAAGCGATACCGCAAAACGAGAAGAGACGCCGCTCTTCGAGGTCCGACACGGGCAGAGCATGGGAGCTGCGAAGGAGACGGATATCTTCGGGTTCGAACCGGGAACAAAACACCGGAATTCCCGCAAAGAACGAGAGACGTTCCGCGAGAGAGTGCGCCGTGTCCATGTCGCGGCATTTCGTGAGGACGACCGCATCCGCACGGCGAAGGGAAGCGACCGGTTCCCGCAGTCGGCCGGCGGGAAAAAGGCGATCCCGGAAGGGATCTCTCTCCGCGTCGACGGCAACGATGTCGGCGTCGCGGGCGCAGGCACGGTGCTGGAACGCGTCGTCCAGGACGAGCAGTTTCGCCTGGAATCGCTCGACGGCGATACGACAGCCGCGGACACGCATCTCGTCCGCGATGACCACCAGGGAGCTCAACCTCCCCGCCGCGAGGACCGGTTCATCGCCGCCTTCCCGCGCTGTGAGGGTGTTGCCGGACCCGTCGGAAACGATCACCGTGCCCCGGGTGGACCGTCCGTACCCGCGGGTGATGTACGCGGTGCGGATGCCCCGCGCCAAGAACCGACTTGCGATCTCGACGGCGAGAGGAGTTTTCCCTGTCCCGCCCACGGCGATATTCCCCACGGACACGACCGGCACGAGGATCCGGTGTGTGCGGAATAGGCCGATGTCGTACGCCGAGTTCCGGAGTGCGACGCCGCAACGGTACAGCAAGGTGAGCATGCGAATCAGCTCCCTCCCCGCCGATGGGCGGCACGTTCGTGGAGCTCCCGAAGCATCGACTCCAGGCTGCGCCGGCACTGCTCCAGAGCTTCCCCGTCGAGCGCCGTGTCGATGCGGTCGACCCTCGCGAGATGGAGGCGGACGCGTGCAAAGGGAAACGGGATCTCGAAGCGGTCCCAACTCGTCAACGCATGCGCACGCGACGCGCCGACCGCCACGAGGAGCAACGGGCTGCCGGTCGTCTGGGCCGCCCGAACCGCCCCCATTTTCATTTCGTGCCTCGGGCCCCGCGGCCCGTCCGGTGTCACGCAGAGAATCCCGCCGTCTCGGAGCACGCTCCGCATCGATTCCATCACGCCTTTCCCCCCGCGGCTGCTCGAACCGCGAAGAACGGTGTACCCCCATGCTGCGAGAATCCGCGCCAGAATTTCGCCGTCCCTGCTGAGACTGACAACCGCGGCGGCATGCCGGCGCCGCATCAACCACCACGGCACGAGCATGGAACCGTGCCAGAAAACGAGGACAAAGGGGCCGCGGGAGGCGAGGAGCTTCCGCGCCTCGTCGTCCGCCTCCCACTCGATACGGAGGGTCCGTAAGAGGAGTGCGAGCAGAGCACGGAACAGCGGGATCCACCACATGCGTCGCCTCGGATCGCCCATCGCTCACAGGGTGTACATCTCCGGCCGGCGGTCGGCGAAGATGTCGTTCCACGGAGAAAAGGTTTTCACATCGGCGCGGGAGGGGTCGACGACGGCCCTCACCCAACCCTCGAAGGTTTCGTCCGCCTCGGCGAGAACATCGCCGTTCACATCCACGATTTGGCTGGAACCGTGGAAAACGAGCATCGTCTCCCCTTGCTTCTCGCTGCCCGTCCTGTCCGCCGTCACGCTGACGACGCGGTTCTCGAATGAACGCGTCCGCATGACCGGCTTCCAGAGCCGCGGTTCCGCGACGAGTGCGGAGGGGTGGCAGATCACCTGTGCCCCTTTCAGCGCCAGAGATCTCGCGGCCTCGGGAAACCTCCAGTCATAGCAGATCATGACGCCGACTCGTGCGTCCCCCGTGTTCACCACGAAAAACCCCGTGTCACCCGGCGTGAACAGACGTTTCTCCTCGCCGAAGAGATGGACCTTCCGGTACACGGAGAGTTCCCCCGCCGGGGTGACGAGCGCCGCCGAGTTGAACACGTTCCCCCGTGCACTCTCGGCGAACCCGCACACGATCGTCATGCGCTTCGCCACGGCGATGTCGCGCAGCATCGAGCACGTCTCACCTTCCACCGTCTCCGCCAGCGCCGCAATGTCCTCGACGCTCCGGAAAAAATAGCCTGTCGTGGCAAGCTCCGGGAACACGGCGAGATCCGCGTCGACGTCGCGTAACGCCCCCTCGATGCGCGCAAGGTTATCCCGCCGTTCGCGGAATTGCGGTCGGAACTGGAACGCGGCGACGATCATGGAGACGGCATGGATGTCATGACGCGAGAAAGAAGCCGGTCACTCCGATCGGGACGCTCATGCACGCGTCGATGGACATTCGCCGGCTTCGATACCGGCGGACCGGTTCCGGTCGAGGCGCGGTTCGTAGATGACGATGTTCATGTCCTTGTCTCGGAGAGTGCCGCCGGACGGAAAGTAATAAAACGTTTCGACGATCGCCGTTCTCGTTTTACTCGGCCTGCCGTGCAAGGCGTAGAAACGGAGAACGTACCACCCGAGGGTGGGTTGCACGGTTTCGATTTGCCTCCGGACGTTCCCGATGGAATAGCAGAGAAGATCCTGTGTCGGAGTATCCATGGTATCCACCCCTCGATTCAATGTTCCCGGTTCTCACGCACGCTGTCGAGTCGGCGGGTGAACGTTTCGGCCTGCCTCCGCGTGTTGAACCACCGCGAGAGTTCGAGGCGTTTACCGACGAGCCTGCGCTTCGACCATCGGCGGACGATCCAGGAGCAGGGATCCGTGGGATCGTGGAGGATTTCGACGACCGCCGCATCCGTCTCGCAAACCGGAATGCGGATCAACGCGCTTTTCTTGGATTGGGGGTTCATCGTTCGTCTTCTCCCCGGAGAGTTCGACGGAAGACCGACCGGGTCACAGGATCGTGAATTCGACACGCCGATTCAAGGCGCGTCCTTCTTCCGTCTCGTTGGGGGCGATAGGAACATATTCCCCATAGCCCTCGTAGGTCAAACGGTCTGCGGAAATGCCGCGCAATACGAGGTAGCGCACGACGGCCTTGGCACGGGCGCGGGACAGCGAGATGTTGTACTCGAACGTCCCGACGCTGTCCGTGTGGCCCCCGATGTGGATACGCATGGCGGGATTGGTTCGGAGGAGGTGGACTAGGCGTTCGAGCTCGGACACCGACGTGGGGAGAAGATCGGCCTTGTCGAATTCGAAGAAGATGTTGTTCAGACGGATGGTCCGTCCTTTCACGGTCGGCACGAGCACGAGGTCGCGGTTCTCCTCGCGGTACTCGCGCAAATCCCGGAGATCCAGATGCTCGCTGATCGGGTAGTACCCTTCGTACTCGGCGTGGAATTCCCACTCCTCCCCTGCCGGGAGCGCGATGGTGTACCGGCCGGTGGTCGGATGCGCGACGGCAGTCGCGAAACGGGCCGTATCGGCATACTTGCGGAAGTACACCGTCGCGGGGATGGGGTGGTTCTCGTCGTCCTTCGTCACGCCGGTGATCATGAGAACGGGGGTCGGCCGGTGCTCGGGCGCCAAGCGGATGCGGAAGATGTCGCTCAAACCGATGCTCGAAGCGGTGGAGACGAAATAGGCGTACTCGCCGCTCGCGGGGACCGAGTAGTACGCATCCCAATCGGGCGTGTTGACGGGGTAACCCAGGTTGCGGGGTTCGCTCCACGAGCGCCACGTGTCATCGAGCCGCCTGCTCATGTAGACATCGTTGCTCCCGAAACCGCCGGGACGATCGCTGGAGAAGTACAAGGTTTTTCCGTCCGCTGCGAGGTACGGTGTGATATCGTCCTGGGGGCTGTTCAAGGGGGTGGGGAGCACTTCCGGTTCCGTCCACGTCGTGTCGTCCTCGCGAAAGCTCACGAAGATGTCCCGCTTGCCGTGCGACCGTTCGTTCTCGATAGACATGATGAGGACATTGCCGTCCGGAGAGACGGTGAATTCCGCGAAGCGCGACTTGTTCCGAAACCCGCGGATGTGCTGGTTGCGAGGCATCGACCACCCTTCCGCGGTCCGCTTCGCGATGGACACGCCCGGCCCCTGCTGGTCTCCTTCGAAATACTGATTCCCGAGGAGGAGGGAGTTGTTGTCGGGGAATACATAACAGACGTAGTTGTAGCCCTTGTTATTGAGCGGGCGCCCGATATTCTCGGCGATGCTCCACCCGCCATCCTCCAGCCGCCTGCTGAACCAGATGTCCGCCTTCGGGCTGTCGATGTTCCCCGGGTAATCCTTCCGGACGAAAAACAGGATTTTCCCATCCGGTGAAATGATGGGGTACACTTCGTCGAACGAGGTGTTCACCATCGGGCCGAGGTTCTCCCTCTCGGCGAATTGCCGCTCCTGGGCATCGGCGCACGCTCCACCGACCGTGACCAGCAGGATACCGCCGAGGCATGCTGCTCCGAAACCGAATCCCCTTCTCTTTGACGGGTACGCTTTCATGGATCGAACAAATCCTCCTCTCGCTCCCTGACTCCGGCATGATGGGGGGAGAGGGATCATGTTTTTCCTGCGGGAAATATACGACCGGACGCTTTCACCCGGAACGTTCCGCCCTCGAACGCGGCATTCGGCGATACGGATTCTTCCGGCGCGAGAGCCTGCCGTCTCGCACTAGCCGGACAGTGAGACGGGAACGGCACATGGAAACCGTTTCCCCGCAGGAGCCGACCTCCACGTGCGAACCGTCCATACCCGACGATCGACCGAGCCATCCTTGATCGTGTCGAAACGAGAATCACGAGAACGCATCGGGCGACTCTGTTTTTTCTTGCCGCTGAAACAGGAGCGCCGCCGGAGCCTTGTTCCGCTCACGCTTCGCGCATCCCGGAGGGGAGACTCGGTCGCGTCGTGGACCACGCGGAATGAAGATCTATCCAGCGTACATGCTTCGGTCGCATCGGTGCCGAACCGTATCGACCTACGTCTCTCCGTCCTTGTCGGTCACAGTCCGCTGTCGGTCGCCTTCTGTATGCGCGACGAGAGACGGAACGTTCCGGTCATCCATACGGGTCGACGGATCGATCTTCCCGCGCGATCCTGCTCTGCCGTTTCTCCTGCAGCGCGTGGGGATCACGGCGAAGGGACGTGTTCCCATTGGAATTTGCCCCCATGCATGATAGTTTCCCGCCGGTGTTGCATGGCTCGTCGTCCCTCCCACCGTCTCGGTATCGTCTTCGTGGTGCTCGTGTTGTTCGTATCCGGCGCGGCGGTGTTGTTGTTCCTCCTCAACAAATCCCTCCCCGACACGGACGGTGAGATCCCCATCGAAGGCTTGACCGCCCCCGTCACCGTCTACCGGGACGGAGCGGGCGTTCCCCACATCTTCGCGGAAAACGAGGAGGATCTCTACACGGCGGCAGGGTTCGTCACGGCACAGGATCGACTCTGGCAGATGGACCTCATGCGCCGTTACGGCAGGGGGAGGCTCGCGGAGATCCTGGGGCCGCGTGCCCTGCCCACCGACCGATTGATGCGTACGATCGGGATCGGGGTCATCGCCGACTCGATGGCAGCGTCGTTGTCGCCGCTTACGCGGCGGCTCACGGCCGCTTACGCCAGAGGCGTCAATGCCTGTATCGCTCGGATGCAGGGACGCCTCCCCCTCGAGTTCGATCTGCTCCAGTACACGCCCGAACCCTGGACGTCGGAAGATTGCCTCGTCATCGATCGGCTGATCGGTTGGGAACTCGCGCTCTCGTGGTGGGTCGATCTCGCCCTCGCGGACATCGTCGACGCGGTCGGGAAGGAAAAGGCCCGCGAAGCGATCCCTCTCACGGACCCCCACGCACCGACCATCCTGCCGCCTGCGCCGGCGGGCCGTTCCGCAGAGCCTTTCCGTGACGCGGTCTTCGACGCGCAGAGGCTCTTCGGCATGCGGTTTTCGGGCGGCGGGAGCAATTGCTGGGCGATCACGGGAAACAGGACGAACACGGGCCGGCCTCTGCTCGCCAACGACACCCACCTCCCTCACATGCAACCGCCCCAGTGGTACGTCATGCATCTGCACTGCCCGGGGATGAATGTCGCGGGCGTCACGATCCCCGGCGCGCCGGGCATCGTGATCGGTCATAACGACGCGCTCGCCTGGGGGATCACCAACGCGATGGTGGACGATGTGGACTTCTATCGGGAACGCGTTTCCTTCGCCGATTCCACCTGGGAATTTCGGGGGACACCGCGGAAACTTCTGGTGCGCGTGGACACGATCCGCGTGCGCGACAGCACCGACGTCCTGCACACCGTCTATGCAACCGCACACGGGCCGCTGGTCAATGGTATTCACCCCTCACGGCTCAAACCCGCGGCGTCACCCGTCGAGACACCCATTTCGATGCGCTGGACGGGCTTCGACCCCAGCGACGAGATCCTCGCCGTGTGGCGGATCAACCACGCGCGCTCGTGGAAGGAATTCCGCGACGGCCTGGCGACGTTCGGAGTTCCCGGTCAGAACTTCACCTGCGCGACACGCGACGGGACCATCGGCTACGCTCTCGCAGCGCGTATCCCCCTGCGCCCTGCGGCCGCTGCGGTCCTCCCCTCCGACGGGTCGGTCGGCGAAAACGACTGGAACGGGACCGTGCCCTTCTACGACCTTCCCGCATTCGCAAACCCGCAGGACAGCATCATCGCCCACGCGAACAACCCCGTATCCCACGCGTTCCCATTCTACATTTCCGGTCTCTGGGAAAGCGACGAGCGCATCCGGCGCATCCGCATGCTCCTCGAGAGTCCATACCCCTTCTCCGCCCGCGATTTCCGTTTCCTGCAATCCGACGTCATGTCCATCGACGCCGCGTTCTTCCGCGATGCGTTCGTGCGCGCTCTCCAGAACATGCCCGGCCGTCCGCTCGCCGTCACGCGTGCGATGAACATCCTCGCACAGTGGGATTGCCGCATGACGGACACCTCGCCTGCCGCGGCGATATACAACGCGGCTTTCGTCCGACTCCTCCAAGAGACGTTTCTCGACGAGATGGGGGAGAAACGGTACGATCGATACGTCCACCTTTCGAACATCCCCATCCGCGCCTTGCAAAGCATGATGCGCGATACGGCCGCAACCTGGTTCGACGACGTTCGGACCCCGCGCGTCGAAACTCGCGACGATATCCTGCGCAAGGCCTTCCTCCTCGCCCTGCTGGACCTCTCGAAACGCCTCGGCCCGTCGATGCGGGAGTGGGCATGGGGGAAGCTCCACACCGTCACGTTCCGCCACCTCCTCGGCATCCGTAAACCGCTCGACCGTATTCTGAACGTCGGTCCGTACCCGATCGGCGGTTCTGCGGGGACGATCAACGTCGCGGACTACCCCCTCGCCGAACCTTTCGAGGTCTTCGTCGGCCCCGTCATGCGCATGATCGTCGATGTCTCCGCCATGGACACGTGTTCCATCGTCCTCCCGACGGGGCAATCGGGTCAACCTTTCAGTCGGCATTACGCCGACCAGACCCCCCTGTGGCGAAACGGCGGGTACCACGATCTCGTCACGGACACCGCGGCGATCCGCCGTTCCCCTTGGGACAAACTCGTCCTCGTGCCGGGAGAGGGGAAGACCGCCCGGGCAACGCACCCTCCACGATAGGATCCCTTCCATGGCGTCCGAATGTTCTTCTCTGTTCTCCGAGGCGCTCTTGAGCGTCAGTGCGAGAGCTTCGCGGGTCGTCGTCCTGACCGGTGCAGGGGTATCCGCGGAAAGCGGCGTCCCGACTTTTCGCGATCCCGACGGTCTCTGGATGAAATACCGTCCGCAGGATCTCGCTTCGTTCGAGGCGTTCATGGCCGATCCCCAGCGGGTGTGGGAATGGTACCAACACCGCCGTTCCATCATCGAGACGGTGCAACCGAACCCGGGTCATTACGCGCTCGCCGAGATGGAACGCCTTTTCCCCGACTTCATACTCGTCACGCAGAATATCGACAATCTCCACCGGCGTGCAGGCAGCGAACGCGTCATCGAACTCCACGGGAACATCGAGCGGAATCTTTGCATCGCGTGCCGTAAACCTTGGACGGGAAGCGATCCCGCTTCGGGGGAGGTCCCCCGGTGCGCCTGCGGCGGCTTGATCCGACCCGATGTCGTCTGGTTCGGGGAGCCCCTCCCCGAGGAGAATCTCCGGGCGGCGTGGGATGCCTCCGAACGGTGCGAGTTGTTCCTCTCCGTCGGGACATCCGGAGAAGTCTACCCGGCCGCGCACCTCCCCCTCGTGGCACGGCAACACGGAGCTTACGTCGTCGAGATCAACCCCCGACCGTCGGCGCTTGCGCGATCCATGCACGAGCGCATCGCGGGGCCGTCTGGCGAAATTCTCCCCGCCCTTGTCCTGCAGATACGAAGAATGAGGATGACGGCATGACGACGCACGCCTTTCTCCGGCTTTTCGCTTACCTTTTCCGATACTCCGAGGCGGGAATCGCGCACCGCCGTGCAACGCCCGGCTGATCTCTCACGAATCGTTACGGGAACATCCCATGGCACTACGGAGAGCACGCATCGTCTGTACACTCGGCCCGTCGAGTGCGACGACGAAAACCCTGCGGGATCTCATCGACGCGGGAATGGATGTCGCGCGGCTCAATATATCGCACGGCACCCATGAAGAACACGGGCGGGTGATCGAATCCGTTCGCGAGGCATCACGGCAAACAGGAAAGGAAATCGCGGTTCTTCTCGATCTGCAAGGACCGAAAATCCGAACCCGCCGCGTTGCGGGAGGTTGCGTCACTCTGGCAACCGGTGCGGCGTTCGTCATCACCGGCGACGACTGCGAAATCGGCGACGAACACCGCGTCGGGACCACCTACCCTCGGCTCGTCCGTGAAGTGGCTCCCGGCCAAACCGTCCTGCTCGACGACGGCTATCTCGTCCTCCGCATCGAACGCATCGAAGGCAACGACATCGTCTGTACGGTCGTGAAGGGCGGCCCCCTCAGGGACCACAAGGGGATCGTCGTGCCCGGCGCAGGCATCAGCGCACCGGCCCTCTCCGATAAAGATATCCGAGACGCCGCCTTCGGACTCTCGCATGGGGTGGACGCGGTAGCCCTCTCCTTCGTCGCCTCCGAGCAGGACGTGATCGCCCTGCGCGACATCATGTGCCGTCACGGCCGCGTCGTCCCCATCGTTGCGAAAATCGAACGGTGGGAAGGCGTCACCGACATCGAGGACATCGTCCGAGAAGCAGACGCCGTCATGGTAGCACGGGGGGATCTCGGGCTCGAAATGCCGCCCGAAGAGGTGCCCGTCCTCCAGAAGCGTATCATCGCACGGTGCAATTATCACGGGAAACCGGTCATCACCGCGACGCAGATGCTGGAGTCGATGATCACGAATCCCCGCCCGACACGGGCGGAAGCCAGCGACGTGGCAAACGCCGTACTGGACGGGAGCGACTGCCTGATGCTGAGCGGTGAGACGAGCGTCGGCCGTTATCCGGTGGAAAGCGTCCGCATGATGGATGCCATCATTCGAAAGACGGAAGAGCACTTCCCCCCCTCGCCACGAGAGCAGTACATCCCCGCTGACGCCGGTCGGAACATCGCGGATGCGATCGGACAGGCATGCCGCACCATCGCCTTGCAGACGGGCGCCGCCGCCATCGTCACGCTGACGTCGTCGGGCGCGACGGCGGCACTCATCGCCAAGCACAGGCCTCGGGCGCCCATCATCGCCCTCACGGACAATATCGACACGCTTCGGAAGCTCTCCTTCACATGGGGCGTATCCCCCCGCCTCATCCCCCCGCTCTCCGGGAGCGGCGACGTCTTCGACCAGATCGCACCGATCGTGCTCGCAGACGGGTCCGTGAAGCGGGGCGATGTGGTCGTCTTCACGGCCGGCACACCCGTGCACAGCCGCGCACCGACAAACATGGTGAAAGTCGTTCGCCTGTAAACGACTGCACGGCTGTCCGCCGTCCGCGACGTCACCGGGCCTTCACAGGTTCTCTCCACCCAGGAGAACCTTCGCTGCAAGGCATCTCTCCCTGCGCGAGAACGTCCCGCCGGATCTCCGTATGGAGCGGCCGGGGAAATCCGTATCTTGCGATGAGGAGGACCACGTCCTCCGGACTATCCGCCACAACGAGGGTCGATACGAATATGTCTTTCAAGCAACGGATGTTGGATTTCTTCAACCGGAAGCGGTCGGTTCAGCTCGGCGGGGGTGAGCAGGCGATCAAGAAGCAGATCTCCATGGGGAAATTGACCGCCCGCGAGAGGATCAAGATGTTGCTCGACGAAGGGTCTTTCCACGAGTACGATTTGTTCGTCGAGCATAAATGCCAAGATTTCGGGATGGACAAGAAGAACCTCCCGGCGGACGGCGTCATCACGGGGACAGGGAAAATCAGCGGCCACCCGGTATGCATTTTCGCCCAGGATTTCACGGTGGCGGGCGGTTCGCTCGGGTTGATGCACGCGAAGAAGATCACGAAAATCATGGATCACGCGGTCAAACTCGGCGTTCCCTTGATCGGTATCAACGACTCCGGCGGCGCGCGGATCCAGGAGGGGGTGAATTCCCTCGCCGGTTATGGGGAGATTTTCTACCGCAACACGCTCGCCTCCGGCGTCATTCCCCAGATATCGGTCATCCTCGGGCCCTGCGCAGGGGGGGCGGTCTACTCGCCCGCCCTGACGGATTTCGTTTTCGTCGTCGACAAGATTTCGAAAATGTTCATCACCGGCCCCGAAGTGATCAAGACGGTTCTCGGCGAAGACATCTCGATGGAGGAACTCGGCGGTGCGCGCGTTCACACGACGATATCGGGCAACGCGCACTTCTTCGCGGCATCCGAACACGAGTGTTTCGAGCAGATCAAGAAACTCGTCAGCTTCATCCCCTGGAACAACCGGAAAAAAGCCGATCCGTTCCCGCCCAAACCGCCCCGGAAAGGGCAGCCCATCGAAAGCATCATCCCGACCGAACCGACAGTGCCCTACGATGTCCGCTCGATCATCCGCGCGGTATGCGACGACTCCGACTTCTTCGAGATTCACGAGCACTGGGCGGCAAATATCGTGGTGGGTTTCGCGCGGATGAACGGCGAGACGGTCGGCGTCGTCGGGAATCAACCCCTCGTACTCGCCGGGGTCCTGGACGTCGACTCCTCGGACAAGGCCGCACGATTCATCCGTTTCTGCGACGCCTTCAATGTCCCCCTCGTCACCTTCGTCGACCTGCCGGGGTACCTGCCGGGTGTGGACCAAGAGCATTCAGGCGTGATCCGGCATGGGGCGAAAGTCCTCTACGCGTACAGCGAAGCGACGGTCCCGAAAATCACGGTGATCCTGCGGAAAGCGTACGGCGGCGGGTATATCGCGATGTGCTCGCGGCACTTGGGAGCGGACTTCGTCTTCGCGTGGCCTACGGCGGAGATCGCCGTCATGGGTCCGGAAGGAGCGGCCAACATCATCTTCCGCAACGAGATTGCCGCAGCTCCCGACCCCGACGCGGTGCGGAAGCAGAAAATCCAGGAATACACGGAAAAATTCGCGAATCCGTATATCGCCGCCGCCAATGGACACATCGACGCGGTCATCGAACCTGCGGAAACGCGCGATTTCATTATCCACGCGATCGAAGTGGCCGCCCATAAAATCGAGAGCCGCCCCCGGAAGAAACACGGTATCCCGCCGTTCTGAACCATGAACGAAGAACAAGCCCTCAAGCGCCTCGTCATCGACGACACGGTATACGAGACACGCTTCACACCGAAGTTCGAGAAGCGCAAGCCGTACGTCGCCCCGAACCCCAACCTCGTGCTCGCTTACATCCCCGGGGTCATCGTCGACATCCATGTCAAACCCGGACAGCGGGTGAAATGGGGCGACCGCCTGCTCATCCTCGAGGCGATGAAGATGAAAAACGACATCCCCTCCCCGCGGGATGGCATCGTCAAACGCATTCTCGTCGAGAAAGGGCAAATGGTCGGCAAGCACCAACCACTCGTCGAATTCGAGTGAGGCGCCTGAATCCTCAGGCCGTCGCCACCGGGGAAACCCCGTTTCCCCTCCCCACCTCGCATGAAAGCGAGCGGAGAAGATTTTTCTTCGGGGGCGAAAGAACGCTATGCTCGTCCAGAGAAACCCGGCAGAGCAAGCTCAACGGCTCGTGGTTTTCCGTTTTTTTCCCGCCGGTTTCCGCGTCGGGGGCATGACGATTTTTCCCGTCTTTCCCTTCTTCGACCTTGCAGCGGCAGCCTTCTTCCGGACAGGTGAGCCGCTCTTCTCCCGCCTCGCCTTCGGGGCTGTTTTCTTCCTGGAGACGGCGGACTTGCTCTTTCGAGCCGGGCGTTGTTGACCCTGCGTTTCGAGTCCCAGGACCTTCGCGACGGTGATCCCGATGGCGGCAGGGCTTTCGACGACGTGGATACCAGCTTTTTTCATGGCCGCCATTTTCTCGACTGCGGTGCCTTTTCCGCCGGCGATGATCGCGCCGGCATGCCCCATCCTCCTGCCGGGCGGAGCGGTGCGTCCCGCGATGAAACCGATGACGGGCTTGGGAAAATGCTTCTTCACGTACGATGCCGCTTCTTCTTCCGCCGTTCCGCCGATCTCCCCGATCAGCACGACGGCATCCGTGTCGGGGTCGTCCTTGAAGAGACGGAGCGCGTCGATGAAGCGCGTCCCGACGACAGGGTCGCCGCCGATGCCGATGCAGGTGGACTGCCCGATCCCGAGGTCGGTGAGTTGTTTGACCGCCTCGTATGTCAGCGTCCCGCTGCGCGATATGACGCCGACGGTGCCTTTCTTGTGGATGAACCCCGGCATGATACCGACCTTGGCCTGTCCCGGGGATATGATGCCCGGGCAGTTCGGGCCGATCAAGCGCACACCGCGCTTGCAGACGAAATCGTAAACGCGGATCATGTCGAGCGTAGGAATCCCTTCCGTGATGCAGACGATCAACGGGACGCCCGCATCGGCGGCTTCGAGAATCGCTTCCGCGGCATGGGTAGGCGGAACGAAAATGCACGACACGTTCGCGCGCGTCTTCTCGACGGCCTCCGCGACCGTGTTGAAGACAGGAACGCCGAGGTGTTCCGTGCCCCCCTTCCCCGGCGTGACGCCCGCGACGACCCTCGTCCCGTACTCGATCATCTGTTGGGTGTGAAACGTCCCTTCGGAACCGGTGATTCCCTGGACGAGCACCCGGCTTTTCTTCTCGACAAGTATGCTCATGCCGCCTCTTTGAAGTTGAAATGATGGACGTTTCCCTTCGGCGCACAGGAAGGAACGGTCACAAATCTACCGTTTTTCCCATAGGGAAAAAATGCGTCGGCGCGGCGGCGTACCGCTCCGTCACGTTTTCTGCTGTTTCTTCTTGGCGGCGGGGAACAACACGTTATTGAGGATCAGGCGGTACCCCGGGCTGTTCTTGTACAGCGTGAGGTCGGTCGGCGGGTCGCCCACGAGGTGCTGATAATCCTCCGGGTCGTGGCCGCCGTACCATGTGAAGGTCCCTCTGCCGTAATTCCCGTGCAGGTACTTCACTTCCTCCGTTCCCTTCTTCTCGCCGAGGATGATCACGCTCTTCTTGATGAGGGATTTCCGGAACGCCGTCGTCTGGCCGAGGAAACCGGGAACCACGTTGACATGATCTTGAACGAGCATGGTCGGGACCGGATCGTATTTCGCCGAGAAATCGAAGAGCGTGAAGTAGTCGTTATCCGGCCTCCCACCCAGCGCCGGCGTCATGTCGATGTCGCTGTACTCGTACTCGAGGGGGTTCATGACGAGCTTGAAGTCGGTGAAGGCGAAGGTCTTCGAGTAGTCGAGCTTTTCCTGGCAATCCGGGTCCGGCGGGTCGCCGTCGTACATGACATCGCAGATGTCGGTCGCCTCCGCGGCGAGCGCGATATCGTACGTGTCCGTCGCGGAGCACATGGCGAACATGAAACCGCCGTTGCCGACATAGTCCTTGATCGCCCGCACCACGGCCTTCTTCAATTCGGAGACCTTTTTGTACCCGAGCTGTTTGGCCATCGCCTCGTTGACGGCGACCTGCTGGATGTACCACGGGGAGGAGTTGAACTGCGCGTAGAACTTGCCGTACTGGCCCGTGAAATCCTCGTGGTGGAGGTGGAGCCAGTCGTACTCGTACAGTTTTCCTTTCAACACCTCCTCGTCCCACACCTTGTCGTAGGGGATTTGCGCATACTCGAGGGCGAGTGTCACCGCATCGTCCCAGGGCTGGAAATTGGGCGGAACGTACACGGCGATTTTCGGTGCCTTTTCCAGACGTACCACATCGGTATTGTTCGCTTCGTCCTGCACCTCGGCATACACGGCAGCGGCCCGGTTGCCGTCGAGGGCGACGGAAGAGACGCCGCGGATCCGGCATTCCGTCTCGACGAACGGTTGATACGGCATCATGAAACTGCCGCCGCGGTAGTTCAGCAGCCAGTCGACTTCGACGCCGCGCGAAAGTGCCCAGTACGCGATGCCGTACGCGCGGAGGTGATCCGTCTGGTCGAGGTCCATCGGAATGAGCAGTTTCTGCTGGGCGGTAAGTGGCACGGTCCAGAGGAATAGGCCGTAGAGGAACAGGGTCGTGCGATTCATGAATGCGACTTCCTGAGTGCGATGATGCGCTGCCGGACAGTCGGGACGAGGCTGGAGAGCGGATGTTCGGTAAGGATGCGTTCGTATGTCTCGAGCGCTTTCGGCATGTCGTGCACATCCTCTTCGTAGATCGTCCCGAGGAGGAACAACGCCCGGTCGCGGATCACGGCATCCGGGTACTTTTCGAGGAAAACGCTCAAGGCAGCAAGGGCGCTGTCCGCTTGGCCGATGCTCCGAAGGTGTTCCGCCCGCTTTACGTACGCTTGGTCCAGCAACGGCGAGTCGGCGTGGCGCTGGATGAGATGCCGAAGCAGTTCGGCCGCTTCGGAGCGTTTCCGGCATCGTTCGAGAAACGCCGCCCGCGCGTAGAGTTTCAACGGTTCGTCGGACGGGACACGGAACTGGCGGATGAAGAGCGCCAGGGAGAGCGCGTCGTTGGTAATGTCGTCGGCGCTGTTCTCCGTGAGGGGTTCCAGCGCGGCAAGAGCCCCGTCGAAATCCCCTTCGAAGTAGAGGATCTCCGCCGTATTGTACTCGACTTTCTGCCTTTCCGCCTGGCTCAGCTGACGCATCCCGAGGATTTCGGCATACGTTTCCTTGGCCTTCCGAACGTCCCCTTTTGCGAGGAAGATATCCCCCGTCAGGATATACCCGTCCACCCGTCCCATGACGTTTCGGCGCTGGGGCGCGATGTCCTTCAGGAGAGCGAGCGCACCGTCCACGTCGCCGAAACGGTGAAACCGGATCCATGCGATGCGGTAAAGGCTTTCCAAACCGAATTGCTGATGCGGGTACTTCGCCGCGACATCCTCGTAGAGGCGGACGGCTTCCGCATACGCGGAGGCGGGGGGCGACGACCCCTTTTCCCACACGAGCGGATCGAGTTCGGCGGGAGGCGCTGCGCCTGCGAGTTCTTCCGTGCACCGTGCGTGCATGAAGGCGGCCTCGGCTGCGAACGCACCCTGGGGATACTGCGAAAGCAATTCCCGGAACGCTTCCGCCGCAACTCGGTACGCCCCTTCATTGAAAGCACGCTGTGCGAAACCCATCAGTTCGAACCCGTTCGCGCCGTGGAGGCGGTCGATCTCGGCGTAGACGTTCTTTGCCGCGGCATAATCCTTGCGCTCCATGAGAAGCCACGCGAGCAGGTAACGGACGGTGAGATTGTCTCGCCTCGCTTTCGCCTCGGCGGTGGTGACGCGTACCGCGCTCTCGAGCGCCTGGGGAATTTCGGAGAACTGCGCGATCTGTTGCTGGACCTGCCAGAGCGCGGAAGGCACCGCCACCACGAAGGAGATATACTCGCGCATCGCATCGTCGTATTTCATGCCCAGCATGTAGGCCCGCGCCACTTCCATGACGAACATCTGAGGGGATTTGAGCGCATCGCGACCCCGGAGCAAGACGCGGACCGCCAGGTCGTACAGGCGATTCCGGAGCGCTTCATCCGCGACGGCCGCGTATATGCCCGCGTTGTGGGGTTCACGCCGGATCGCCTCTTCCCAGTCCTCCTGCGCACCCCCTTCGTCCCCGTTCAAGTGACGGGCGGTCCCACGGTGAACGAGAAGCATCGTCTCGCGGGGATAGCGGGCGATCCGGTCCGTGATGAGCGCGATGACGTCGGCGTACCTCTTGAGCTGGACCAGGCAGCGCCGCACGCCGTCGAAATACGTCGGGTTGCCGGGCGACGTGCGCGAGAGGCTCTCGTAGTACCGGAGAGCATCCTCGAACCTCCCCGCCTGCTCGTAAACCTGGGCGAGACGATACGACGCCTGCTCGTCCGCAACTTGTCCGCATGCCGGTACGGCCGCCCACGAAACGGCGAGAAATACGAGAATCGAGCGGTATTTCCGTATGCCGTACATTTTCAATCGTCCGACAATTATAGGATAAAGCGCAGAGGCGTCCAACGGGTTCCGTTTTTTCGACTTCCCCTCCACCCCCTCGAAGCGGATCATGTACGGAGACGCGATGCTTTCTCCCGAATGAGTACGTATCGAGAAGGGCCGACAAGGGAGAGACGAAAAAGTCCACATCTTCGATGGCGGCACCGTCGGTATGGATAGGAAATGTCGAGGAAGCAGAAGGCTCAAACCCACGGCTCTCCCCAATCCTACCGACGCTCCCGCTGAGGGGGGCATCAATCTCAACGAACGGGATGCGTGGACCGGAACGCCGTCGCGTCGGCCTGAGCATCGAGACTTTCCGAGAGGATATTTGCGCGTGACACACCGTGCGCAGGACGTGGTTTACCGGTTCGCACGATTTCCTCGGTATTGCCAGCCTGCGTCGACGCCGTCCCGTTCGTTCCGCTCACTCTCGGTGGACGATCCCGAATCCATCGATTTCGGGCAACAATCGTCCCTGTTCGTCGGATGGGGAACGATCGCTTTCGATCGATCGGTAAGCGGGAAGGGACGGCCCATTGACCCGGCATTTCCCTGAAGGATACGTATATTCGAATGCATGGATGCCGGAGGAAAGAATATGTGGGGAAGAGGGATGGTGCGGTGAAGACCCTCGCGATATTCGGCTCCACGGGTTCGATCGGGACGAGCGCTCTGGACGTCGTGCGGGCGCACCCCGATTCATTCCGCGTCCGTTACCTCGCCGCTCACCGCAGTGTCGAGACTCTGGAACGGCAGGTGCATGAATTCCGGCCTCAGGCCGTCGCTCTCGCAGACCCGGCAGCAGCGGACATCTTGAGGGGACGCCTCGGCAAGACGGTGGAGGTTCACGGTGGGATCGAGGGGCTCGTCGAGCTCGCGGGCCGCGGCGATTACGAAATCATGCTCAGCGCCCTCGTCGGGTTCGCAGGGATGCTCCCGACCGCCGCTGCCGTCCGGGCGGGACACGATGTCGCCCTGGCGAACAAGGAGACCCTCGTCGTCGCGGGGGAAGCGATCACGGCACTCCGTGCCCGCGCAGGCGGGCGGATCATCCCGGTCGACAGCGAACACTGTGCCGTCATGCAATGCCTCGAGGGGGAATCGCGGGACAGCGTCTCCCGCATCATTCTCACGGCAAGCGGCGGTCCGTTCCGTGGGCGGGACGCCGCCTCGCTCGCACGTGCGACCCGCGAGGAAGCCCTCGCGCACCCGAATTGGCGCATGGGACGCAAGATCACGATCGACTCGGCGACGCTGATGAACAAAGGTCTCGAGGTCATCGAAGCCCATTGGCTTTTCGGAATCCCCGGCAGCCGTATCGGCGTGCTCATCCACCCGCAATCCATCGTCCACTCGCTCGTCGAGTTCCACGACGGGTCGGTCAAGGCCCAACTCGGCGTCCCGGATATGAAACTGCCCATCCTCTACGCGCTTTCCTACCCCGAACGGCTCGCGACGGAGTGGCCGAAACTCGACCTCGCGCAGGCCGGATCGCTGACTTTCGAGGAACCGGACCTCGCCACGTTCCGATGCCTTCCCTTGGCGTACCGTGCTCTCGCCGAGGGGGGAACCGCACCCGCCGTTCTCAACGCCGCGAATGAAATCGCCGTGCAAGCGTTCCTCGACGGCCGGATCGGTTTCGCCGACATCGCCGACGTGATCGAAGGCGCTCTCGATGCCCACCCCACCCGCCCCGCGGGGAATCTCGAAGACATCGTGGACACCGACCGCGAAGTGCGCGTCTGGGCAGCGCGGCGCGTGTCCTCGCCCCCCCGTATCAACACGAACGTCATCCATCCCTGACATGGAATTCGCCAACCAGATCTTCTATTTCCTGATCATCATCAGCATTCTCGTGCTCGTCCACGAACTGGGGCACTTCGCCACGGCAAAGCTTTTCCGCATGCGGGTGGACCGGTTTTCCATCGGGCTCGGTCCCCGGGCTTTCGGCCGCCGCTTCGGCGAAACGGATTACTGCGTGTCGTGGATCCCCTTCGGCGGGTACGTGAAGATCGCCGGGATGATCGACGAGAGTTTCGACACCGAGTTCCGGAACCGGCCGCCCCAACCGTGGGAATTCCGTTCGAAACCCGTCTGGCAAAGGCTCATCGTCATTTCCGCCGGGGTGGGCATGAACGTCGTGCTCGCCGTCATCCTCTTCTCGGCGCTCATCATGAACCGCGGGCGCGAGCTGCACTCCGTGACGACGGTCGGCCGTGTCCAAGACAGCACGCTGGCGGCCTCGGTCGGTTTCCGCCCGATGGACCGCATCACTGCCGTCAACGGTTCGCCCGTCACCGCGTGGGAAGAAATCGAGCAAAACATCGCCATCGAGGGTGCGGAGAAAGACGTCGTCGTCGATCTCGTCCGGGGGGACACGGCGAAGAAAATCACCTTGCGCAAAACGGACGTGGCGAGCCTCGACGGGAAACAACTCGGCCTGATCCCCATCGGTTCGCGCCCCCTCATTACCTCTGTCGACCCGGACAGGCCTGCTGCAGCCGCGGGTCTCGCTGCGGGGGACCGCATCGTATCCATCGCCGATACGGAGGTATTCGTCCACTCCGAAGTCATCGCCCTGCTCGGGCACTATCGCGGGAAACCCACGCGGATCACGTGGGTCCGTGAAGGACACGAAATGGAGGGGCTTGTCACACCGGATGAGAACGGAAAGATCGGCATCGTGATCACGACGGACATCGAAGGACCGAGACGGACCATCCATTACGGGTTCTTCGAAGCCCTCGGCATCGGTGCAGGTTCGGCCTGGACGCTCACGCGCCTGACCGTCCTGAATATCTGGCAGATCATCACCGGCAAGGCGAGTTTCCGGGAATCCATCGGGGGCCCCGTAAAAATCGCGAAGATCGCGGCTCAACAAGCGGAAATCGGTATCGCGAGCTTCCTGAGCCTCGTGGCCGTGCTCAGTATCAGCCTTGCGGTCATCAATCTTTTCCCCATTCCCGCCCTGGACGGCGGGTACCTCATTTTCCTCCTCTTCGAGCTGATCACCCGAAGGGAGATCCCCGCGAAAGTGCAGATTTCCCTTCTCAACGCGGGATGGGTCCTGTTGATCGGGCTGATGGCCCTCGTCCTCTACAACGACATTTTCCATTGATGCCCGTCCCGTCCCTGCACAGCCGCGCAATGAGAAGCGGCAGGGGGGACGTGCGCACAAGCAGGCGAGGCTACTTTCCCGCTCCCTCGTTTTCGGAGATGCTCTTGAGGAAATAGGAAAGGGTCATGAAGCCCGCGATGATCTGCTCGTTTCGGACATAGACCCCCTCGGGAACACGCAATTCCGTCGGAGTGAAATTCCACACCGCACGGACGCCCGCCGCAACGGCGATGTCGGTCACTTCCTGGGCGGCAGACTTCGGCACCGTCAGGATGATGAGTTTTATCCTGTGCCGTTCCACGATACTGGCGAGGCGGAACACCGACAAGACCTCGTACGGACCGACGGAAGTGCCGATCTTCTCCGGGTCGTTGTCCAACAGACCGACGATCCGCAGCCCGTAGGGCTCGAAACCGTGATAGAGTGCGAGCGCTTTGCCGAGATGCCCCGCACCGACGATCAGGGCCTCGGTGATTTCCTGGAGTCCGAGGTAATCCTCGATCATCTTGCGCATCGTCTGGATCTCATACCCCAGATTCTGCCTCCCCCGGATCTCGAGATCGGCCATGTCCTTGCGTACCAGTGTCTCGTTGATCTGAAGGATCTGCGACAATTCCTTGCTCGAAATGTATTTCCTCCCGATCCCCTCGTAGGTGGAGGCGATCTGGTGATAGTGCGGAAGTCGTCGAAACGTGGCTTTCGAGATGTTCTTGTCCGCTTTCGGCGGGGGAGAAACCGGTTCCATCTACCGTGCCCTCCTCCTTTTCCCCTGTATCCCACGCCGATACCGCCGCCTTTTTCGTCTAAAAAGATTCATGGAAATCCTTGACAGATGCGAAAGAGAAAATTTTCACTAAATATACATCTCAATTCGAAAAGAGAGCAAGGGCTCTGCGGAGTTCATGGGGTGACGGTGTCGAAGCAAGCCTTCCCGAGGAGGCATTCCCCGCAAGCGTGAACGGAACAGAATCGGTCATACAATTCGATGCACCCTTGTCGCACGCCCGACATTTCGTTGGGAAGAGGGAGGCACCGCTCCAACGCCCGCGTTTTCCAGTTGCCGGGCGCCGCCGGGAGGCGATGGTATAACACCAGCCCGGCACGGAGCATCTCGACATCACCGAGACGGCGTGCCCGGGCGGCGAAAAAAGGGGCGAGGACGTTCACGCAGATTTCCTTCGCCCGATCCGCACCGAGCGCGGGCACACCGCTCTGTTCATCACGTGCGGCCTCAGACACGAAGCCGATGAGAGACTCGTGCCGGACGGTCCCCGAGCGGACGAAACCTTCGAGGGTTTCGAACCAACCGCCCCGGAGTTCGGAAACCGACCATACCGAGAATTGTTTGATGCGTTTCACCGCTCGGTTGACCGGTCTCACCCCTTTCCTCCGGAAGAACCAGCCTTTCGTCTCTTCGAGGAAAACCCGGACAATTTCGCCGCAACCTTTTCCTGCGAGCCGTGAAATTTCCGTGAGAGGGAAACGACCGGCGAGGCGCTCGAACAGTTCCTCGTTCCCTCCGTAGCCGAATGCACGGGCGGACAATTCGTGAAACGCTTCTCTTTCTGCTTCCGCGCCAGCGTATCGGAAGCGCCATTCTTCGATAGACCGCTCGGCACGGGCTATCTTTCTCCGGAACCGTTCCGCGGAAACGAGCACCAGCATCGCTTCCACCAGGTTCCCCTTCCGGGTGACACCCCATCCCTTGCACGGTGGCAGGGGGGGAGTGATCTCACCTTGCAGAATTTCCGCCCAGAGGCTTCGATACGGGCGAGCGAGCGCCTCCGCGAGGATGATCGTCGAGATGGTGGGGAGGAGCGGGGACGAGCGGGAGGGGAACATCGCGACGTGGAGAATCACGTCCTTGTACCGTGGATCCCCGTCGTGACCGTGTCGCGACCAATCTTCCTCGAACGTGTGAATCTCGATCTCGCCCCGTAACGTCCGCCCGTTCACACGCAGGACGGCTCCCGTGAAATCCGGCCCATCGAACTTGTTCGGGGTGCCGGGAAAAACCACTTCCACGATACCGCCGTCAGCACAAGGGAAACGTCTATGCTCCCTTACCGCCTTTTCCCAAATACGGACGACATGTGCTTCCGGCACGCGAGGGAGCCGGTGATAAGACGCGGGGGGTTCTGCCGAGCATCTCGCTCGTATCCCCAGCAGGGCTTTTTCCGCCCCTCGATCTTTCCAATCCCCTGGAATGCATGCATCAGCAGGAATCCATCGGTCCATCGATTTCCTCCCTATCCGATGAGAGAGAGAAGCTTTTCTCGGATGAACAGGGAACACGCGAGAGTGGTTCCCCGCTGCCGGCGGTGTTCGTTCCCTCGAAATCGCCGTTTCGTTCAGAGTGGATGGAAGCTCGTATCCTCTCCCCGACGTTCGGGGACCGAGGAATCACGGTGTCGGTCCGAACTTTTCTCCGCCGCCTCTTTTTTCCGCCGAATTCTGTCTCCCCATTTCTTCTCGATGGAAAGAAAACAAGCGGAAACTGCTGCGAGCCAGAACAGAACGGAGAGGAGTCGAAGAGCCGGCACGATGCGCGGATCGACATCCGGGAAAAACCGCCAGGGGAAATTCGTCTGGGTGTGGAGCGCAAATGCGGTGAAGATGATGCCGAGGATGACCCATGCCGTGTTCATGACGATTGCCGCCGATAAACGGGACACGCCTCGGGAAATGAAAGCGGCGATTCCCCCTCCCCTCCGCAGACCGATCGTAAAGAAGGCCAGCCCTGCGAGAAAGGCGACGGCGGTCAGCGGACCGGCGTAGCGGAGAACGAACGAAACGATATCCATAACGCCGCGCGTGTTTTCCGCCGCTCTTTCCGGAAGCCTCGCGCCCGGGGAAAGCAGACGCCCGTTGTCCCCCGCTGCGTACCGGTTCCTACACCGTCTCAGGCGACGGTGACGTCCGGTGAGAGGTACACGTCCTGGATCGCATTCAGCAAGGCGATTCCATCCTTCATGGGGCGCTGGAACGCCTTTCTCCCGGAGATCAGCCCCTGTCCGCCCGCGCGTTTGTTGATGACGGCGGTCTTGATCGCTTCGGCGAGGTCGGTCGCCCCGGCGGAGGCTCCACCGCTGTTGATGAGAGCGACGCGCCCCATGTAGCAATTGACGACCTGGTACCGCGTGAGGTCGATGGGATGGTCGCTGGTGAGTTTCTCGTACACGAGCTTGCTCGTCTTCCCGAAGGAGATCGCGGTGAACCCCCCGTTGTTCTCCGGGAGTTTCTGCTTGACGATGTCCGCCTCGATCGTCACGCCGAGGTGATTCGCCTGACCCGTCAAGTCGGCGGAAACGTGGTAATCCTTGTCTTTCTTGAAGGCCGGGTTCCGCAGGTAGCACCAGAGCACCGTGGCCATCCCCAGTTCATGGGCGTAGGCGAACGCCTCGGAAATCTCCACGATCTGGCGCGAGGATTCTTCCGAACCGTAGTAGATCGTTGCCCCCACGGCGGCGGCGCCGAGATCGTACGCCTGCTCGACGGACGCGAAGAGGATCTGGTCGTACTTGTTCGGGTACGTCAGGAGTTCGTTGTGGTTGATCTTGACGATGAACGGGATCTTGTGGGCATAGCGGCGTGCGACGGAACCCAGGACGCCCAGCGTGCTTGCCACGGCGTTGCACCCGCCCTCGATGGCGAGCGTGACGATGTTCTCGGGGTCGAAGTACATCGGGTTCGGGGCGAAAGACGCTCCGGCGGAATGCTCGATCCCCTGGTCGACGGGGAGGATCGACATGTAGCCGGTCCCGGCGAGGCGCCCGCTCCCGTAAATCCTCCGGAGATTGATGAGCACTCTTGGCGAACGGTCGCTGTCCTTCCACACGCGGTCGATGAAATCCGGCCCCGGAAGGTGGAGCGATTCTTTCGGTACGCAGGGATTCTGAAACGACAGAAGGTACTCCGCCTCCCCACCCAGCAGTTCCTGAATGTTGATCGACATGATCGCCCCTCGTTGATGTGACGGTATTGAGATCGCGTGGAAAGTTACTCCCGCACGCCGGAAACTCCAAAAATCCGCGGGTCGGGAACCGGCGGCGGCACGTCGTACGTTCTTCCGGTATGGAAAACATGCACGCTCATCCGAAAACCATCGCTCTGACGGGGGCGAGCGGCTTCCTCGGCAGGAAGGTGTACGCCGCCCTGAGCAGTCGCGGCGACGAAGTCGTCGTGCTGACGCGCGACGCCCGCCGGACGAAACACCTTTTCCCCGCCGCGAAAGCGGTGCTCGACTGGTCGCCGTCTCACGAGGGGGCATGGGTCGAAGCGATCGCGTCGGCGGACGCAGTCGTCCACCTCGCAGGCGAGTCGATAGCCGGAAAACGCTGGAACAGCCGCGTCAAAGAACGGATTCTCCGAAGCCGTGTCGAGGGAACGCGATCCGTCGTCGAGGCCGCTTTGAGCGATAGCCGGGTTTCCGTGCTCCTGAGCGCATCGGGAATCGGCTATTACGGACTCGGGGATGAGAACGAGATACCGGAGGACGCGCCGCCGGGAAACGATTTCCTCGCCCGCGTGTGCATCGCGTGGGAAGCCGAAGCGAACCGTGCGACGGAACGCCGCATACGGGTTGTCACGCCGCGTTTCGGTATGATCCTCGACGCGCACGGCGGGGCGCTCCCGCGTCTCGCGGCGCCGTTCCGCTTCTTCGCGGGCGGCCCGATCGGTTCAGGACGGCAATGGATGCCGTGGATCCACGTGGACGACGCCGTTCGCGTGATCCTCTTCGCCATCGACGAAGTTTCTCTCCGCGGAGGGTTCGCCGCCGATGCGCCCCATACCGTGCGGAACAGGGAGTTCGCCGCCCTGCTCGCCCGCAGGCTGCACCGTCCCGCATTGTTGCCGGTCCCGCCTTTCGCGCTCCGCGTCCTTGTCGGGGAATTCGCCGAAAGCCTCCTCCGCGGCCAGCGGGTATACCCGCGCCGCTTGGAGAATGCGGGGTTCACGTACCTCTTCCCGGATCTCGAAAGCGCTCTCGCGGACCTCTACCCCCACGCCCGAGCGTAAGAGTCGGAACGTACGGCCTGGGCATCCCCTCACACGCCGAGTTCGTCGGCATGAGCCGCGAGCGCGGCGACGAGAAAGCGCACATGTTCGTCGAATTCGACGCCGAGTTCCTCGGCGCCGCGGAGGAGCTCCTCCCGCGAGACGGCACGCGCGAAGGCCTTGTCCTTCATTTTCTTCCGCACCGACCGCGGTTCGACGCCCGCGATCTTTCCGTCGGGGCGGACGTAAGCGACGGCGAGGAGAAAACCGCAGAGCTCGTCGCAGGCATAGAGGGCGCGTTCCATGTTGCTTTCGCGCTTGACCCTCGTGTGGTCCGCATGGGAGAGCACGGCCCGGCGGATGCGCTCGGGGTAGCCGTGCTCGGCGAGAATACGTTCCCCCGCGAAGGGGTGTTCTTCCGCGCTTGGGTGCCGTTCATAATCGAGATCGTGCAGGAGCCCGACGATGCCCCATTCCTCCGCGTCGGCCCCGAAACGCTCCGCATAAGCGCGCATCGCGATTTCGACGGCCCGCGCGTGTCGCCGAAGGCGCTCCGACGACGTGTGCGTGCAGAGCAGTTCCCACGCTTCTTCGCGTGTCGCCATGCCGCGAATATACGATGACGCCGCGTTCCGTCCGAAAAATGAAGGGGGCGCACAGACGCCACGAACCCCTCTGTTTTTCCTTCCTGCGACGAGTGTTATCTTCCAAGGGTCATCGGAGACCGGCATCGTATCGACGTCGGGCGTCCGAAATGTTCCGATTCGAACGCCATCGGAGGTCCCATGAACGACGACCTGTACAACGAGAAGTACTCGAAGGAAACGCGTCTCATCTACGGGCGAAGCCACTCCGAGAAATGGGATTACGCGCATCACGTCATCCCGCCCATCTCGTCCTCGGCCACGTACCGCCTGGATTCCGCCCAGCGAGGCGCACAGGGTTTCATCGAGTTCGCCCACACGACCGACGAGACGAAACACAAGGCCCCGATCTACATTTACGACCGGCTCGGCGAACCGAACAAGGAAATCCTCGAGGAGAATCTCGCCTTCGCGGAGGGGGGGGACGCCGCCGTCACGTTCGCCTCGGGCATGGCCGCCATTGCGGCCGTCCTCGGGATTCTCGTCCGGTCCGGCGAGGAGATCGTCTCGCACACGACGCTGTACGGGTGCACGTATTCCCTCTTCACGACGTGGTACCCCCGTTACCGCATCCCCGTGCGATTCCTCGATCTCTCGGACCCTGCGGCGCTCGAGGGCGCTCTCACGCCGCAGACGCGCGTCGTCTTCTTCGAGACGCCGATCAACCCGACGATGGGTCTCATCGATATTCGCGGGATCTGCTCGATCGTCGCACGCGCCAACGCCTCGCGGTCGGAAGACGAGAAGATCCACGTGGTGGTCGACAACACCTTCGCGACGCCTTTCTGCCAGCGCCCGCTCGAACACGGCGCCGATTTCGTCATGCACTCGCTGACGAAGGGCATCGGCGGGTTCGGGACCGACATGGGCGGCGTCATCGTCTGCCCCCAGCGGTACTACGACATGCTGCTCCTCTACCGGAAAGATTTCGGCGGCGTGCTCGCCACGAAGAGCGCGTGGCCGATCCTCGTCTACGGTCTCCCCACCCTCTCCCTTCGCATCCGCCGCGCGATGGAATCCGCCATGCAGGTCGCCGAGTACCTCGAGCAGCACCCGCGCGTCCGGCGTGTGATGTACCCCGGCTTGAAGAGCTTCCCCCAGTACGACCTGGCGCGGCGGCAGATGCTCGATTTCGACGGTCGCTTCGCCCCGGGAACGCTGATCTATTTTTCGCTCGCCGGCGACACCCCCGAAGAAGCGCGGGAACTCGGCGAACGGCTCATCAACGACATCGCGGAACGCGCGTACACGATCACGCTCGCCGTCAGTCTCGGGCATCTCCGCACCCTCATCGAACACCCCGGCTCGATGACGCACTCCGCTATCCCGGCCGAGGAGCAAGTGCGCCGGGGCCTCGACCCCGGCGGCATACGCCTCTCGATCGGTATCGAACATCCCGCCGACATCATCCAGGACCTCGACGAGGCGTTCTCGCGCCTGTAGCCACCGCACCTGCCGCGTTTCCCATGCCCACGATCCCGCTGATCCGCAGCAAGTTCCTCTCCGCCTTTCCGAACATCGTCTTCGCGATGAGCACGCGTCAGGGTGCGGACGACGGCTCGCCGTTCGGGTTCAACCTCGGGTTCGACACCGGCGACGACCCCGACCGCGTGGAATCCCATCTCCGCCGTTTCCTCGAAACGGTCGGGCTGGCCCCGGACGAGATCGCGTTCATGGAGCAGGTCCACGAAACCCGCATCGCGGTAGCCGTCGAGGGGGGCGAGTACCCCGCGTGCGACGCGCTCTGCACGGACATGCCCCGCATCGGCCTCGCCGTCCGGACCGCAGACTGCTTCCCCGTCTTCCTGTACGACCCGAAGAAGCGTGCACTCGCCGCCATCCACGCCGGCTGGCGCGGGACCGCAGGCGGCATCGTCAGCCGGACGGTTGCCGAGATGACCGAGCGGTACGGGGTCGACCCTTCCGCCCTCGTCGCATTCATCGGGCCCGGCGCCGGACCGTGCTGTTACGAAGTGGGGCCCGATGTGGCGTCGCTTTTCCCCGCCGACCTCATCTCCGTGAGCGAAGGGGAACGCGCGCACCTCGACCTTCGCACGGCGATCGTCCGCGGGCTCACCGACATGGGCGTGCGCCCGGAGCGCATCGAAGCGGAAGACCTCTGCACCATCTGCACGCCCTCGCTGTTCCATTCGCACCGGCGGGACGGGCCCTCCGCCGGGCGCATGCTCGGCGTGATCGCGATGATCGACGAACCGGTCCTATGAGCCCCACGACACCATCGGGCCCATTCGTCTTCCTTGACACCGGTGCGGCGCGGGGCGGGTGGAACATGGACTTCGACGTCGACCGCGCGCATGCCGTCGACGCGGGTACGGCTCCCCCCACCGTGCGCGTCTACCGCTGGGAACCGTGGTGCATTTCGCTCGGACGGCACCAGGACATCGCGGAACTGGACCTCGAGCGGGTCGGAGCCGACGGACTGGACGTCGTCCGGCGGCCGACGGGGGGCCGCGCGATCCTCCATGCCGAAGAGTGCACCTACAGCGTGGTCATGCCTTCCGAGGGACGAGGGATCATGGATGTGTACCGCCGCATCGGCGACGCCCTCGTGGCGGGACTGCGCCTCCTCGCGCCCGGCATCGAGCTCGCGCGGAGCCGCCCGGATTTCCCCAAGCTCTACCGCGAGCCGCGGAGCATCCCCTGCTTCTCCAGCTCCGCCCGGTACGAAATCGAAGCCGACGGGAGGAAACTGGTCGGGAGCGCCCAGCGGCGCATCGGGGGGACCGTACTCCAGCACGGTTCCATCCTCATCGGCCCCGCCCATCTCCGCTTGTCGGATTACCTCGCGCTCGACGCCCGGACCCGCGCCGCCCTGCGGTCGGACCTGGAAAACCACACCATCACGCTCACGGATCTCATGGGCCGAACGCCTTCCTACGAGGAAGTGCGGGACGCCGTCCGCACGGGATTCGAGCGGGCATGGGGCATCCGCTTTTCAGATGGCGGCGGGATTCATTACCTTCCATCCGAAACCGAGGAGAGGGCCCGCCCATGAACGATACGAGGGCTTCCATCTCCGCGCGTGTGAGCCGCGTGACGACGCGGACCATTCAGGAGATGAAGGATTCGGGCGAGACGATCGCCTGCCTGACGGCGTACGATTTCCTGTTCGCGCGCCTGCTCGACGAGGCAGGCGTGGACATCATCCTCGTGGGCGATTCCCTGAGCAACGTCTTCCAGGGGAACAGCACGACACTCCCCGTCACGCTGGACGAGATGATCTACCACACGAAGATCGTCTCGAACATCGTCCGGCACGCGATGGTGATCACGGACCTGCCCTTCATGTCGTACCAGGTCACCGTCGAGGAGGCGTTCCGCAACGCCGGCAGGGTGATGAAGGAGACGAACGCCCTCGGCGTGAAGATCGAAGGCGGCGAGCGCGTCGCGAAAGTCGTCGAGAAAATCTCGGGCGAAGGCATCCCCATCATCGGCCACATCGGCCTGATGCCGCAGTCCATCCTCAAGTACGGCGGCTACCGCCCGCGGGGGACGAGCGAGGAAGAAGCGCAGGCGCTCATCCGCGACGCCCTCATCCTCGAGGAGGCGGGGGCATTCGCCATCGTCCTCGAGAAAATCCCCGCGTCCCTCGGGCGCACCATCACCGAGAAGCTCCGGATACCGACGATCGGCATCGGCGCTGGGCCCTACTGCAGCGGACAGATCCTCGTCACGCCGGACATGCTCGGTCTCTTCGAAGATTTCCGCCCCCGTTTCGTCCGCCGCTACGCGAATCTCGCCGAAGACATCAGCCGCGCCGTCCGGCAGTACGTCGCCGACGTCAAGACAGGAGCATTCCCCACCCAAGCAGAGAGTTACTGATGGAAAGGGAGGAGATCGAAGCCATCAAGCGCGCCTTGAAAGCGGAAGGCTACAACATCTACGTGTACAGTTACCCGCCCGGCATGTGTTTCCCGCCCCACTCGCACGCCTACGAGACCATCCACGTCGTGCTGAGCGGCTCGCTCAAGATCACGATGAACGACACCGAGCACATCCTCGGCCCGGGCAAGCGTTTCGTCGTCCCCGCCCATACGCCGCACTCCGCCGAGGTCCTCGGCAACACCCCTCTCGTCTGCCTCGACGCGACGAGCGCGCTCTGACCGCCTTCACGAGCCGGTCTGCGCGAACGTTCCGGCGTTCGGAAAAACAGGCCATGGGAGAACGATTCGAGCATCTCCATGACGGTCGCGGTCAATGACACGGGGGAGTTCTTTTCTGCACCGTCGGCACCGTTTCGTCCGCGGGGAACGATGGCGACGTGGGCGATGGTTCTCTTCTGTGCCGTCCCGAGCGAAATCCACACGATCAGGGTGATATCGAAGCCTCCGAAGGGGACATGTATGAATCGTTCCTCGTTGCGAAGTCCCCTTCGCCGGAACTCTTCATTTCGAACATCTCAAAGGAGGATGAAATGTCAACGGGGAACTACGACCTCGAGGCGATCCTCTGCCGTTTGAAAAAACTCGAGAAACAGAACAGGAGGTTCAAGTTTGCGGGTATTCTCGTGTTTTTCAGTCTCCTTGTATTAGGACTTGCGGCATGGACACAATCAGAGTATTACGATTATCAAGGTCAATTTTTCCTGCGAGACAAGTTGGGTAACATACGGGGAGCTCTTGCATATAACGCCGAAACGAATTACGGTATGCTTTGGCTCGGGAAGGCAGGGAAAAATGTGGGTGAAACGAAGTTCAGTACGATTCCTGATATAAACCTCACATACGACGATGATGGTTTCCCGGAAATGAACATTTACGACAAACTCCACAACCGGAGGATTTCTACTGGTTTCAGTACAGGTCATCAACCCGGTCTCTGGCTCTACGATTCGAGAGGAGAAACAAGGGCATGGCTCGGTCTCGATCAAGACGGGGACCCGAATCTTGAATTATATAACGCAAAAGGACAACTCATCTGGCAAGCTGTCGATTACGAATGAAACGTATACTCCATCCGTGCGCAAAATTGCAACCCCGTGCCGGATAACAGGAGGATGGGTAGCGGCATCAATACCGGAGAGTGATACATAATGACCGCATCAGCAAGAGAAAGATTTCAGGATCTCTTATGAGACCTTTTCCAATTCGACTGCGCCGATTTGGACTTTGGCATCTACCGCATCATGAATTACAAGCGTCAGGTGATTGAGCGGTGGATTACCGAAGACCTGCCCAAAGCCATAAGCGAAGAACTGAATCAGGGCGCGCTGGCCGAACAAACGCAAGCGCAGGAAGCTCTGCGAGTCGCCCACCAAAAAGTACTGGACGCGCTCGGGGAAGACGCGCTGGACGCCAACGGCAACCTGGCCGAAAAGTACCGCGAGACCAAAGCGGGCAAGGAATACCTGGAAGCGCAGGCCAAAGCTCAGGGGGCACGCTCTACCGAGGCCCTGGAAACAGCCATCTACAACCACCTCTACACCTTCTTTTCCCGCTACTGGCAGGACGGCGACTTTATCTCCAAGCGCCGCTACTCCAAGAAAGAACGCTACGCCATCCCCTATAACGGCGAGGAAGTGTATCTCTACTGGGCCAACCATGACCAGTACTACGTCAAGACCGGCGAGTATTTCACCGACTATTCCTACAAAGCGCCCAACAGCGTGACCGTGCGCTTCGAACTCCGGCAGGCCGACGTGGAGCAGAACAACGTCAAGGGCGAGAAGCGCTTCTTCCTGCCCGTGCTGGATGGCGTCGCCTGGGACGAAGCGGCGCGCACGCTGACCATCTCCTTCGAGTTCCGCCCGCTGACCGCGCAGGAGACCATCGCCTACGGGCAGAAGAATCAGCAGGAGGCCATCCTCGCCAAGGCCGTTGCAGACATTCCCAGGCGCGTCAAGGCCGCCGAAGCCCTGGCCGCGCTGACCGTCGAGCGCCGCCGCACCGACAAAGGCGAATCCGTCTCCTGGCTGGAGCACCACCTGCGCCAGTACACCCCCGCAACACCAGCGACTTTTTCATCCACAAAGACCTGCGCGGCTTCCTCTCCCGCGAACTGGACTTTTACCTGAAGAACGAAGTGCTCAACCTGGAGGAGATGGAGGCCGCCGGCGAGCAGGTAGCCGAGGGCTGGTTCCAACTGCTGCGCCTCATCAAGCGCGTCGGCGGCCACATCATTGACTTCCTGGCGCAAATCGAAGACTTCCAGAAGATGCTCTGGG
>JARYLZ010000023.1 GCA_029907355.1 Bacteroidota bacterium | reverse complement strand
AACTGAAACTCCTCCTTGTCCCCCGTGACCCCAACGACAATCGCGATGCCATCGTCGAAATACGCGCGGGAACGGGCGGCGAGGAGGCCGCCCTGTTCGCGGCCGACCTGTACCGGATGTACATACGGTACGCGGAACGCCGCAAATGGAAACAGGAGCTCATCTCGATCAGCGAAGCCGAAGCGGGAGGGATGAAAGAAGTCGTTTTCGGTCTCTCGGGGGATGACGTGTATGGGACCATGAAATACGAGAGCGGCGTCCACCGCGTCCAGCGCGTCCCGCTGACCGAGGCAAGCGGCCGTATCCACACTTCCGCCGCAACCGTCGCCGTTCTCCCTGAAGTCGAGGACATCGATGTCCGCATCAACGAGGAGGACGTGCGGGTGGATATTTTCCGCTCCGGCGGCAAAGGTGGCCAGAATGTCAACAAAGTAGAGACGGCAGTCCGCCTCACTCACCTACCGACCGGTATCGTCGTGACCTGCCAGGAGGAACGTTCCCAGCTGAAAAACCGGCAGAAGGCGTTCAAAGTTTTACGGGCGCGCCTCTACGAGAAAACGCTCAGGGAACAGCAGACGCATCTTTCCGAGGTGCGGCGTCTCATGGTGCGGAGCGGCGATCGTTCGGAGAAGATCCGAACGTACAACTTCCCCCAGAACAGGCTCACCGACCACCGCATCGGACTCACGATGTACAACCTCTCCGATATCATCGACGGCGACCTCGATGAACTCATCGAGAGACTGAAAACCGCCGACCGCGCGGCACTCCTGAACGAGAGCGCCGGGGAGGTTTTGCCGTGAAGCGCGTCCGTGTCGGGACGATCGATATCGGGGGGGGCGCCCCATTGGCCGTGATCGCCGGTCCGTGCGTCGTCGAGAGCCGCGATCTCGTGTTCCGCACTGCCGAAACCCTCGCGGAATCCACGCGCCGTCTCGGTGTACCCCTCGTCTTCAAATCGTCATACAAGAAAGCGAACCGGACGAGCATAACCAGCTTTACCGGTATCGGCAGAGACGAAGCGTTGACCATCCTGTCCGACATCCGCTCCGCGTTCGGCATCCCCGTCGTGACGGACATCCACGAGGTCGGAGAGGCATCGGCCGCTGCCCAAGCGGTGGACATGCTGCAAATCCCCGCGTTCCTTTGCAGGCAAACGGAATTGCTCATCGCGGCAGGCATGACCGGCAGACCGGTGAACATCAAGAAAGGGCAATTCATGGCCCCGGCAGACATGCGTCATGCCGCGGAAAAAATCGCATCGACAGGGAACGTTTCCATCCTCCTCTGCGAGCGAGGAACGTGCTTCGGTTACCACGATCTCGTGGTGGACATGCGCAGCCTCGTCATCCTTCGTTCCATCGGGTACCCCGTCGTGATGGACGCAACGCACGCCGTCCAGATCCCCGCCGCTGGGAGTGTCAGCGGGGGAAGACCGGAATTCATCTTTCCGATCGCCCGCGCTGCAGCCGCCATCGGTATCGATGCGTTGTTCATCGAAACGCACCCCGATCCGCCGAGCGCCCTCAGCGACGCGGCAAGCCAGCTCCCCCTCGGGCAATTCCCGCTTCTCCTCGAAGAGGTTCTTGCGGTGGACCGTGCCGTGCGCTCGATGCCTCCGTTCCCATCGGCGTCGGGCGAAACGCTCGGTTGACACCGGGCCCTTCCCGTTCATCCGCCGCGCAGAGGAATCCGCCACTCCGCACCGGGCGCAGTTTCGACCGCGGTGAAATGCATGCGGGGTTCACGGCCGGGTCGAGCGTCAGCCGGCTTCTCAGACACGCCCGCGTGAACGTGTCCCTCCGATTTCCTCCATCAATGCATCGAAGGCCGCGTCGATTTCCTCGCGCGTGTTGTAGTAATGCGGGGAAATGCGGAGGTGGCCGCTTCGCGCCGAAACAACGATGCCCCGCTGCTGAAGGCGATCCGCAACCCGTTCCGCGTGCTCGTTGCGAAACGTGACGATCCCTGCCCGGTGCGGCGGTTCGGCCGGGGTGATGACATCGAAGCCTGCCTCGACAGCACGCTCCCATGCGTAATCCGCATTTGCGCGCACCGATCGCTCGACCTCGCCGTACCCGACGGAACGGAACAACGAGAGGGCGCCGTGATAGCCGTAAATGCCGATCGTGTTGTACGTCCCGTTCTCGTACCGACGTGCATCCTCGTAAAGTTCTAGTCGATACGCGAAGAAATCCCATGCATGCGGGACGCTGAGCCACCCGACATGCGCCTGCCGGATCATCGCCCGTGCACGCTCGCTCACCGAGATGATCGCGAGTCCTTGCGGCCCAAGCTGCCATTTCTGGACCCCGGCGGAAAGAAAATCCACCGGTGTCGAACGGAGATCGAGGCGTAACGCTCCGATCCCTTGGATGGCATCGACGGAGAGAAGGATACCCCTCGAGGAGCAGAAGTCCGACAGTGCGCCGAGGTCGATGGTGTAACCCGAGAGGAACTGCACCCAGCTCACGGCAACGAGACGCGTGCGCGGGCGAACGGCCCGCATGATATCTCCCGCCCCGACGACACCGTTCCGAAGCGGTACGAAATCGATCTCGACCCCACGCCGCACGAGGTTGAGAAAGGGGTAGACGTTCGCGGGGAATTCCCTCTCCGGGATGACGATCCGGTCGCCCGGTCGCCACGGCAGGCCGGCTGCGAGAACGTTCAACCCTTCGGTCGTGTTCTGGACGAACGCGATGTTCGCCGGGTCGCACCCGATCATCTCCGCCGCCATGCTCCTCGTTTCTTCGATGGTACGGCGAACCCGCGGGTACACCTCCACTTCACCGCGTACGAACTCGTCCTGGATTTCCCGCACCTTCTTCTCGGCGGAAAGCGGCCAAGGCCCCGTCGCCGCATGGTTCAGGTAGATCCGTCCCGTAGCGAGATACGGGAACTCGGTCCGTATTTCCTCAATGTTCATGACGACTCCTTTTAACCCCTTCCCGTCATCGCCCCCGCCGTTTTCCCCGTCAATGGCTGTTCTCGACCCCTTTCGGGTATCGCGGCTGGACCGGCCGGTCGGTACGGATCGCGAATCCCTCGAGGTTGTACGCGTTCTCCCTGCCTGTGACGTATTTTTCCGGGTAATAGATACCCTCGACGCCACCGGTGGATCTGACCGTCTCGGCGGTCCCGCCGGAAAACTCGAGCACGATGCGCTCGGCGGTCTCCCGGCGGACGCCGTTGAGATCGCGGCCTTCATAGAGATAGTACACGCTCTCCGCCGTGCCTTCGACCACAATCCGTACGAGTTCTCCGCCGGAAAAGTACATCCGAATGATTTTGCCTTTCGCCTGATCGTAACGGTCCGGCGGGCCCCGACTTTCCTCTTCTCCCGGCACGCTCTCGGAGTGCGCGAAAGCATGCCCCTGCAACTCCAAGAGACGCACCTCGCCGCCCTCGAGGGTAATGGTGACCGAATCCCCCGTCCCTTGTGTCCGCCCGTACCAGAGGACCGGTTCATGGCGGAGAATGATCAGGCTGTCGTTGCGGAGGAAAACCGCTTCTCCACATCTCCCCGCCATGTCGCCGCGCACGATTTCGACACTGTCGAGCGCCGTGTAGACATTCGAGGAATCGCGCCGAGCCTCGAGTCGCCTCGCGCGGATACTCGTCGTATCGATCCTCGTGGTGTCGCCTGCCGTCGTATCGCGCCGGACCGTCACCGTATCGATTTGCCAGAGGACCGGCGCCCCAGTGAAAACGGAGATGCGCCGATCGATCCAATGAACGACCGTGTCGGCTTTCACGACCGCATTCTCGCCGGTGAAATCCAATTGGACGTTTCCCATAGCGGTCGCGCAAGAACCGTTCCTCTCGTACACGAGAGTCTCAGAACGAATCACAGCCTGCGGTTCCTCGACCACCACGTTGGAACGGAAATGGGCCGTTCTCGAGCGCGTGTCGTAGCGGCCTGCATCGGCCCTCAAGGTGGTGTGACCGTCGTGGAGGTAGACCCCCCGCGTCGACCACGCCGTGCGGTTGTCACCATCATACATCCCGCCGGGAGTCCGGAACGTCAGCGTATCCTGGATAATCGTCACGTTCCCGATCAACTCCACGTCGTTTCCCGTGATGTTCTGCACGGCGCGATCGCAGGTGATGCGCACGTTCCCCTGCCGAATGCGGACGTTCCCCATCAATTCCCGATACGAAACGCCCTCAACCTGCCTGGCGACGAGACTGTCGGCATGCTCGACCGTCACGAGAGCGCTCCCCTGCCCATGGGCGAGAAACAATGGGGTGACCGAAAACAGGGCGATTCTAACGAGAAGCGCTCGAAAACGGCTCACGATCTCGGAAGAGGGATATAGGTCGGGAATGGGGTAAAGTACCATGATCTCCGATCGGACGAGGCCAACATACGAAAGACGATCGCGATGCGACAATCGCGGGAAACCACCGGTTTCCGTTACCACGACATCGCCCGTTCGAGAAACCGACATGTGTGTTCGTGCCTTGGGAGTATCATGGTTCGTGCACCCTTTGTCCATCGACGATGCCCTCGTCGAAAGGAACTTGAAGAACGAAAAAACGGGACGTCTATCGAACGGTTTGCACGTGATCTCCACAGAATCGCATTGCCCGTTAATTGTACTCGAACCAGGGCCGTTCCCTTTCGACCTGCGGTTTCGTATGTTCCGGCGGACAACAGCGTACGGAAGGGTTCGAACAAGACCCACGCTCCCCATGCTCATCGCCATCATCTCCGATATACACGGGAACCTCGAAGCGCTGATGCGCGTCTTCGAAGACATGGATGCCCTAGGTATCGACCGCATCGTCTGCCTCGGGGACATCATCGGATACGGCGCAGACCCTTCCGCATGTCTTTCTCTCATCCGTCGGAGAGTACCGCTCGTGCTGATGGGGAACCATGAGGAGGCGACGTTCAACCCCGCAACGCGGGAATGGTTTTCGGCCATTGCCCGCCACGCGATAGAATGGACGATCCGGCACCTCTCGGAAGAAGAACGGGCATGGATACGGCAACTGCCATACACGACGAGCTTCGAGGGAAGCCGATTCGTCCATGCCGCTCCGAAACATCCGGAAAGGTGGGATTACGTGATGGGTCGATTCGAAGCCCTGACGCAGGCGGAAGCGTTTTCCGAACGCTTGTGCTTCATCGGGCACTCGCACATCGCCGGATTGTTCCCCCTCGAGCCGAACGTGAGGAAATACAACACGGAGAACCGATTCCTCATCAACCCCGGCAGCGTCGGCCAACCACGGGACGGTGACCCCCGCGCGAGTTACGGGATCCTTGACACGGTAGCCGGAACATACGAAAACAGGCGCGTTTCGTACCCGATACACATCACGGCGAGAAAAATCCGCTCCGCAGGCCTGCCGCCGTTTCTCGCGGACCGCCTGTCCATGGGTCATTGAACAGGTGACCGTGAAAGGAGAAAATCGGCCATGGAACCTCGCTCCTTTCTCGGCCACTGTGAAAAAACCCTTTCGAGGGAATGAAGGCAATTCTTTCGGGATGATCCGGCATTTGATAATCTCTCCCGAGTCATTATATTTTGTGTTTTGGCACCATTTGTATACGCTGTTTAGGAATCCAGTATTTGGGGCGTAGCCAAGTGGTAAGGCATCGGCCTTTGGAGCCGACATGCGGAGGTTCGAATCCTCCCGCCCCAGCGCCCAACAGCAACACCCATGAACGATTTCAATCCATCCGACCTCGTCCTTTTCAGCGGCCGCTCCAACCCGCTCCTCGCAGCGGCGATCGCCGCTCATGTCGGGAAACCCCTCGGGAAATGCGAGATAAAAAATTTCAGTGACGGGGAAATCTGGGTGAAATTCGGGGAAAACATACGCGGGCGGGATGTCTTTATCATACAGAGCACATATACTCCTGCCGAGAATCTCGTCGAGCTCCTCATCATGCTCGACGCGGCGCGCCGTGCATCCGCCCGCCGCATCACGGCGGTCATCCCGTACTTCGGGTACGCCCGGCAGGACAGGAAGGATCAACCGCGCGTAGCGGTAACGGCGAAACTGGTGGCCAACCTGATCACGACCGCAGGCGCCGAGCGGGTCATCTCGATGGATCTCCATGCCCCTCAAATCCAGGGTTTCTTCGATATCCCGCTGGACCATCTCTATTCATCGGCGGTGTTCATCCCCCATTTCAAATCGATGAACCTCCCCTCTCTCGTCGTCGTCTCCCCCGACGTCGGCGGGATCAAGATGGCGCGCGCATACGCCAAGCGGCTCGATGCCGAACTCGTCGTGCTCGACAAGCGGAGGGATGAACACAACAAATCCGAAGTCCTCAACATTATCGGGAACGTCGAGGGGAAAAACGTTCTCATTGTGGATGACATCATCGACACCGGCGGGACCTTCGTCAACGCCGTGGAAGCTCTTCGGACCGCGGGCGCACTGCGCGTGTTCGGAGCATGCACTCACGCCGTTCTCTCAGGCCCGGCGATGGAGCGCCTTCGTCGATGCCGCGTCGAAAAGCTTTTCATTACCGACACGATTCCGACCCAGGGTCGAATAGAACCGGACATTCCCATCCAGACGCTTTCCGTTGCAGGCTTGTTCGGCGAAGCCATTCTCCGGACGCACCTCCACCAGTCCATCAGCAGCCTTTTCGATATCGATAAAAACAAGATCTGACCACTACTCATTCGAGGAATCAGGAGTGTCATCGTGAAGCAGACTACTTTGCATGCGAAGGTTCGGAAAAAAGTCGGGCACTCGGCTGCGCAGAACCTGAGGAAAAACGGCCGTGTACCGGGAATATTCTATTTCCACAAACCCCCAAGCACCCTCATCGAAGTGGATGCGTTGGACTTGAGGCCTCTCGTCTACACGGCGGACACCCATATCGTGAACCTCGTCCTGGATGACGGTACATCCCACTCCTGTGTGATCAAAGACGTGCAGTTCGATCCCGTCACGGATGTCATCACGCATTTCGATCTGATGGGGATCGAGTTGACGGAAAAGATCCGGGTGGAAGTACCCATCGTCCTGAAGGGGACGGCGATCGGCGTGCGTGAAGGCGGCGTCCTCAATCATCTCCTCCACAAGATCGAAGTGGATTGCCGTGCCGACGAGCTCCCCGAGCATATCGAAATCGACATTTCGAAACTCCCGATGGGGGGTGTAATCACTATCGGCGACATTCACGTACCGAATATCCACATTCACGCCGATCCCGAAGTCCCGGTCGTGACGATCGGGCACGGCCGCCACGTCCACGAAGAGGCTCCGCCTCAGCCCGCGGAAACCCAAGCCGAACCGGAAGTGATCGGTCACGGGAAGGCCGAGGAGGAAAAGAAGGATTGACCGGCCGTGTCTTCGGGAGATCTTACCGAAGCGGGGTGTGACGGCCACGGCAACATATTCTGCGTGGTGGGGTTAGGGAACCCCGGCGCGCGGTATGCCGCGACGCGTCACAATGTCGGGTTCGCCGTCATCGCCGAACTCGCTATGCGATTTCACGCGGAACCGGAGCGCGACGAAGGCGATTGCAGAATCACCGCGGTCTCTTATGCGGAGACCGCTCTCCTTCTCTGCCGGCCTTGGACATACATGAACCGGAGCGGGGAAGCGGTCGCGCGTCTCGTCCGTGAAGGCCGGATCGATCCATCCCGAACCCTCATCGTTCTCGACGATATCGCCCTCCCGCTCGGTTCCCTTCGCATACGCCGTGCAGGTTCGAGCGGCGGTCATCGCGGCCTCGCTTCGATCATCGGCGCCATCGGGACGGAGGACATCCCGCGTCTCCGTTGCGGCATCGGTCCTCTCGCGATCGGGATCGAAGCCGCGGAATTTGTCCTCGCACCGTTCGAACCGCACGAGCTCGCCGCCGTGCACGACATGATCGATCGCGCGGCCTCGGCCGTCGAGTCCATTCTCCGTGAGGGGTGGGAACGCGCGATGAGTCGATGGAACTCGATCGCCCCGACCGACACGGTGCAACCCGCGTCGGTCCAAGGCGAGGATACCGGCAGAACGGACGCCGGTGATATTTCGGATGCGTTTTGAGATCTATCCCCGTCATAGTAAGTTCGTGTATCGATTCTCCGCAAGGAGACAACCTGCACCGCGGGTTCGACATATCGTCCTGCTCGGCGTCGATACGCCGGGCCGCATGTTCCACCAGACCGAAGGACACGTGAAACCATGAAGAATCACTACGAGTGTACGTTCATCATCAACCCCGTCCTGGACGACACTCAGATCGAGAACACGATCAAATCCATCGAGGAGATGATCGCGAAGAACGGCGGGGTAATCGTGGCGACCGACCGAATCGGGCGGCGCAGGCTGGCTTACCCCATCGCGAAGAAACACAACGGATTCTACGTGTGCACCGACTTCGAGGCGGAAGGATCCGCCATCGAGCGTATCGAGCGCTACCTGACCCTCGAGGAAAACGTGATGCGTTATCTGACGATCAAGCTGGACAAGCGCCAGCTCGCCGCCAAGACGTCTCGCGCAGCTGGCGGCACGGTTATCGCCGGGCAGAAAGCCGAATGAGTCAGGCGCCTTCCCCATCGGCGCCGAATGAAGAACCACGCATGCGACACGAAACCGATACATCGCGCGCGATTCTGCTATTCGTATACTCACGCATTCCGACATCCGCTCACGACAACAACTCGAGAGGGTGAACGCATGGCCGACTTGAAAATGCCGGAACTGAACTACGTCATGATCGTCGGAAACCTGACGAAAGATCCCTCGTTCCGCGTGACGGCAAACAACACTCCCGTCGTCAATTTCTCCATCGCCTCGAACAGACGATACCGCGATAGAACGAATTCCTGGCAAGAAGACGTCTGTTACGTCGGTGTCGTGGCCTGGAACAGACTCGCGGAGAGCTGCCGCCAACGGCTGAAAAAAGGCAGCGCGGTGCTCGTCGAGGGTGAACTGCAGACACGGAACTGGAAAGGAGAGGACGGCTCGCACCGGACGATTCTCGAAGTGAAAGCCCGTCGCATTCAGTTCCTTAACAAGTTTCCACGCAACAACGGCGCCCCCTCGACCCTCGAAGAGGATTTCAACGGGACGATCTCCGAGGACGACGAGCTTTTCGATTTCTTCGAGGACCGCGAGGATACCTTTCTGAAATCAACCGACAACAGCGAGACCTGAGTGACACCTGATTCACGGTGACGTGCTACACGCCGTCCCATTCCAGAAACGCTTACAGCGAAGGCACAGCAACCCATGAAAGTCATTCTCCGCACCGCGGTTCCCCCACTGGGCAACATCGGCGATATCGTCACGGTCAAGGACGGATACGCACGGAACTACCTCATCCCGAAGGGGCTCGCGTACACCGCTTCCGAAAGCAGCATGCACGTGCTCCAGGAAGAAAGGAAACGGCAGCAGATTCGCCTGAACCGCGAGCTGAGGGATGCGGAGAAAATCGCCCAGGAACTGGAGAAGCATGAGAATGCGATCACCATCCACATGCCGGTCGGAGAGGAGGACAAGCTCTTCGGCACGGTCACCAAGGAGATGATCGCGGAAAAGCTCGAAGAAAAAGGCTTTTCGATCGACAAGAGGAAAATCGAGATCGAAGAACCGATCAAGGTGCTCGGCATCTACACGGTCAACGTCAAGCTTCACCAGTCCGTGACGGCCAAGGTCAAGGTGTGGGTCGTCCGCCAGCAGTGATCGAGAGCCGAGTCTCGGACTCTTCTACGCCCGGCTCCGACGCCTCTGAACGCCGTACCATAAACACACGCACCCAGGAAAGGTCAGAACATGCCTACTACTATCGAAACTGCGGATGGGCGAAAGAAGAAAGTCGTCGAGATCATCGAGCTTCACGAAGCGACCATCCGCTTCGCGGGTGACTCGGGAGATGGAATGCAGCTCACCGGGTCGCAGTTCACCGCGACCACGGCGCAGGCGGGAAACGACTTGAGCACCCTGCCGGATTACCCCGCCGAAATCCGCGCTCCGTCCGGCACACTGTACGGCGTGTCGGGGTTCCAGCTCCATTTCAGCGACCGGGACATCCACACACCGGGAGACCGGCCTGACCTGCTCATCGCGATGAACCCCGCCGCATTGAAGGTCAACCTGAAAGATCTCCGCCCCGGTGGGTACATCATCGTCAATTCCGACGCCTTCGATGCGAAGAATCTCCGGCTGGCGCAGTACGCGACGAACCCGCTGGAGGACGGTTCGCTCAAAGGTTACCAGGTGTTCGAGGTCCCGATCACGAAGCTGACGACCGCGGCGCTCGAGGGGATCGGTCTCTCGATGAAGGAAATCACCCGATCGAAGAATTTTTTCGCGCTGGGTCTCTGCTATTGGTTGTACAACCGTTCTCTCGAGCCGACCCTGCAGTGGATCGCGGAGAAATTCGCGAATAAGCCGCTCATCGCCGAGGGCAACCGACGAGCACTGATGGCGGGATACAACTTCGGCGAGATGACCGAGGTTTTCACATGTCGCTTCAACGTGAAACCGGCCAAGCTGCCTGCTGGATGGTACCGCAACGTGACCGGAAACGAGGCGACCGCTCTCGGTATCATCGCCGCATGCGAATGCGCGCGTCTTCCCGGCTTTCTCGGATCCTACCCCATCACACCCGCAAGCGAAATCCTCCACGAACTTTCCCATTACAAGAGGTTCAACTTCCGCACGTTCCAAGCGGAGGATGAAATCGCAGGGATCTGTACGGCGATCGGCGCCGCATACGGCGGTTCCCTCGCTTTCACGACCACCAGCGGACCCGGCATGGCCCTCAAGCAGGAGGCGATCGGCCTCGCCATCATGACGGAACTCCCGTTGGTGATCATCAATGTCCAACGCGGAGGGCCGAGCACAGGACTTCCCACAAAACCCGAACAGGCGGATCTCTTTCAAGCCGTCTTCGGGCGAAACGGCGAAGCCCCTCTCCCGGTCCTCGCAGCCGCCTCCCCGGCGAACTGTTTCTGGATGACGATCGAGGCGGCCCGCATCGCTCTCCGCTTCATGACGCCGGTCATCCTTCTCACCGACGGCTACCTCGCGAACGGTTCCGAGCCATGGCTCCTGCCGGACATGGAAGACCTGCCGGACATCTCCATCCCCTTCGCGACGGATCCCTCCACATTCCAACCGTACGCACGCAACGAAGACCTCTCCCGGCCCTGGGCCGTGCCTGGGACGCCGGGACTCGAACACCGCATCGGCGGGCTCGAAAAGAAACACCTCGCGGGGACCGTCAGTTACGACCCCTTGAACCACCAGTTCATGTGCGAGATGCGGCGCGCCAAGGTAATCAAGGTCCAGGATGCCATACCGGATCAGACTGTTTTCGGACCCGAGACAGCCGACCTTGCCATCGTCGGGTGGGGCGGCAGTTATGGCGCAATACGCGCGGCAACGGAACGGCTCATGGAAAAAGGGAAATCCGTCGCCCACGTTCACATCAAGTATCTCCACCCGTTCCCGAAAAACCTGGAAAGCGTCCTGCGCGGGTACAAGAAACTCCTCGTCCCCGAGATGAATCTCGGGCAGTTATCGTTCCTCCTCCGGGCCCATTTCTTCATCGAGAGCGAAAAACTCTCGAAAGTACAGGGACTTCCGTTCCGGCCGAGCGAGATCGAAGAAGCCGCTGCGAAAATCCTCGAATCGATGTAAAGGAGCACCTGTCATGACGACTCATCCTACCGAGACCGAACAGCCAGGGTTCACCGCGAAGGATCTCGCTTCCGACCAGGACATTCGCTGGTGCCCCGGTTGCGGCGACTATTCCATTCTCGCCCAGATTCAGCGCACGCTCCCGACGCTGGGCCTGAAGAAAGAGGATTTCGTTTTCGTTTCGGGGATCGGGTGCTCGAGCCGCTTCCCCTATTACATGAACACTTACGGCTTCCATGGCATCCACGGAAGGGCGATCGCCATAGCGTCGGGACTCAAATCCGCCCATCCCAACCTCTTGGTGTGGGTCGTGACAGGAGACGGCGACTGTCTCTCCATCGGCGGGAACCACTTCATCCATGCCTGCAGAAAGAACTTCGACATCAACGTCCTGATGTTCAACAATAGGATCTACGCCCTCACGAAAGGGCAGTATTCGCCGACATCCGTCTACGGCCAGAAAACCCGTTCAACACCGTACGGCGCGATCGACCACCCCTTCAACCCGGTTCTCCTCGCCATCGGCGCGGAATGTACATTCGTCGCGCGCAGTATGGACCGCGACCCCAAGCACCTCCAAGAGACGATCGCACGCGCGGCGAACCACCACGGCATGTCCTTCGTCGAGATCTTCCAGAACTGCAACATCTTTAACGACGGGGCATTCGATCTCTACACGGACAAGGAAACCAAACCCGATCATACCGTGTTCCTCGAGCATGGGAAACCCCTCGTTTTCGGCAAGGAGAACAATAAAGGCATCAGATTGGACGGTTTCCGTCCCCAGGTGGTCGACCTTTCCGAGCACAGTGTGAACGACCTCCTCGTATTCGACGAGACATCGAAAGAACTTGCTTTCATTCTCGCTCACATGAACGACACTCCCGGTTTCCCCATGCCATTCGGCGTTTTCCTCAGCATCGAGCGCCCCACATATGAGGATGAGATGGCGCGACAAATCCAGGCTGTCATCGAAAAGGAAGGGAAGGGCGACCTCATGAAGTTGTTGCGGGAAGGGAACACGTGGGAGATCAAAGAGAATTGAATCTGGTGTCATTTCCCCTCGAAAAACCCCGCCATCGGCGGGGTTTTTCATTCCGGTGCGTCTGCCACCTGCGAAACAAGGAATCCCCCGGCGTATCGCCCATCGAGAATAGGAACTTTCGAAACAGCGGGCCCGCCCCACCCATCGTCCGCTCCGGCCTGCCGCCCCAAGAGGGGGCCTCCCTTCATGCCTCTCCCTTCCTGTGATTCCTCAAAGGCGACTGTTGAAAAAGTATCATGCCATGATACCGGATATCATCGGCGCCACCCGTAATTTATTCCGCATGCACACGGAAAGCCGCAATTCCTTCGGCCGCGTTATTTTCTTCCGAAATCCACGAAAACACTCGCCCACACCCCATGAGCGAAGAACGCGCATCCCGGCTGACGTTCCCATCTTTTACCATCGTCTCGGCTTCGGCGGGATCGGGAAAAACCCATCAACTCGCTTGGCGGATCGTTCGGCTCCTGCTCGCCGAGGATGTCCCTCACAATACCTTCCGCGAAATTCTCGCCATTACGTTCACGAGAAACGCTGCGGGGGAGATGAAGCAACGCGTGCTGGGCATCCTGAAAAAGATCGCTTTGGGCGACGCCGACACGCAGGCGGAACTGGCGCAGTGGGTGGACATTGATGCGGTTCGCGCATCGGCTCGCGCACACGACCTGATCGGGGAAATCCTGCAGGGATACTCCGATTTCCGACTCACGACCATCGATTCCTTCGCCGTCAGCCTCTTTCAGGCTTCGGCCCGCGAATTCGGTCTCTCCCCTTCGCCCCGCATCGTACTCCGGTCCGCCCTGCTCACCGACGCGGCGTTCGACCGGCTCGAGAGGAACATCACCGAAGGCAGCGCAGATGCGGACCTCTTCATGCACCTCTTTGAAGCCATGGAACGCCGCACCTTCGATTGGAGACCGTTCGATACCATCCGTAAAAACGTATCGGAACTCTATGCATACCTCACGACTCTGCCCTATCCCTTGGACACGACGGATAGGGTCCCGGAAAGAAAAAAAGCGGAACGTCGTGTGCGCGAAGCCGTGGAACGTCTTGCCGAATCGGCCGAAAAAAGCGGTCTGGAACTCAACCTCAATTTTCAGAAACTCCGCGAGGATGTAAGAAAGAACGGTCCATCAGTCTTCCTGAATAGGGTAATCCCCGAGGCAAATGCTGTCGTGAAAAAGGGAAAGACGCCGAATGACCGATATTCCCTCGTGATCGATGCCCTCGCCGAGCCCACTTCGGAACTCCGCCGGGCAGTGATCCATTACTTCGCCGTCCTCGCTCGAACGAACAAATACCCATACGTAGCCGCTTGGAAGCGATTGAACGATGAAATCGTGAACATGCGACGCCTCGAGGGGATTCTGTCTCTCAATGATGTCTATTCGATTCTCCAAGGTTTCCTGCACAAGGGGACGATTCCTGAAATCTACCTGCGTCTCGGCGAGGTGGTATCGCATTACTTCATCGACGAATTCCAGGACACCTCACCGGTCCAGTGGGCCGCCCTGCAACCGCTTCTCGAAGAAGCGTTGTCCCGCGACGGCAGCGTCTTTGTCGTCGGCGATAAGAAGCAGTCGATCTATGCGTTCCGCGACGCCGACTGGCGGATCATGAAATCGCTCGAGACGTCGAATGTGTTCCCCTCGGCGAAATTCACCCTGCACGTCCTCCCGAAGAATCACCGAAGCGGTGAACGAATCCTCGAATGCGTTCGAGAAACGTTCTCCATGCGGACGGCAGACGAAGAGTGGATTGCCGCCGCGAAAGCGTCCGGTTTGACGGAATGCGGTCAATCGCCGACCGATGAAAACCGGGGTAAAGGCCATGTAGAAATCCATTTCGTTCCCCCTTCCGATGAGATCGCTGAGTATGATACGATCATCGGTATCATTCGAGACTGCAGGAAGCGCGGGTACCGCTGGAAAGACCTTGCCGTCCTCATGCGGACGAACGCCGACGTCGTCTCGTTCAGCGGTCGGCTTTCCGTCACCGGTATCCCATTTCTCTCGCACAGCAGCCTCGACGCCCGCTACCGAACCGTCACGGCGGAAATGATCTCGCTCCTCCGTTTCCTTCACTCGCCCGCAGACGACCTGGCGTTTGCCGCTTTCCTTCTCGGGAATGTATTCGGTTCAACCATGCGGGATGAATACGGTCTCGAGACCCACACCCTCGCGGCAGAGATCCTATCCGTACGGAACAGCGGATCGTATCGACCCCTCTACACCTGGTTCCGAGAGGCATACCCCGGGATCTGGGACGCCTCGTTTCAGAGGCTCTTTGCCCAGGCCGGTTACGCACCTGTTTACGACCTCCTCTGCGATGCATTCGCGGTCTTCCGCGTATATGAGCGTTTTCCGTACGAAGAAGCCGCATTGACCCGGCTTCTCGAGACGCCGATTATCCTGGAACGGGACGGGCGAAACGATCTCGCCGATTTCCTCGATTCCGTCGAGGACGCTGGGGACGAGGAAACGTGGGCCGTTCAGCCTTCGACAGGTGTGGACGCCGTGACGCTGATGACGATCCACAAGGCGAAAGGACTCGATTTCCCCGTCACGATCCTCCTCCAATATCCCTTCGGCAGTTTCACGCCGAAACGGCTGTTCGAACAGACGGACAGCGGCATACTGCTTCTCGATACCAACAAGACGTTTCTCAAACATTTGTCCGATCTCAAGACACGTTACGAAGAGGAAGAACGGAAACTGCGCACCGACGAGTTGAACCTGCTTTACGTCGCACTGACAAGGGCGAAACACGAAATGCACGTGGTGGCCGTCCCGCGAACAGAGGAGGGGCCCGAAAACGCCCCACCTCTCTGTTTCCTCCCCGCGCATCTTTTCCCGGCAACGCAAAATCGTCCTCCGGCACCGGCATGGGAAGAAAAAAAATGCCGCGGAGACGAGACACCTCCCATTGGGCGAGGGATACATTGCGCACGGACATGTGTGCCTGTTGCGATTGAGGAGGACTCGAAAAAGCTCGGTTACCTCGAAAAGAAACGGGGTGTATTGATGCACGCGCTCTTCGAACGGATCGAGTCGATCGCGAGCGACGAAACGCCGCAAGAGGCAGTCCAGCGGGCAGTGACGCATTGCCCCGTTTCGAAGAGCGAGCTAGAGCGTTTCCCCGACCTCGCGGACACGGTCCGAATGTTCCTGGAGAAACCGGAAGCTCGCGAGCTGTTTGCGAAAAGTGCCGGGACGAAGGTCTACTGCGAACTGGAACTCGCCGGCAAGGATGGGGCTCTTCACCGGCTGGACCGCCTCGTGGTCGATGCCGACCGCTTACTCGTCGTCGACTTCAAATCAGGCGGAGAGGAAGACCACGAGGAGTACGAAGAACAGGTACGAATGTACATGGATCTCGCCGATGAAGTCTTCCCCGGCCGATGCGTCGAGGGGCGCATCGCATATGTGGACAGAGGGCTCGTCAGGATCGTCCGGAGAGTGCCATGAGCGACAGGCGAATTCTCCCTCCAGGCGCCGACCTCATCGAAGAGGTCGCTCGAATAATTGTCGACAGCGGTTCCGAGCTGCCGCGGACGACGGTGATCTTCCCCAACAAACGACCCGCCCACTTCCTCCGAAAAAAACTGGGGGAAAGATTCGGGTCCGCGTATATGCCTCCCCGCATCCACACGCACGAATCGCTCATCGAAGCATGGTATACCGAGCGCCTCGGGCGTTCCGAACCCGAGATCGACGCGTATGAAGCCGTGGCGATCATCGTCTCTCTCTGGGAGAAGCTCGATCTCAAGCGTATTTCATCCCATGAACTCTCGAAGACGGATCTGGATTCCGCCTTGCAGGTTTTCCATCTCCTCGAGCAAATCCTTGCGGCCGGCGCCTCGATCGAACGCCTGCGCGAAGCAGCCTCCCTCGATGCGTGGGGCAGTGCACGCGAGCTGGCGGAACTCTACGAGCCGTTCTACAAGGAAGTGGAACGGCGTGGTTTCTCGACGCGTGCCCTTCGCTCCGTCCGTGTCGCACAAGCCGCCCAAGCATGGGAATACGGTCCGGAGGAGCGATTCGTCGTCGCGGGATTCTTTTCCATCGACCAGGCGGCGGCTTCCCTCCTCCGGACGCTCATCGCACACGAAGGCTCATCGTGCCTCCTGCTGAACGGACCGTACATCGAAGACATTTGCGAAAAACTGGGTGTTGACCGGGGAGAACCGGCGGATCCGGCCTCGACGTGCGAGAACGTCGCTTTCACGGCTGCGCCGACGATTCATGACCAAGTGTTCGCTGCAGCAGGTTTGTTGAGAACATGGAGAGAAGAAGGGGCACCGCCGGATGAGAGGACGCTCGTTCTCCTGCCGGGTCCGGATCTTCTCCAGCCGGTGACGCGTTTCCTCCTCCCGGTGCTCGAGGGTCTCCCGCACAATATCTCGATCGGCTACCCGCTGAGCAGAACCCCCCTGTTCACCTTCCTCCTTCGGATCCTCGATACGGTTGAGGCGGCGGTCGACGGGTTTTTCACGCCGAGCGATTACCTTCGCTTTTCCCTGCACCCCTACATCAAGAACGTGGAAATCAGTGGAGGACGATCGGATGTCACACGCATTCTCTTCCAGGTCATCGAACGGGATTTCTTCGTGAAAAACCGTCTCCTGCGCTTCCGCCTCGAGGAACTGGAGGGGAACAGCTCGGTGTTCGAGAAAGCGCTTGCCCTCCTCCCCCACGGTCCCGGCGAATTCACCGAGGAGAGTCTCCGCATACACCTCAAGGGAATCCATGCACACACCCTGGGCAGATTCCAGAATATGGTCGACCTCGGGGATTTCGCGGCCGCGATGATCGACCTGCTCCTCTGGCTTGCCGATCACAGCCCCGTCGGGAGGAACCGACGGTTCCGGGAATACTTGGAAAAATTCGTGTCCGAGTTCAACCGTCTCAAGGACTCGGCTCTCGGGAAAGTGTCCCTGAACGGTATCCCCGAGTACAGGCAATGGTTCCGCGGGATGTTCCTCCCGCAAGTCCATACATTTCCGGGCACACCGCTCGAAGGCTTGCAGATTCTCAGCCATTCCGAAACGCGGTGCTTGCATTTCGATCGCGTGATCATCCTGGATGCTTCGGATGATCTCCTCCCCGGCGTGCCTCCGGGTTCACTCCTGCCGGACATCGTCCGCGGGAAGATCGGGTTGCCGCTGAAGAGACATGAAAACAGGGAGACGACCTACACACTGTTCCAACTCCGGGCCGGCGCCCGTGAAATCCACTACTTCTTCTCGGATGTGAAGGGAAGGGAACGCAGCCGTTACGTGGAAGAGGATCTCTGGAGACAACAGTTAGGGAACGGGACCACGAATGAAGAGCGCTTCATTCGCCACGTGACTCCGTCGATGAACCTCGTCGACAGATTGCCCGGTCCGATAGAGAAAACGCCGGACATGGTCGGCACCATCGAAAGGATGTGCTTTAGTTCGACGGCGCTGGATACGTACCTCGCATGCCCCCGCCGGTTCTATTTCCGCTATCTCCTTCGGCTCTCTGAAACGGAAAGTCCCGCTGAAGGGATCGACTCTGCAACTCTCGGGATGATCATCCACGCGGTATTGCACGAGTACCACCGAGCCCATGCGAGGGTCCAACGGCCCTTGAGGAAAGCCGACTTGAACACGGAGCGCATCAGGGCACTCGTCACGAAACACTTCGATGCCATGACCAAACACAGGGTCGGCGGCGTTGTGTTCATGCACATGCATGCGCAACAGCGCATGGAGGATTACGTGGTTAAGTACCTCGCACCGCTGGTGGAAGAACACGACATTGTCATTCTCGGTACGGAACGAACGGTCAAGACGGAATGGAACGGCTACCTCTTCCAAGCCGTCATCGACCGCATCGAGCGGCGCGACGGTACGATCAGGGTGATCGATTACAAGACCGGCGGATCGAAAAACGACGAGCGGAACCGATTCCCGCAGATCGACCCGGACTCTCCCGCGAGTTGGCGGGAAGGGGTGACATCCTTCCAATTACCGTTGTATGCCATCCTTCTCTCCCGGGTGTCGGGGATGGAGGCCGCGTCCATTCAACCGGCGATCCTGCGCTTGAACGAGCGAGAGCTCTCGCCCAAGTGCGAGGAACCCCTGTACCGGCACGGAGAAAACCCCGCCGACGTTCTGACCGTCGTGGAGCGTACCATCACGGCGATGATAAAGGAGATGTGCGACCCTGCGATTCCGTTCCTCCCCCCGCAGGATATCGGCCACGAACCGGACAAGGTCTGCCGATCTTGTCCGTATAAGACACTATGCGGAACGACATGGATCGTCTGAGAGATGGGTTTCGGAGCCGGAACGTTGATGCTCCGCCTCTGCCGTCGGGGTGGATCGAATGCCGTATGATTCCGAAAGGCGGGAAGTGACATAGGCACGTGTGAGCTAGGGAATCGTCATCTCCGAACCGGCCAGATTCGTCTGAAGATCCGGTGGACGAGGACGGCGAGCAGCGCCCCGGCCGCGACATCCAGCACGTAATGTTGTTTCGTGAACAGCGTGGCCGCAGCGATGCACAAGGCGACGACGGTGAAGAAGAACGTCCGCCTCGTGAAACCGTGCCGCTCATGGGAGAGCAGCGCAACGAGAGTCGGGTTCGCTACATGGAGGCTCGGGAAAGCGTTGTACCGTGTATCCACGCGGTGGATCCATTGCAGGAGATTCACCCCCTGTCGGATCGTCTCCTCTCGGGGAGGACCTTCGACAGGGAAGATGACGAAAACGAGAAACGCGGCGGCGTTTATAGCGATGAAAACGGTGTATGCCCTTCTCAGCCACGCCGGCTCGGTCGAAACGAGAAACACGCCGAGGGGAATCACGTAGCACAAAGCATAGACGTATTGGAAAACGGGGAGGAAGGGGATTCGGAAGTCGAGCCCGATCGCCGCATCGAACGCGGGTCCTCTCTGCGCACCGATTCTTGCTGTGAGGAAATATAGGACGACCCAACAGGCATACACTGCCGCCATGACGAGAACATACCGAAGGAGGGGGCGGTTCTTCATGAGCGGCGATGACGGAGGGCTCCCCTCACCGCATGTGAGGACGAGGAGGGCCCTTCTTCACGACAGGCCTTCGATCCGACCGGAAATTCGAAGAATCCTCCGAAGAGGAGCCTGCTGCGAGGCATCCCACCTTACATCGCCGGGCCTTCGATAGGAATGAACGTCGTGTCCCCGTTGGGTGTCTGGACACGGAGAAGGACGCTCTCGCCTTCCTTCAAACCGGCGAGCACTTTCTTGAGATCCGACGGTTTGTCGATTTTCGTCGTCGTTCCGCCTTTCCGGGCTTCGAAAATCACGACGCCCTGCCGTAGATTATTCTCCCACGCCGGGCTGTACTGCTTGACATGGGTGACAAGGACACCGGTCGTGCGGTTGAACGCTTTCCGAGCCTGGTCATCGAGCGCGCGCACGGAGAAGCCCGCTTTTTCGAACGTGAGCGTCGACCGGGAATCGGCCATATCCTCGGATCCGCTATCCACGCTCTCGTCGACATCGACGGACTCGCCGGACTCACTGCGCCCTTTCAATTTCACGTCGATTTCGAAGTACTTCCCGTCACGGAAAATCTTCAAGCGGACGACTTCGCCGGGGTGATGCATCCCCACCCGCGCCTGGAGTTCGTTCGCGCTCATGACGGGTTTCCCGTCGACCTCGACGATCGCGTCGCCAACTTTGACGCCTGCCTCCTTTCCGGCCCCTTCCGGCTGGACTTCGTCGACGAGTACGCCTTTGTAACGATCCATTCCGAGGGCTTTGGCCTTCTTGGCATCGAGGTCCGTTATCCGGATGCCGATGTAGCCCCGGACGAATTTCCCTTCCTTGATGATGGCGTTCGCGACGACTTTCGCGAGGTTGATCGGGACGGCGAAACCGTATCCCATGTAGAGACCGGTATTGGATGCAATGGCCGTATTGACACCGATCACCTGCCCGCGCAGGTTGACCAGGGCGCCGCCGCTGTTACCGGGATTGATGGCGGCATCCGTCTGGATGAAATTCTCGATCCCGGTCCCGTCCGCGTTCTTGCTGCGCAAAATACCGATGTTGCGGCTGATGGCACTGACAATCCCCGCTGTCACCGTGGAGGTCAAACCGAGCGGGTTCCCGACGGCCAAAACCCACTCGCCGACACGGACATCATCCGAATTGCCGATCGATGCAGGGGTCAAACCATCCGCATCGATTTTGATGACCGCGATATCGGTGTTCCTGTCGTCCCCCACGAGTTTTGCCTTGAACTCCCGGGAATCGTAGAGAAGCACTTTGATCCCGTCTTCCGTGGCCCCCTCCACGACATGGCGGTTCGTGAGGATATAACCGTCCTTCGTTAAAATGATCCCGGATCCTGAACCCTGTTGCAGCTGTTCTTCGGTCGGCGGTTGGGGAAAGATATCGCCGAAAGGCCAAAAGCGGTGAAAACCGCCTTCGACCTTCGATTTCACTGTTATAGCTACCACGGTTGGCGTGACGAGATCGGAAACGGCGGTGAATGTCTGGTTCAATGCCGTCACCTCGTCCGGAGGATTGAAGGGCGGCGCCGTTGAAAGAACGACACCGGAATCGGCGAAAGAATGGTTCAACCCGCCGAACCCCGTCACCAAGAGGGTGCCGATGACCATACCTGTGATGATGAGCACGATCGCGCTGAGGATAGAACGTCTCGACATGATCCTACCTCCGAAATCTTCCCGTAATTGTTTTTTCTAAATGCAAGTGTTTTTCCGCCTGCATGGCCCGTTCGAGCTTTTCCAAAATTACAATTTAACCATATTCCCGTTTATTCCGGGAAAGCATTTCCAATGCGTGAACCCGGCGCAGACCTTGGACATGGAAGGCGAGGTGCCGGTGAAGGAGTCGAAGCGCGATAGAGAACGTCGCGGGGGAGTGGGGGTGAGCCGTACTTTCCGTGCACCCCGCTGCAGAGACGGCCTGGAGTACCCGTACAACCTCGGCGGGGACATTCATCCCCGCGACTTCCTCTGAACAGGAAGGGCACGCGAAAGCTCCCTCGGAGGGGGTAAAACGGAAAAGCGCACCAGTCGGTCCTTCGGACACGATGTCGGCTCCGCACCGATGGCATGTCCGCATCTCCATCCCGAAACCGAGCGCCGCGCTGAAATGGACGAGGAACCGGAGGAGAATATTTGCCGGGTCGGTTTTCGCCGTATCGATGCCCCGGAGGGTCTCGAGGAGCAGGGAGAACAGACCCGGGTGCTGTTCCTCCCCGCGGACAGAAGAAAGAACGAACTCGAGAACGGCGAAACCGAGCAATGTCTTGTCCATGTCCGCTTGCATACCGCGGAACGATTCGATGACGTCAGCCTGGGACAGGAGCTGGATCTCCCGCGATGCTTTGTGGTAATACACGAATTGGCTGTGCGCGAAGAGTTCGAGTGCTGCTCCGAACCGCGGTTTCGGCCCTGCTGCCGCTTTTGCGATGAGGGTTGTCCTGCCGTGCCCTTGCGTGTAAGCTGTGACGATCCGACTGGTATCCCCATAACGGATCGAACGCAGGACGATTCCTTCGCTCTTGACGATCATGGCGATGGTCTCTTACGAGCGCAATCCGCGGAGTGTTTCATCATAGGGGGGGCGGATAATCCCCCGTTCCGTGATGACGGCATGGATGAGCGCGGCTGGGGTCGTGTCGAAAGCGGGAGCAAACGCGTCCACGCCTTCGGGTGCGATCCGGACACCGCCGAATTCCGTGATATCGGAAGCGGGGCGGATTTCGATAGGGATCTCACCCCCCGATGTCGCCTGGAAATCGATAGAAGACACCGGCGCGGCGATATAAAAGGGGATGCCGTGATGATGTGCCGCGACGGCAAGAGCATACGTCCCGATCTTGTTCGCGGTATCCCCGTTTTGGGCGATCCGGTCGGCGCCGGTGATGACGAGGTCGGCACGGCCTTCGCGCATCACAACCGCAGCCGTCCCATCGGTGATCAACGTAGCGGGAATACCGCGTCTCGTCAGTTCCCACATGGTCAGGCGTGAGCCCTGGAGATGAGGGCGTGTTTCACACACGAACACGTGGATGCGTTTCCCCCTCCGGTGGGCTGCAAGGATGACGCCAAGCGCCGTCCCCTCGCCTCCGGTTGCCAGTGCGCCGGTATTGCAATACGTGATGATGCCGGCGGAGGGGGGGATGAGCTCCGCCCCCTGTTCGCCGATCGCAGCGCAACGGCGTGCATCATCCTCGTGGATCCGCCGGGCCGTTTCCTCGAGAGCGGACGCACAGGCAGAAGGGTCGCTGCAACGGAGCACCAATTCACGGCAGATTCCGACGGCCCAGCCGAGATTTACCGCTGTCGGGCGGGCACCGCCGATCCGGTCGCAGACTTCGAGCATGTATACACGGAAGGCATGCAGGTCCATGCGGGAAGCGTTTCTTGCGGCCGACGCGATTCCGTATGCCGCGGCCACACCGATGAGAGGCGCCCCTCGGATCGCGAGGCGTCTCAACGCATCCACGAGCTCATCCGGCGTCCGGGCGACTCGGTAACGAACTTCGCTCGGCAGGCACGTCTGATCCAGGTAGGTGAGGGTACCAGCCGAGTAATTCAAAACCTCGATGGTGTCATTCGAACGAGTCATCGATGGTCAGCGTCACGATTTCCGTCTCTCTGCGCCGTGTAGGCCGAGCCGATGGGGAAGAGAAAAATGTCGCACCATGCTTTCCGTCGCAGGGTGTATCCCGCCGTGTTGGAATTGCCTAGAACACCGTCCATTCTTGCAACTTTCGATAGCGCTCCATGACCGCGTCGGTATCGAGATCCCTCATGCTTTCGATGCCGAATTCCTCGACACAATAAGAAGCAGCGGAGGTCCCCGCAATGACGGCTTGCTTCATGACATCGAATCCGAAATTCCCACGGCGGGCTATGTACCCGACGAAACCGCCGGCGAAGCTGTCTCCCGCCCCCGTTGGGTCTTTCACAACCGGCACGGGGTAGGCGGGTGCAAGGAACAGACCTTCTTTCGCGACCAGCATCGCCCCGTGTTCCCCTTTCTTGATCACCACGAACGACGGTCCCATGCTGAGCAAGGCTTCCCCGGCCGCGAGAACCTCACGTTCATTCGTGAGCTGTTTCGCTTCCTGGTCATTGAGGATCAGTACATCGACCCTCCCGATCGTTTTCACAAGACTCTCGCGCGCGGTTTGGATCCACAGATTCATCGTGTCGCAGACGACGAGGCGGGGCAAAGCGACCTGTTCGAGCACGTGCTGTTGAAGGGAGGGGTGGATATTCCCGAGCATGACGATATCGCTCGCTTTCCACGGCTCGGGTATGATGGGACGGAAATCCGCGAATACGCCGAGCTCCGTGTAGAGCGTGTCGCGTTCGTTCATGTCCTCGTGGTAGCGACCGCCCCAGCGGAATGTCTTTCCCGCCGCCCGGTGGAGCCCGCCCGTGTCGATCCCGCGTTCCCGGAAATGTTCGACATGATCCTCCGGGAAATCGTCCCCGACGATGCCGACGACACGCACACCATCGGTGAGAGCGGAGGCCGCGATCGAGATGTACGTTGCCGACCCGCCGACGGCTTCATCCAGCACGCCGGCTGGTGTTTCGATATGATCGAGAGCGATGGAACCGACAACGAGAATGTTCATCTTCCATGCATTGCTGTGGCCGAGCGGATCGTTTTCATCGGTTGCGCGCGGTGACGCATCCCGTCGAGAGACTGCGATATATCGAATGGTTCACGGCGGTGGCGGTGCGCGCTCATGGGTGGATGATCCTGATTTCCCGGGCTTTCCCGAGAACTTCGATCATCATGCTGTGGATGAGACCATTGCTGGCGAGGATGGATGGGGCGTATATGTCATGCGGACCGCCGGCGAAATCCGACACGATTCCCCCGGCCTCCTCGATCAGGAGCACGCCTGCGGCCTTGTCCCAGGGGTTGAGCACCGTTTCCCAGAAACCGTCGAAACGACCGGCTGCGACATAGGCACAGTCGAGAGCTGCGCTTCCGAGACGCCGGACAGCCTGCGCACGGATGAGAAAAGCGAGGAATCTCTCCTGGCAAAGGTCGGGGTTCTCGCGGACTCGGTAGGGGAAACCCGTGACGAGCATGGCACGCTCGAGCGAATCGACGGTGGAGACGCGGAGACGCTTTCCATTGCAATACGATCCCGCCCCCTTTTCCGCCATGAACATCTCACCCGTCGACGGGTCGAACACCACCCCTGCGATGATCTCCCCCTGGTTTTCCACCCCGATCGATACGGAATATATCGGCAAGCCGTGGGCGAAGTTGGTCGTCCCGTCGAGGGGGTCGATGATCCATCGATACGCACCGTACCGCGCTCTCCGTCCCCCCTCCTCGCCGAGAATGTCGTGATCCGGGAATGCCCGATGGATCACGGAAACGATTGCCTCCTCGGATGCACGGTCGGCCTCCGTGACGAGATTGTTGGTTAAACCCTCTTTCGACTCGATATCGTAGAGGTTCCCGAAAAAACTTCTCAGCACATCGCCGCCTGTGCGTGCCGCTTCGCATGCCGTTCCGAGAACGTCCGTTTTCACTTTCATACGAAAAAAAAGATACCGAGCTTTTGCGCTTTGCCCAAGTCACAAGGCGATGACCGGCTTCCGTCGGGCAGCGTTACCATACGGGAACGGAAAGGAAAGGCCACTCGACCGAACCGTAACCCAAGACGGACGACCCACTCCGGCGGAAAGACCGCCGTTCTTTTTCCCATTCGTGAACTTGCCTTTCAATATTTGCTCTGACCGCAGGCGACGGGAATTCTCCCCACCTCGCTGTGAAATATTCCGACATCTTTCGTATCATTAGGATTATGATTCAGGAGACCGGCCAGGCCGACATTATCGAGCTGATCGCTCTCTCCGCTGAACCGAAGCGACGCCGACACGGCCGATAAGAGTCGGGTCGTCTTGCCTTCACTGTGGAATATCGTTCTCATCACACATCACTATTCCATCACTGGAGCGGAACATGAACCGAGTCGTTACTCTTCTCGTTTTCCTCGTCGCCGTGAGTGCATACGGTCAATCTTTCGACCCCGCAACGTTCACCGTGTCCGGCATCGCCATGCCGGACAACAACGTTTCCCTTCTCCCCGGCGACCCATGCCTGCCCAACGCGGGAGGGACCACTGTGCGCGAGAGTATGCCGGGGGCCTTTCTCGCCGTCGACACGCTCGACGACCATTTCAAGCGTTCCACACAGTTCCGGAACTACACGTATCGGGACGCAAACAATAACGTGTACCCGGCAGTCGGCGCAAACACGCTGTACCTCTTCGCAGGTCAGAAATTCCCGATGCAGGGGACGGCCAACGTTCTCGGTGCGCTCCTTGGTGTCTCGTGGGTGCACGTTGCTGGGGAGCCGGACACGTCCGTCGTCAACGTGTGGGCCGCGAACGAAACCAACGGTCTCCCGACAGGACAGACGCTCGGCTTCGGCCGTTTCCTGTTGGACGAGGTGGACACGTCGACGTCGAGGCAGATTTTCACATACATCCCGATGGAACAACCGCAGGTGACGGTCACGAACGCGTTCGTCCTCACCGTTAGGACCCGTCGCCTGTCCGATAACGACGATGGGTTCATGATCTGGTCGAACAACCAGGGCGACGGTCGCGGCGAACAGCGCGCCTGTTACATCACAGTCCAGAACAACCAGCTCGTTGCAGGCAACTTCGCGACGCTTCTCAACTTCAGCGGCGCCCCCGCAGACTTCGATATCATGATTCTCGCCGTCATCGACGGGAACGTCACGGCGACGGGTAAACCGGGTCCGGTCATCGGTGGGCTCGAGTTCCGCGGCCTCAGCCCGAACCCGGCACAGGGCGCATCGGTCATCCATCTCCGGACGGAGCGCGAGACGCGTGTTTCCCTCGATGTCATCGACGCCGCCGGGCGCGTGACGGGCGTGCGCATAGAACGCGAGCTGACGCCCGGATCGCACGATATCCGCTTCCCGCTCGGCATGCTGGCGCCGGGTTCGTATTTCCTCCGGATCACGCACACGGGAGGGTCCTTCGCCACACCGTTGCACGTCGTCCGTTGAGGGGTTTCGTCATCGGCGTCGAAACATAAGCGGAAAGCCCTGTTACCGACGCCGGGCCGTTTCACAGCGCGGCCCGGCGTTTTCTTTCGATTTCCCCTCGCTGAGAAGATTCCCCTCTCATCTGCTTGAATCGGTACAACGAGGGAAGGACGAAATCGCCAGCCTGCGTGAATCGCGCACCCTACTGCGCTATTCCGTCGAGACCTTGAGCCGCGGCGGCGCTACCCTCGCATTCTTTGCCGGGTCTTCTCTCCGATCGAGAGGCACCTCGACGCGCGTCGGATGCATTCAGGATTTCTTATGCTTCCGCGATTCGATCTTGAGGATGCGCCAAAACGTACAGCAAAGAAGCGCCCCGACACCGCCCCACCCGAGGGCGAGGAACAACCAGCCTTGCCATGTCATCTGCATATCGGTCACCTCATCCATTCTTTGCCGACCGGTTCCTTTTCCACGCCACGCCGATGAGCACGAGCAATACGATGAGTATCAGCGTCATCAAGAGACGGGAACCGTGAATGAACGGCACCTTAGCGGGGTCGACATGTGTCATTGCGAGCGTGGGAACCGCTTCTTGGATCATCCACATGATGAAGATGAAGAGCAGGTATGCCGGTGTGACATACTTGATGATGTACTTGAACACGATGGGAATTTTCAGCTCGGCCCCTTTCGTGATCTCCGACCAGGCCTTGTCGATGCCGAACACCCATGCGAAGATGAGAATCTCGATGAGTGCGAAAGCTGCGAGACCGAAAGTCCCCGCCCAGAAATCCATCTCGTCGAGAAAGCCGCGGCCGAGGAAAAACACCACCGGCTGGATGCACAGGAACGTTCCGAAGGCCAACGTCCACGTCGCTTTTTTATGAGACATGCCGAATTCGTCCCGCAGGAAGGAAATCACCGGTTGGGCCATTGCCACGGAAGAGGTGATCCCCGCGAAGAAGAGGAGCAGAAACCAGAGCGTCCCGAACAGCGGGCCTCCGGGGATTTTCGTGAAGATGATCGGCATGGAGACGAAACCGAGATTGAACGCTCCTCCCGTTGCGATTTCCTGTGTCGCGGTAAGGCCGAAGAAGGCAACGGCGACGGGGATCGCGATACTGCCGCCGAGAATGACCTCCGCGAATTCGTTCGTCGCTGCCGTCGCAAGACCGGAGAGGGCGATGTCGTCCTTTTCCCGGAGATAACTCGCGTACGCATGAATGGTCCCTTGTCCCAGGCTGAGCGTGAAAAAGATCTGCCCGGCGGCGGCCAGCCAGATACTCGCGTCTTTCAACTTCGAAAAATTCGGGTTCCAGATGAACGCGAGACCGTTCCAGACGTTCCAGTCCGGGTGAGCAGGATCCGGGGTGCCCAGGGTGAAGACACGCACGACGAGAACGACGGCGAAGAGGAACAGGAGAGGCATGGCGATCTTCGCGAGCTTCTCGATACCCGCCGTCAGTCCGCGCCCGAGAACCCAGAAGTTGAGGCCCAGCGTAACGAGAAGGAAAAAGTAAGCGGGGAGAATGGAAGTGAAGTGGTCGCCCCGAGTCAAGCCCTGGTAACTGAGGAGAAAACTCTTCATGCTGTCGAAGGTGGTCTCGTTGAAGTACAGCCCGACAGCCGAAAAGACGCTGTACCCGAGAGTCCATGATTCGATGTAGCAATAGTAGATGAGGATGACGAGGGAAACCCAAATCCCCAGGGCGCCCACGTATTTCGCGAGCTTGCTCTTCCAGAGCACGTCGAACATCCCCGGCGCGCTCCCGTGGCCGTATTTCCCGCCGTGCCGGCCTATCGCCCACTCGGCCCACATCAGCGGGATGCCGAGGAGGATAAAGGCGATGAAGTATGGGATCATGAACGCACCGCCGCCGTTCTGGGCCGCTTTGACGGGGAAACGGAGGAAATTCCCCAGGCCGACGGCGTTGCCCGCGACAGCGAGAATGAGCCCGATGCGCGATCCCCAGTGTTCACGTCTCACGAGTGCCATGCGATTTTCCGCATCTCATTTCGACAATAATGGGTAAAATGGTCGTCGGTAGACTCAGCCGCCGGGGATGATACAGAATCACCGACAGACATTCAACACGAGGATAAGGGAGAGCGTTTCGCGGAAACAGGGGACAACCATAATTCATGATTTCGATGTCTTTTTTATTCAACCATCCCCATCACCGTTTTCCCGTTGATGTCCCGTCCCCTAGAGGGCAAACACAAACCCCCACTTCCAGACTTTCTCACGGATGAGATACACCCCTCGCACACCGGCGTTGAGAAGGGCCCGCACGTCGAAAAGGTTGAAATCGGAGGTGAGTTCGAACCCCATCGACCGATCCAGGGAACCCCGCGAACCGTTTCTGCCCTCCCCGATATCGTGGAACACGTTTACGCGGACACGCTGAACATTCAGGAGGGACCAGAGATGGAAATCCGGGTACCATAATGGGAAAGCGTACTCGATGCACGCACTCCAGAGTGTCTCACGAAAGCGGGGCTCATATCCCCTCGGGTACATGATCTCCAGCGGGAAACGGTACGCCGAGACCGTATGCCGCTGGAATCCCGCCCCGAGATGCAGGTTATGGGCATCGAATAGGCCGGGAATGAACACATGCCCCTCGACCGCCCCGAGCGTAGCATGATAATCGTCGCTTGCCAGCGGTGTATGGCGGAACACAGCGGTGAAGACCTGACCCCAGCGCGGGCGGAAGTCGCGTATCCACCCGTACCCGGCGGCGTAATTCAGGCGAAGGGTGACGGGTGTGAACGCTCCGTCGTTGATTTCCCCGGCGAGCGGAACGGTTTTGCGCGAGACGAGGGTTCGTGCGATGTCCATATCAAGGGTCATATGCCGTTCGAATAACCCTGAAGAAAAATTCAGAGGCAGACGGATGCCGAGTCGAGCCGACCGTTCATTCCACGTGTACGAGCGGGGTGCACCGTTCTCATCGGTGTACGTCGAGGTTCGCATCCCGTAAACGCCGCCCGCAGCGAACATCGGGAACAAACCGGCGTAGCAGACATCCGCGAAGAGGGCCCCGTTCTTCTCCCTCGTGTTGAACTCGAAACCGGCATCCACGCTGAACGTGTTCATCACATTCGTGGACAGGACCACTCCACCGAACGTGTGCTCGTCTCCTCCCGGCAGAAGAGTCCAACTGTGAACGTTCAGCAGGTGGCCGATTGCGGAGTAATCACGCACTTCGTAAACACGCTCGGGGATCGAGACGAACACATCTCCGCCGGATTCCTGGCCGACCAACGGATCATACCACCGGACACCCCTCTCCTCCACTTCTTCGAGCGGCTTCCACGAGGAGGGTTCGAATGGGATTTCTACGACGTCGAAACCGTCCGGCGTGTAGTCGGCGTACGCGAGCGCTTTCCCGTCCGGGGAAACAGCGGGGTGATATGCGCCGTAGCGGGAACACGTCGCTTGCAAGCGCCTGCCGGTAATCGTGTCGAGGACGTAAATGTTGTCGATTCCCGAGTACGGGGAACCGTAGACGAGGTAGCGTCCGTGCATCACGGGGAGAGAGACATCTTCACGGCCCGGCGGGATCAGGTCGCGCAGGGGAGCACCGGATGTATCGAACAGCGCCACGCCTTTCCCGCGGTTCGCTGCATGCCGGACTGCGACGAGAGCGCGTCCGTCCGGCGTCCATCGCGGTGTCTGGTAGAAATCCCTGCAACATCCGAGCCGTTTGACTACCGCACCGGTTTCCGCGTCGAGGAGAACGAGCGCACAGGAGCGGTCGGCCGTAAACTCGACGGCGGCAATACGGCGACCGTCGGGTGATATCGCCGGGCTGAAGTACTTCACTCCCGACACGACCGTGCGTTCCCTGCCGGTTTCGACATCGAGAAGGCGGATGACGGTCGCATCCGATTTCCCCCATCGGGAATCCGGCACGCGTTCGTGCCAGACGATCTTCGAGCCGGACGCGTCGAACGGCTCATCGTAGAGCGCCGCGAGCCGGATCGGTCGTTCCTTCTCGCGTCGCGACAGGCGCACGAAACCGGAGATATCCGCCATCCCCCATTTGAGGGCGACGAGCGATGTATCGGAGAGATAACGCGGGTAACGGTAATTCGTCCAGCACGATCTCGAATCATGCTTCAGGGGCTGTCCTTCCGTCGGGTGCAATCTTTCCCCCTGTGCAGCCCACAAGGAATGTAGTTCGTCCAAGGTGTTCTCGTAGATTTCCCGCACCGTTTCGCCGGTTTCGGCATAGGCGGCTATGGAAAACGCCCAAGGGAGGAACGACCAGCGGGTGGACGTTCGGAGTATGCGCTCGAACGAATCCGCCCCATACTTGCGCTTCAGGTAGGTCGTCAGCAAATAGCCGAGACTATACACGTCGATGTTCCCGTCTGCGAAAGAGCCGAGGTAAGCCTTTTCGTACGAGTAGCGCTCGCCGGTCATTTCGAGTGTTCTCAGTTCACGTTCGAAATCCGGCATACGCCCGCGACCGCTCGATGACAGGGCCGTTTCGATGCCCGTTGCATCGCCTTCGAGAACCCACGAGGGGACGGACCAATTCACGAGGAACGCCCAAGCGGATTCACCGAAGAGGAGCGAGGCGATACCCGTGAAACCGGACCGCAGCCGGTCCAATTGGACGAGGTGGCGGGTCTCGTGCGACGCGAGGAGATTGAACCACTCGCCGGTGCCGAGAAGTGAAAAGGGGGGCGGCGTGCAGAACCATTCCGAATAACGCGGCGCGAGCCGCACGTACCCGTTCGATACCGTCGTTCGATTCGAGAGGAGGAGGGTGAATCGGGTGGGTGTGCGCTTCAACGTTTTCGAAACGGGACCGATAACGTGCTCGAGGGTGGAGGCGACACGTTGTGCGTCCCTAGCGATTTCATTGGGGAAGACGAGGTCGAAGTGCTCCGTCCGGATCACCTTCCACTCGATTCCGGGCGGAGATTGATAGGGTGAGAGGTATTGGCCATGGGCCGTGGCGAAGAAAACGACCATGAGGGAGGACGTAAAGCGAAAACGTATGTTCATCGTCCTCGCCTCGTAGGAGAAATAGGGGAAAAGGGTTCCATGCTCGGGGTCCCTATGGGGGAGAGGAATCGACTACCCGTCCGACGTGTCGATGGATGTGCTCCGGAGACGCTTGAGCACGGAACGGCGCTGTTTCTCGGCGCGCCTCTTCTCGCGTTCAGCGGGCGGGACGGTCGTGGGGATGCGGCGGGGTTTCACGGCGTTCCGACGGGCGATGAGCACGCGGAGCCGTGCCAGGCAGATCTCCTTGTTGCGTTTCTGGCTCCGTTCCCGCCTTGACACAACGGTGATCCCGCTGGGCCTGTGCCGCAGGCGCACCCCTGTCTCTACCTTGTTCGCATGTTGACCCCCTTTCCCGCGGGAACGAAACGTTTCTACGTCGCACTCGGCGAGCAGTTCTTCATCCGATTCGGGGAGCGGGATCACGACACGGGGAAGCGAACGTTCCCGAGAAAAATGCCGAATCGAACAGTGAATCCAAACAGGGAAAAGCTGAATCCATCCGACCGGCTCACGCGTTCGAATTCACTGCGAAGACGTATATTCAAAAGCGGGCTCGATTTTTTCATGAAGGAATATCGATACGGGCATTTAGGATAAAATTGGATGCATGAATATCGATGTCTACGCCTATCCGATGACCGTAAAAGTTTCCCTGCATCGATCCGGGTCCCTGGGAGGGGTTGTTTTACGAAGAAGAATGAGGGTCTATGACGAAAACATTCACCGTCACCCGTCACGAGATCATGTACGCGGGTCGTGTTTTCACGGCCGTGCGGGACGAAGTCGAGTTCCGAAAAGGTGTTGCCAGCATACGGGAGGTCGTCGAACATGGCGGCGGCGCCGTCGCTGTCCCCGTCTTTCCAGGGGGCGACGTCCTTCTCATCCGGCAATTCCGCTACCCGGTCCGCCGCGAGATTCTCGAACTCCCCGCGGGGAAACTCGACCGGGGAGAAGACCCGGTGGAATGTGCCCGGCGGGAACTCGAAGAAGAGGCTGGGTGGCGCGCCGCATCGATGGAGCACCTGTCCTCCATGATGACCACACCCGGTTTCTGCAGTGAAATCCTCCATCTCTACCTGGCTACAGGCCTCACGCCGTGCGAACGGAATCTCGAAGAAGGCGAGGAAAGCATCGTCCCCATCCGGATTCCCCTTCGCGAAGCACTTGAAATGACCGCCCGCGGAGATATATCGGACGGGAAAACCATCGCCGGCCTATTCCTCGCAGCCATGCGGCTGGGTTGCGTCCGTATTCAGAGTGTGGTTCCGGAGGGTATACGTCCCTTCGATCATTCGAACGACAGGGTTTCCCCCTGAGCGCAGACGTTGTGCTTGAGAGAGCCGAAGACCCATCTCGAGCCCGTGATCTTCCCATGATGAAACGGCAAGCTGCGAAATGAACATTCTTACGGGTTACTCTCCCCTGATCGAGCGGGCCCTTCGAACCGTCCTTCGTCTCCACGAGGGGCGATTCCGTAAAACAGATCCTTCCGTCTCCGCTGTGAGCCATCTATTCCACACGGCTTTGATCGTCTGTGCGCACGGCTTCCCGGAACATGTCATCGCGGCGGCGCTTCTCCACGACACGCTCGAAGACACCGAGTACCCGGCGGAGCGCCTCGCATCGGAATTCGGCCCGGAGATCCTTTCCATCGTCAAGGCCGTCAGCGAGCGGAAGGACCTTCCCTGGAAGGAAAGGAAACGCACTTACCTGGAATCCGTGTCTCGTGCTTCATACGAAGCGAAAGCCGTCTCCGCTGCCGATAAAATCCATAATCTTTCCACCATTCTCGAAGCGCACGCCGAGAGAGGCGAGGAAATATGGAATGTCTTCGCCGGATCACGCGAAGGGACGATCGATTTCTACACCGATGCGTACCATGCGATAGCAGAAGGATGGGATCACCCCCTCGTCTGCGAATACCGGTCTATCCTTGAAAGAGCGAAGGGAACATTCGGGCGGGGAGACGAAAGGAAATTATCTCCCCCATGAGAGTTAAAGGAAAACATGGAGCATGGGGAATAGGGGAAAGGGGAAACCCGTTTCGCCGACACATCTCCCTGATCACCCTGGCAGCCCTCCTCTGCTCAAGCGGTTGTGAAACACCTCGGGAAGAGATTCTCGTCGGCCGGGTCGTCGGCATTCGGGACGGGGACACGATCGAATTGCTCGTGGATGGGAAAACGGAGCGGATCCGGCTTGCAGGGATCGATTGTCCTGAAAAGGCGCAACCTTACAGCGTACAGGCGAAAGCGTTTACCGCGTCTCTGTGTTTCGACTCGACGGTGCTTGCGCGGGTTTGCGACACGGACCATTACGGGAGAAGAGTCTGCATCGTCACGCTGGGGGACGGTCGCATCCTGAACCGCGAACTCGTCTCGGCAGGGTATGCATGGCATTACCGTCAGTATTCATCGGACCCTCTGCTCGATCGGCTCGAACAGCAGGCGCGCGCCGAGAGACGAGGCCTATGGTCCGAACCCAACCCCATCCCACCCTGGGAATTCCGAAAGCGTGCGAGAACCGACTCGACGGCCCATGTGCGCTCCTTTCACTGAGAAAAAGTCCCTCCGAACCACGACCGGTTTTCCATGCAAAGATGAGGGCACTTCGCGCTCCAGGCGATGTTATTGTTTTTCGCCCTCCCTGCCTCTAACTTATTTCATGATGAATGGGCCCTTAGCTCAGTTGGTCAGAGCGGCGGACTCATAATCCGTTGGTCGCAGGTTCAAGTCCTGCAGGGCCCACGCGTACTTATTCCCGAAGGAGAACGAAACACCGCGAAACCGGACGCAGTGTTTCGTTTTTCGCTTCCCGAGAAATGGCCGTTCGATGTCTTCCTGGCGGATCCGCGGTCCATATCCCCGCTAGTGATCCCCCCATCCTGTCAACTCGACAATTTGTTTTAGAAAAAACACATTTCTATTGAATCGGCGTTCGACTGACGGAAGACAAGCGCAGGCGGAGACCGTCGTCCGTCGTTCGAATGACGGCACCGGCTATCCAAACCGCGACACCACGACGCCCTTCCCCGAAGCAAATCCCGAAAAAAGTACGTTCTCTACGGCATGGGGGGCTGGCGGAAACAATCCATCAAGCAATGGACGGAACGGCAGTCAAGAGCAAAAGAGCGGCAAGGGAAACGGAAGCCGGGTGACTTCCGGTATTGTTGCCTGAATTTCGAGTATCCATCGAAGGCGCGATCCCTCCCGCTTCTGAAGACACATTCAGCTCCAGCGGAAAGCTGCTTCCTGAAATCCCGCATTCGGTCGGATACGAAACGCGCAAATACGGAAGGGGCCGAACCCGCGAGACTCGTGGTAAAGATGTGCTCCCCTTGTCTCGTCACACTGGGCCGCGTGTCCTTCTCGAAGAGGATAAAAGACGGTCTCGTGTGGAGCGGCACCAGATGGATGTCGTTCTTCCCGCCTCGTGATGTGAATCGACAATGATACCGGCATCTGACTTGAGGTGGAAGGATACCTCGGCTCCACCAATCGGCGAATGCACCTATGAACACCGTGATGGAAAGGGCGGAAGAGGGCCGACCGCCCTCATCCCCTGAACGGGTGCTCATGTCGGCATGGATAGGCAGTCTCCCGCGGAGCAACCGGTTCGATTCCCCGTGTTCGGAACTCAGCCGAGCAGGGATGGATTGCGCCGCCACACCTCGAACGTCAGGACCGCTGCATAGGTTACCCATCCGAGGTATGGGAAGAGAAGTCCTGCCGCCCGCTTGTTGACGCGGCCGAAGGCCGGAACGAGCGCAGCGATGAGAACCCAGAGGACGAGGATCTCGACGAACGAAAAAGCACCGAGACGCCACACGAAGAACAACCATGTCCAGAACGCATTGAGAACAAGCTGGAAGATATACAGCGCCAGCGGCACCCGCGCATTCCGAAACCCTCGATCGCGCCAGACGATCCATGCTGCAAGGGCCATGAGGACATAGAGCACGGACCAGGCAGGCCCGAACAGCCAGGCAGGCGGTGCCCACGACGGTTTGACGAGCACCGCATAGAAATTCCCTGCATCCGCCGATGCAAGCGACCCGACACCGCCCGCAGCAAATGTGAGGACGAGCCACCCCGCAAGGCCCGCCGTTTTTTTGCCTACGGAGAACCCGGAAACGGAATGGGATAGAGAACCCTTCGAGGAGGTCATTTCTTTTTCATCTCTTCGATTTCTTCCTCCACTTCCGCAGCACCCTTCATGTAGAACTCCTCCTCCTCCGGTGCCAGTTCGCGCAAGAGCCTGAGGAATTCTCCGGCGTGCACGCGTTCCTCGTCGGCGATATCCTTGAGCACCTCGACGGCGAGTTCATTGTCCGTCGACTCCGCCAGCTGCATGTAGAGCTGGATCGCTTCATACTCGGCGGCGACCATGAAACGGATTGCACGGACGAGTTCCTCGTGCGTCAGTTTCCTGTCATGGGCCAAGCCGGAAAATGGGGATCCGAATTCGGGCATGCTCGATCTCCGTCATTGTGGGAAATGCGTTCATCATGAGGAAGAAAACGGTATGTCGGACCTGTCCCATGAACTGGGGAAAGAATGTTTCACCGTTTCGAACCGGTCCGCATCGAGGGAAAGACAAGTTTGTCAAGTGAGGTTCTCCGCGTACGGCGGCAACGAGCGGAAAATCTTCACAGTCGAACGTCATGATCCCCCCTGGTCTATCATGCGATACGGATCCCCGCAGGGAGAACGAGAAGGCGGTCCGACGGCGGAGATATGCGCCGCTGTTTGCTCCGACCGTCCCGATACGCCGGCACTATTTCTCTCCTTCTCCGCGACGGTGCAAAGGTTGCATCATGGTTTTTCCGGTTCCATCACCCGTTTTTCTTCGACGAACTGCATGGCGTAATACTTCGCCGTCAACTTTTCGCCGGTCGCTTTCTCGATCATTTCGGTCCAATGGAGGGAACGGCCGGGTCCGAAAACGGCCTCACGGAGATATTTCCCGACTTCGGGGCGCCCCGCGAAACATTCCACGAGAGGGTCGGTGCTCTTGAGAACGGATTTTCCAATGTGGAAGTAGAGCTGTGACGCGAGCAATTCGCCGAGCAGGTAATTGTGGTAATACGCGGGGTACAGGGCGACATGGATCTTCGACGCCCAGTCGGGGGCATTTCTCCCTTCGGGCCTCTTCAGGAGCTGGTACCGTTCGACGAGATCCCACCAGAGGGAGTTCAGGTCGCGGTCCGGGTTTTCGTACATCGCTTTCTCGAAGCGGTACATCACCTGAGCCCAACGGCTGAAGACGAGTTGTTCGAGGCGAAGCATGCGGCGGCTTTCCTCGGCGATGGGATTGACCTTCGATACCGGGATTCCCGCGACTTCCACCATCCATGCCGGGTGTGCGGCGAAACGCCCGAAAAGCATCGCGACGGCCTCTGTCGTGAACGTATGGGATTCCTCGCGAAGCACCCACGGCAAGGAACGGTCGATGTACTTCGAATACACCGCGTGCCCGTACTCGTGCAGGGTTGTATTCATCCATTCGTACGAGGGCTTGATGTTGCATACGACCCGCACGTCCCCCTCGCGGTCGATATCCGTGCAATAGGCGTGCTGGTACTTGCCCTCTTTCTCGTAAAGGTCGCTCTTCGCAACCATGTCGTCGATGGGGAGGCCGATACCGGCGTAGTAGCGTTTCGCGATGCCCACGATATCCTTATCACCGTACAACTTATCGAAATCGACGTCGTATATCCGTGGCGCCTCCTGGAAATAGCGATTCTGGTAGTGCCACGGCATGAGCTGGTCGGGAGGAACATGCAGGCGCTTCGACAGGTACGTGTCGATATCGCGCTTGAGCGCGCCGAATGCGATGCGCGTCAGGTCGTCGAGCTCGTCGAACAATTTTTCGATTTCGGCGGGGTCTTGTTCCCCCAGTGCGAGTTGCATCGCGTGGTAGTTGGCGAAGCCAAGGGAACGGGCGGCCTCGTTGCGCAATTTCACGAGCCGGAGAACATCAGGCGCCACGAGCGCCCCAACTTCCTTGCTCGTTTCCCACACCTTTCGCAATTCCTCGCTGTTCGTGCTCTTCTTGAGCGTTTCCTCGATTTCGTTGTCCGTCCACGGTTTCCCGTCGATCACGGCACGGAACGTGGAGAATTTCTTTTCCACTTGTTTCTCGAGGCGAATCATCTCCTCGAGCTTCTTGGGGTCGATCTGCTTCGCCAGGAAGGCGAAGTAGAGCACGTCCAGCTGGCGCTTGAGGAGGGGATCGTCGATCGCCCCGGACTCGCGCCACGCTTTCAGCTTCGAAAAGCGTTCTTTATCCGCGAAGTACATGCTGCGCTTGACCTCGAGTTCAGCCGAGCGCGCGTAATCCTCGTCTTTCCCGGAAATCGTCGCGGTGAAGTAGGCGAGATTGGCTTCCTTGAACAGGGGAGGATATGTGGACTCGAAAGCCGTGAGGAATTGTTTGAACTCTTCCACGGTTTTTTCCTTATCGCTTTTACCGCAGTGGACGGAAAGCACGGCGCAAGCCGTGATGACCAGCATAGGGAAGGGGAAAAAGGATTTCATGTTCGATACGAGTTCCTTGTGTGATATTGAGGTGAGAACAAGTAATGTATCGTCGATTTCCGGCAAGGTCACTCGAAGCGGAGGATGCCCTCGCGGACATCTCGGCCGAGTGCGTTGACGCCAGGTGTCTTCACGGGAGCGAGCGTTTCCCAGCTCGTCTCGTCCCCGCCGAACCTGTGTTTGTACGTGTCACGCCCTCCGATATCGAAAAACAAACCGGTGCTGGGCGCGTAAACCGCCCACTCGCCTCCCCGCCGTGCAGTGGCATACCCGAGGGCATTCCCGACGGGCTCGTAGACGTCATCCCCACGAATATTGGCGAAAAGGGCGAAGGAATTGTTCAGCGAACTTCCGAGACTGCATGCACGCTCGTCCCCATCCGACATGGTGTAGGTGTCGTTCCCGCCCGCATCGATGTAAAACGCGGCGGAACAGTCGTGCGCGGTAGCGAAACCCAGGGTCATGACGAGATCGCTCTTATCGTCGCCTGCATCGTCGAACAGGACGCCGATGGCGAAATGGGCTGAGGCGCCCAGATTGAAAAACACGCCCCGGTAGCGGTCGTTCCCCGACCGGTCGCTCAACACCCCGTAACCGTACCAGTACGCGCTGCCCTGGGCGAAGACACCCGCCGAGTAGGTGTCGTCGCCCGAAAGGTCGTGGAGGATACCGAGACCGCCGGACATGTTGTGCCCGTCGGTATGGTCTGCACGGCGCCCCGCCCCGTAACCCTGGGCATCGCTCTCGTTGTGCTTC
>JARYLZ010000022.1 GCA_029907355.1 Bacteroidota bacterium | reverse complement strand
TTCTGCCGCATCGACCGCAGCGAAGATCGCTTTCCCCGCCCCTTCCTCGCCGGTGCCACAAGCCGAATCGAAGAGCACATCGGGGGACACCGTTTCCGCCCTCTTTCGGGCTCTGTCCGAGCTTCGCCAGGCCCAGGCCTACGCGGCGGCGGATGCCGGTGCGAACTCGTACGATACGAAGCAGATGAATGCATACCTCGTGGAGATCTACAAGAAATACTCCATTCCCGTCGCCTGCTTCGTCTTCGTGTTCATCGGTGCGCCGCTCGGCATGATGGCGAGAAGGGGTGGTTTCGGCGTCGGGGCGGGAATGAGTCTCGGTTTCTTCCTCTTCTACTGGGCGTGCCTGATCGGAGGAGAAAAACTCGCCGACCGAGGAGTTCTGTCGCCCTTCGTCGGCATGTGGAGCGCGAACATTATCCTCGGCCTCTGCGGGGCTTTCCTCACTGTACGGACGGCGCGCGAAACGACGGTCATCGACTGGACGCGTCTCGCCAGGTTCCTGCCGAGAACGTGGCGACCCGCCGAGGAGACCCGCCACCGAAACCCCCATGAGGCCTGACCGCGGATGCGCCTGATCGATCGCTACGTCGGCATGGAGTTCATCAAAGCGACGCTTTTCGCGATCGTCGCGTTCTGCATGCTTTTCATCATGGTTGACATGATCGAGAATATCGACGACTTCCTCGACGAGCATGTCCCGACGCACATCATCACGCTCTATTACATCTATTTCCTCCCGCGCATTTTCAGCCTGATGATGCCCGTCGCCATGCTGCTGGCGGCGCTCTTCGTAGCGGGGAAAATGAGCGCGACCAACGAGCTGACCATCATCACGTCCGGCGGGGTGAGCTTGGCGCGCTTCATGGTCCCGTTCCTCTTGATCGGTGCCGTTGCCAGCGGGGTCATGCTCGTTTTCGATGGATGGGTCGAGCCGCGCGTCAACGCGTCTCGGCTTCGGCTGGAACGCGAATACCTCAAGAAGCATCTCGCGACCGGCGGTCGGTACAACCTCTTCTTCCAGGAATCGGACGGGCGCATCCTCTCGCTCGACTTCTTCGACGAAACGGAGTCCATCGCACGCCGCATCGCCGTCTACCGCTTCGACCCGTCGGATGCGACGCACACGGCCGAGCGCATCGACGCCGCCTGGATGCGCTGGGACCCCGGTCGGCGGAAATGGAGGGCGTTCGATGTCGTGCACCGGCGGTTCACCCTCGAGAAGGCGTCGAAGCCGGGAATCCGCGAGACGGTGACACGGTACGATTCCCTCGACCTCAGCACATCCGTCGTGACTCCGGAGATCATCCTGCGCATGCAGCAGAAACCCGAAGAAATGGAGCTCGGTGAACTTCGCAGCTACATCGAGCGCCAGCGTGTCGCGGGGAGCGATATCAATCGTCTTCTCGTGGATTATCATGGGAAAATGGCGTTTCCTTTCGCTTCTCTCATCGTCGTGTTCTTCGGTGTCCCCTTCGCGTCCATCAAGCGACGGAGCGGCCTCTCCGTGCAGTTCGGGGTCAGTATTTTCCTGTGCTTCATCTATCTCGTGAGCCAGAAACTCAGCCAGGTCTTCGGCTACAACGGCAGTATCCCGCCACTGGCGGCGGCTTGGATTCCGAATCTTATATTCTTCCTCTCAGGCTGCGGCATCATGCTCCGCACCCGCCGATGATCGATGCTGTCGGTCCTTGGAACGGCATGCAGCGCACCGTAGATTGCATGCGAGCCCTTCGAGCCTAAGAGGAGAAGGGAAGGATGATACGGAGTCAATGAGGCGTGCCACGCGGTGGAACACAACGGTGACGTCGTCCGGGTCGCGAAACTCTTCCGGTGGGAAATGGGTCACCGACTCCCTTCCCACCCAGGGTTATGCTCCAATATCCACGGCCATTCGTATAAGCTCTGGGTGGAAGTGGAAGGGTTCAGGGATGACAACGGGATGGTGATCGATTACGCAGATCTAACCAGCGCGGTCCTCCCGATCATCGAACCTCTCGACCACGCCTTCCTGTGCGAGGAGAACGATGTGCCTGTGCGATCCTTCTTGGAAAGCCGGGGCTTTAAGCATTTCTTGTTCCCATGTTCTGCGACGGCGGAAAATATCGTCCTCTTCCTGCTCGACAGAGTGTGGGACGCTCTTGCGGGAGACCCCCGCCTCCGTTCCATAACATTGCGGTTGCAAGAAACGGAAGACACTTTTGCCTCCGCAAACCGCAGCAAGCCGATCCCTTCTTGAAAGAATTTTCTCGAAGGGTTTTTCCATACCGAATCGAATCGGGATGCACGACGGGAAACCGCTAGAGGCCTTCGATTCTATTGTTTGGGAGAAATCCTTGAACAGAATACGGGGAAATGACCATGATTTCCCCATCGCAGCATTGCATCTTGTGCCCTGCTTTTGTATGTTCTCATATTGCCTTGAGTCTTTTTCTTCAAGTAATACCTTAAATAAAACGCCATGAAAATTTTTATCGACACGGCGAATATCGGGGAGATTCGGAAAGCCGCCGCGATGGGACTTCTCGACGGTGTTACGACCAATCCCAGCCTTGTCGCCAAGGAAGGGAAGAATTTCCGTCAACTGCTCGCCGAGATCCTTGAGGTCGTCGACGGGCCGATAAGCGCCGAGGTCGTTTCGACGAAGACGGAGGAAATCATTCCCGAAGCACGCGATCTCGCCGCTATCCACCCGAACATCGTCGTGAAGATTCCGTTGACGAAGGACGGCCTGGCGGCTGTGCGCACGTTATCGCGGGAGGGTGTGAAGACGAACGTGACCCTCTGTTTCTCGCCGACACAAGCCCTGCTTGCGGCGAAAGCGGGAGCGACGTACGTCTCTCCCTTCGTCGGGCGTCTCGACGATGTGAGCATAGACGGCATGGAATTGATCCGCCGAATCCTCACGATATACCGTAATTACGGTTTCACGACCGAGGTACTCGTCGCGAGCATCAGGCATCCCATCCACGTTCTCGAGGCTGCGCTTGCAGGGGCGCACGCGGCCACCATCCCGTTCAAGGTCATCGAACAGTTGTTCCGCCATCCCCTTACGGACATCGGTCTCGAGAACTTCCTCCGCGACTGGAACAGCAGCCAGGCGAAACTCGTCTGACGTTTCTTCACCTTTTCTTAAAAAGCACCCATCATGGAACAACCAGTCAAACGCACACCGTTTCACGATATCCACGTCGCTCTCGGAGCGAAGATGGTGGATTTCGCGGGTTTCCGCATGCCCGTCCAGTACCAGGGCATTATCGCCGAGCACAAGCGTGTTCGCACGACGGTCGGAGTCTTCGACGTCACGCACATGGGCGAGTTCGAGATCCGCGGCCGCGATGCCTTCGCGTTCATCCAGCGCATGACCACGAACGACGTCACGCGGCTTTCGGAGGGGAAAGTCCAGTACTCGGCGATGTGTTACGACGACGGGGGGATCGTGGACGACCTTCTCGTCTATCATTGCGGAGACACGGTTCAGCTCGTCGTGAACGCCTCGAACATCGCGAAGGACTTCGCGTGGTTGTCCGATCACGTCGCGGGCGATGTGACGCTCGTGAATCGAAGCGACGAAACGGCGCTCCTGGCGATCCAAGGACCGAAATCCCTCGAGACGCTCGCTCGTCTGACGGATCTGGACCTCGCGTCGCTCCCGTACTACCATTTCCTCCGCGGGCGCATCGCCGGGATAGACTGCCTCGTTTCGCGCACCGGTTACACGGGGGAACTCGGGTACGAGGTCTATTTCGAAGCGGATATCGGCCTCGCGAAACGCATGTGGGATGCCATATTCGAGGCCGGAGAGGAGTTCGAGATAGCACCGATCGGGCTCGGGGCGCGGGATACCCTGCGCTTGGAGGTGGGCTACTGCTTGTACGGCAACGATATCGACAGGACGACGAACCCGTTGGAAGCGGGTCTGGGCTGGATCACTAAACTCGGGAAAGGCGAGTTCGTCGGCCGCGATGCCCTCGTCCGGGCGAAAGAGGCGGGGCTCAAACGGAAACTCGTGGGTTTGCTCGTCGAAGGGCGAAGCGTTCCGCGCCACGGCTACGAGGTGATCGTGAACGGTGTGCCTGCCGGTGTCGTGACGAGCGGGACGATGTCCCCGATGCTCGAACGCTGTATCGCCATGGCGTATGTTCCCGTCGCGGTGTCCGAACCCGGCGCCTCGATGCACGTACGGATCCGCGGGCAGGATGTCCCCGCCCGCGTCGTGAAAGTCCCCTTCATCGAAAAGCATGCATGAGGGAAAGCGCAACGACCGACCGTGCGGAGGAAAACGACACATACCGCGCCCACCGGCGGGAAGAAGCCGAGGAGACGACTCGATAAGGGCCGCAAGCTCGATATACTCGGCATCCTGATGTTGGTCGTCGCCGTCCTCCTCGCATTGGCGGTAGTCTCGTATTCCCCGAGGGACGAGTCGGCAACCGATCTCGGCTTCCGAGATCTGTTGCGCTTGTTCGGCGGCGATCCCGACATCAGGGCGCGCGCGGACATGACGCGGAACTGGCTCGGTCTTACCGGTGCCTTGACGGCCGGTTTCCTCATCCGCACGACCATCGGGTATTTCTCGCTCGCCTTTCCCATTCTCCTCGGTTTCTGGGGATGGTTCATCTTCCGGCGGCGGGATCTCGGATCGCTCGCCTATTACACGAACTACGCGATCATCTTCGTCTTCCTCCTCGCCGCGTTCTTCGGGGTCCTTCGTCTCGTCCCCTGGATGCCCGACATCGGGCCGAATTGGTCCGGCAACATCGGGGATTTCCTCGCGGGGCTCGCAGCCCGGCTCCTCGGGACGACCGGTTCCGTGGTGATGATTCTCACAACAGTCGTCATTCTGGCCATCGTCGTGGTGGATTACGACATCCACCGGACGGTGGAACGCTTCCGGTCCGTCATCGCGGCCCTCGTACGGCCTTTCCATAAGACCGTCGCAGAGACAACCCCCTCACCCGATGCACGTTTCAAGACGCCAGTGAGCCTCCCCCCCCTGGATACTCCCGCGGTACCTCGCGTCTCAAGGCCGGGGCCCGACCTTTTCCAGAAAACAGGGGTGCAGGCCGAACGCGTGGAACTCCCACCGCAACACCCCGTGGTCCCCGTTTCGATCACGCGACCGGGACTATCGCCGAGGACGGCTGAGGAACGGCCCGTCGTTCCGACCAGCGGCGCTGAACTGCGTTCGGACGGGATCATTCCCTTCGAACATGTCGAGGAGCTCCGCGGAATCTACGAGGAAACAGCGCAGACACCGGAAGAAGCGGAGGGAAAAACCGTCTATTCACGGGAAGGGAAGAACGGTGCATCGGTCTCACGGACGCAGGCGGAAGCGGGAGAAAAGGGGGGGGAAATAAGCGGGGGGACGGTGCTCAGCGACCAGGAAAAACGGGCCGTCCAACGCGCCGCTGCCCGTGCTCAAGTTCCCCCGGACATGCCGGACGATAGCGAGGAGTCGAACGCCGAGATCGCCCGCGACCGTCTCGCGGGCTACGAACCGCCGCACCACGCACTCCTCGACGAACACACCCTCCGGAGGAACGTATCCGACACAGAGTTGAACATGAAGGCGGGTCAACTCGTCGAGAAGCTCTCAGTCTTCGGTGTCGCGATACGGGATATCAAGGTTATTCCCGGTCCCGTCGTCACACAGTTCGAGCTCGTCCCGGATTCCGGCGTGAAAATCAGTAGGATCGTGTCGCTGGCCGACGACCTCGCGCTGGCGCTCGCGGCACGGGGTATCCGCATCATTGCGCCGATCCCAGGCAAGGGAGCCGTCGGTGTGGAGATCCCGAACAACGAACCGGAAATCGTGGGGTTCCGGAGCGTCGTCACTTCGCCGCAATTCCAGCGCGCGCGATTCCATTTGCCGCTCGGCCTGGGCGCATCCATCACCGGGGATATCTTTTGCGACGACCTCGCCAAGATGCCGCACCTGCTCATGGCGGGGGCGACGGGTTCCGGGAAGAGCGTCGGTATCAACGTCATGATCAACAGCCTCCTCTTCAAGCTGCACCCGTCGGACGTGAAGTTCGTCATGATCGACCCCAAGAAGATCGAATTGCAGCAGTACAAGGGGCTTCGCAATCATTTTCTCGCCGTCTCCCCCGACATCGACGAGGATATCGTGACCGACCCCGACAACGCCGTCGTCGTGCTCAAGAGCCTCGAGCTCGAGATGGACATGCGTTACACGAAACTGGCGAAGGCCGGCGTGCGGCACGTCAACGATTACAACGCGAAAGTCGCCGCAGGCCATATCCGTGACGCGGATGGTATCCGGCATTACAAGCTCCCGTACATCGTGGTCGTCATCGACGAGTTGGCCGACCTCATGATCACCGCCGCACGGGAAGTGGAGGAACCCATCGCGCGACTGGCCCAGCTCGCCCGCGCGGTCGGTATCCACTTGATCGTCGCCACGCAACGGCCTTCCGTCGACGTCATCACCGGGGTGATCAAGGCGAATTTCTCCGCGCGGATCGCCTACCAGGTCGCAAGCCGCATCGACTCGCGGACCATACTCGACACGCCCGGGGCAGATCAGTTGCTCGGGAACGGGGACATGCTCTACCAACCGAGTGGACGTCCCAAACCCGTCCGCATACAAAACGCCTTCCTGGGGACCGCGGAGGTCGAGCGCGTCGTCCGCCATATCGCGGAACAGCGCGGTTGCCTGCGGCCGTATTCCTTGCCCTCGGTCAAGTCCTCACGGAAAAACGCCTCGCGGAGCGACGCGGCGGACACGGACGAACTGCTCTACGAGGCGGCGAAACTCATCGTCCGGTACCGGCAGGGTTCCGTGTCGCTCCTCCAGAGACGGTTGAAGATCGGTTACTCGAGGGCCGCGAGGATCGTGGACCAGCTCGAGGCGGCGGGCATCGTCGGTCCGGCCGACGGGAGCAAGGCTCGCGAAGTCCTCGTCGAAGACGAAAGCAGGCTCGAGGAACTGCTCTTCCCCTAACCTACTATCGAGGTCAGCCTGTGAAAACACCCTTGCAGCACGCCGTGCATCACTCCCTCCCGGTGCCTGCGATATTGTCCCTCCTGGTTGCGGTGACAACGCTCACCCTCCTCTCGGCTGAAGGTCCGGTCTTCGGGACGATCTCGGCCCGCGACATCATCAAGAAGGTGCAGGAAAAGTACGAGGACCTCAACGACGTCGTCATTACGTTTACCCAGACCGTACGGTTCAAGGTCTCACGGGCCGAGCAGGAGACGAGCGGGACTCTTTACTTTAAGAAGAAAAACAAGTACCGCATCGAGACCGACCAGCGCACCGTTGTGACAGACGGGAAGACTTCCTGGTCCTGGACGCCGCAGAACCGTCAGGTGATCGTGAGCGCATACAAAGAGGACTCCTATTCGATGTCGCCCGAGCGTATCTTCCTGAGCATTCCGCAGGATTATTACGCAGCGCTTGTGGGGGAGGAAAAGATTCTCTCCGAAGCGTGTTACGTCCTCAAACTTACCCCGAAAGAGAGCGGTTCCGCCCGGACCATGAAAGTGTGGGTGGCAAAGAACTGGGTCATCAGGAAGGTCGAAATCGTAGAAGCGGGAGGGACGGTGACGACTTATACGATCAAAGATGTCGTCACGGACAAGGGGATACCGGACTCGCGTTTCGAATTCACGCCACCACCCGGAGCGGACATCATCGATTTGCGCTGAAGGGAAACCACAGAGCAGTGAAAATATTTACGGGGAAATACACGGTACTCTGCACGGATCATTCGGCGAAAAAATGAGAAGAGTTTTGAGGAGGGTTTATCGAATCAGAAAACCTGAAAAAGCCCGGAACATCGAGAAGCGCGGGGCCGGTATGTCAAATAGATGAAAATGAAAGCGAGAAAGGTGTCGGTTATTTGACAATCCAATATTTTCCACTCATTCATGGGGTTTTCGTTGGATTTTCTTTGGCAAAATTATTGTACTCTTTTCCACGCCCCTGTTATGTGAAAGGGGAAAATGGAGAGAACCGTTGGCGCAATGAACGCAATGAAAATTGATGACGAGAAAGCGATCGCTAGCTAATGGACAATGAAAGGAAGAACGGTTGTTTGATATGACCCATGAACCTATATTTGAAGTCTCGAGAATCCATCATCACCGATCGGCAACGCGCTTCATTATCTAAAAACGGTTGTTTCATGTATTCACAGGAGGAACTGAATGAGCGGCTAGGAAGCATCACCCATCTTCAGAGCATGCATTCAACCAGTCAACCCTGTCATTAACCATCCACAAACCAGGAGATTTTTCGGATGAAAAAAAGCCTCACCTTGCTCTCCTTCTTCGGGCTTCTGCTCGTCGCAGTAGCGGCGCAGGCGCAGTTGAGGACGGGGACGGGAGACTTTTTCAACATCACGCGTACGATCGAGCAGACCGCCGACTCCGTGACGTTCGTCACGGACACGCTGTCCGTCTACGACTCGGGTGCGGGTGTTGGCAATTTCATGGACCGGGACTCCGTGGTCATCATGTTTGTAAACAACAGGTTCAAGATCGTCAACAACATGTTGTCGTCGAACCTGTTCGATTACATCAAAGTACGCGTCGTCACATCCAGCCCCGGCATGACGGTCGGGCGTCAGACGTACAACAACGTCGTGACGAGTGTTGGTACGACGGGCGCCGCGTACGGTGTTGACCCCGCAACTTCCGGCCGTGAAATCGGACTTCGTCCGGTGTACCGCCCTGTCGGGAACATCGCGACGTCGTCTCCCTTCTTCCCGAAGGATCCGACGCTGATCCGCCAGGTGCTCACCTTCCAGGTGTTCAACCCGACGGCAAGCGGCGACGGCATCCAGATCCGCAACATTTACTTCAAGCCGAACATCAACAACCTAACCGGTCTCGCCACCCCGCCTGACACGACGAAGGACACCCTGCGTGCCTACCACGTCATCGGGAACGTCCAGAATCAGCAGAACGCGGGTGACGTCGTCAGTTACACCGACATCGCCATCGTCCGCCTCCTCCCCGGCACGACGCAGTACCTCGTGTGGGTGAACGACTCGGCGCAGGCGATCGACGCAGGCGAGTACATCGGTTCGTTCGGCGATTACTCGCGCGGTCGTTACTTCCTCGGCGACGACGGATTACCGTTGGGCCAGAGCCAGACGTTGCAGTTCCGTCCTTCCGTGACCCGTACCCTCGGGACCACCGTCCTCGCGAACCCCGACTACGGTATGATGGTCGACGGATTCCCGCCGGAGCGCAACCCGCTGAAATTCACGAATCTCTACCAGGCGCTTGCGCCGTACTGGTACAATGAGGACTTCCCGAACACGTACCCTGCGTTCCCGGGTGCGCCGGGGAGCAACCCGAACCCCGAGTGTGGTCTCATACCGCCGTACCGTGTCGGTCCGCACGCCGTGTCGGCGAATCCTTACCAGCCCGGCTTGGTCACCTCCGGTGTCGATACGCTCCGTTTCCTCGACGCGTACGGCAACCGGACGTGGGACCGTGTCACCCAGCCGAGACTGAAAGCGATCGCGTACACGGACTGGAACCCCCGCGGTGAGGACCGCACGGTCTACCTGAAAGGCTACCAAGCGGCGGACGACACGCTCCGCCAGTTCGGGCAGATGGTTTTCCGCCGTCTGACCTACGTCCACGCCGATGTCGGAAGGAATTCAGGCGGTGTCGAAGACTCCGTCCGTATTTTGGCGGAAGCCACCGTGTGGTTCGACGGCCAGGGCGGCTTCCGGCAGTCCATGGAAGCCGTCGGCGATACGTCCGGCGGTTTCCCGCGCGTGGCATACTACAGCAGGCGCCTCGACGAAGCCCTGCTCGACAACTCGACGCGCGTTCTCGAAGCGTGGCAGATCGATCCCAACCGGGAGCCGGTCGACCCGCTCGGTGCGAACCACCTCCCGAACACCGGCTTGAAGATCGTCGTGCGCCCGAACATCCCGCGCGCGTTGGACATCGAGCCGCGTGAACCGTATCCGGGCGCCGGGCAGACCGCCGACCGCATCTACCTGCGGCTCGACGTCGTCGCGACCGACGGATGGGGCAATACGGTGGACGACAACGAGAAGTTCAAGTTCGAACTGAGCAACTTCGGACACTTGACCTTCACGAACCCGCCGAATACAGTGCCGTACCGGATGAACGGGATCTTCGACTCGCTGATCACGACTGTCCCGCAGGTCGTCCTGTCCGGGCTCGACCTCGACTCCGGCCGCCTGCATGTCATCAACGCCCCGATGGGCCGTGCGACCCGCATCTTCCGTATCGCAAGCGGCAGCCACAACGCCGGTGCGTACCGGATCCGCGTCCGCGCGACCTACGCGTTCAATGACCGGTACAACGATTTCAGCGACCCGTTGAAGCTCGACCCGTATCCGGGCCCCGGTTTTGTCCATGCGTACCTGATTCCCGACGGCTCGCCGAACAACAACTTCGGCATCTGGTTCGGTCCGGGAACAGGGTACAACGCGAAGCTCGGAAACCCGGTGGGCCAGACGACGGCGATGGACTCGACAGACGTGTACTGGGATGGAACCAAGTGGTATACCTTCCCCGTCAACCCGCGTCTCGAGGTCGTCACCGGAACGGGAGACGCTCTCGTCGTCGGCAGCGTCGGTCCGTTCACGCCTCCGGGCAAGCCCAAGCAGATTTACGATAAGCTCTACGTCCGCATCACGGACATCTACCGCAACCCGCTCGACATCGCGCCGTACTTCGACCCGATCGACCGGCAGAAGAACCGCGTGTGGGTCGAGCTCGTCGACAACCCGCAGTACGTCGACATGTTCAATGCCGGCTTGACCAATAAGGTCTTCTTCGGCAGCGTTTCCCCGAACGTCGCATGGCGCGGCTCTGGTTCACCCGTTCCGTACGATTGCCCGACCAACCCGCAGGGCTTCGAGCCGACGGTTCCCGAGGGTCTCCCGAACGCAGGACAGACCCTGCAGGCCGAGCTGGTGAATGTTCCCGCGGGCCAGGGTCTCCCGGGCATCCAGGGTGACATCCCCTCGCTTGCGACCTACAACGCGGTGCGTTTCTACCTCCGCGCCCCGAGGAACGTCAAGAAGATCGGTCTCGACGGCGTCGATGTCGTCCGCCTGAAGGCGCACCTGACCATCAACACGAATATCCCGAACGTGGGCGACTTCTCGATCGAGAGCGGTTTCGCCGAGGTCAGCATCATTCCTGACGTCGTGAACCGCGTCCAGATCTTCAAGTCGTGGGGCAAGCCCGCCGGGACGACCGTTCCGATGGAAGGCTGGAGCCCGATTTCCACGAACGACGCGCTCGCAGCCGGTTATCCGACCGGGACGCCGAAGGATGCGAACGAAGTGAACGAGTTCTACAAGGGTTACTTCTTCCAGGCTTACGGCGCCGATCCGGCGGCCGTCTCCGCTGCAAACACGACCGGTCCGTCGTTCCCGACGCCGCTGGAAGGCAGTGGGTTCATCGGCTCACTGCTCGCGAGCGATATCGATCTCGACCATGACGCTACGTGCCCGATCCCGATGGACACCGTCATGGTTTCCGAGCACAACCAGCAGATGCGTATCGTTGCGCGCCTGCTCGACCAGTACAGCAACCCGATCGGCGGACGCCTCGTGAAGTTCTTCGTCGAGAGCGAAACGCTCCCGATCACACTGCCGAAGACCCAGCTGCAGAACAACGCGCAGCGCGGCGGTTTCGGTGAGTTCGGGAAAGTGTTCGTCACCGACGACACCCTGAAGCGGACGACCATCGGCGACACGACAACGGCAGGATGGGTCACCGCCTATTACGTCTCAGGCCGCGTGGCGCACCAGATCGTGCGCATCGCGTTGACGCCGGACACGCTGGCGTTCGACTTGTCGGATGCCGGTCACAATCTCGGCGAGGGGACGGCCGTCGGCCCGTCGTACCGCGGGTTCGCACCGCGCGTGATCATCCCGCTGTTCCTCATCAGCGGTCCGACCGTACGCGTGCAGATCTTCCCGTACACGGCCGCCGCGACGTCGCCTGTTCCGCTGCCCGTCGACTACGTCAGCATGCAGGCGCTCGAGCACGTTTCGATCTACGCGGATACCCGTGGTGCGGGTTATGCGCCGTACTTCCACGCGTATTCGGCCAACCCGTTCTTCGTCGAGAAGCGCTACACCCACATGGGCCGCGCAGCGAACACGAACATCCGCCCGTACATTCCCGACACGTTGAACCTGACGGATTCCGATCCGCTCAGCGTCAACAGCATCACGGCGGGTCGTACGGTCGCATTGGTTGCGCGTGAATACGACAAGTTCGGCAACCTCGTCGACCTGCAGATCAAGCCGCCCTACGATCAAACCAAGGAAGGCAGTATCATCGATACAGGCCGCATCAAGTTCCGGATCTGGGGCGACAACTTCGGCGCCGTTCCCGCACCGTACGGAGGCGAAGGCGGTTCGCTCGCCCCGTCCCGCGACTGGACGCGCGACGAGTACGGTCCGATGAGGAAGGCACGCTACCGCCACACCCAGATCAGCAACCTGGTCGCCGGCGTGCACATCAACCAGACCGCGTTCCTGACCGCCCTCGAATACCCGACGCCGAAGACATCCAACGCAACGGTGTTCTTCGAAGCGTGGGCCGATGCATGGCCGGATCCGACGCGGCCGGGCCCGACGAATATCATCCGCGACACCTGTAAGGTGGTGTCGGTCGTCAAGACCCCGACCCGCTTCGACATCCTCCGTGCCGGCCAGGAATACCTCGTTTCCGAGGCGGGCCGCTGGTTGTACGTGAACGAGCCCGAGACCAGGACGATCAACATCATGGCGCCGCAGATCAGCCTGCCGCCGGGTTCCGACCCGCTCCAGCATCAGCTCGATGCCGTCGGTGTCGACAACATCATGATCAGCCAGGCGTACAAGCGCAACGTTTCCGAAGCGCCCGTCGGGAAATACCTCGTGGTGAACGACGGGAACGTACCGCTTGACCGCGACGGCGATCCGCTGTATGTCAACCCCGACGACCAGTCGATCAACCCGAACTTCGAACGCGACCCGGATTCCAACCTGCCGCGCTTCCAGAAGCTCGATGTCTATAACAACCTGAGCCCGATGACCGCACCGAACAATCGGTACAACGTGCTGAACGACGACATGCAGGTGAAACTCGGTTACACGATTCCCGGCGCGCGTTCAGACGTACCGCAGACGTTCTTCGACTTGACGATTGCGGGCGGTGGGACCATCTACAGCACGTTCCCGCTCCAGACCAACTGGGGTACCTTGCCGTACGAGGGTATCGGCTGGCACGTGGTCGCCGGTCGTGCGTCCAACCAGCGGCCGGTTCTCTTCCGGGTCACACCGATCTGGGAGAACGATCCTCCGACGGGCGGCAATCCGTACGTCGTGATGAATCAGCCCGGCCAGAACCCCAACAAGAAGTACGGCAGGCTGTATGCCGACTCCATCTACACGTACACGGGTGTGTTCGGCGGTATGAAGGAGAACTCGCTCCGCGGCGAGCTCATGGGTACCTTCACCGACCGCGGCCGCGCCGGCAGTTACGCCCCGCAGACGAACGGCGAGTTCGACCGCGTGACGCGTATCGGCGCAAGCGGCTGGAGAGCCGAAGACTTCACCATCGCCGGTTTGAACGGCATGGCGAGAAGCCGCAACGCAGCCGGTGTGTGGGGCGGTATCAACAGCACCGGTGGTCTGTGGGTCGGCGATTACAACCGTCGTGTCATCCTTCTCCACAGTGCGTTCGGCATTTCCACGGGCAACAACTTCCCGATCGCTCCGGGTGCCTTCCTCCGCTTGGTCGACTCCACGACCGAGCAGGTCATAGACCTTCGCATCGTCGACCCGACGCTGAGAGACATGGCCGGAAACGTGGTCGACGACACCTGCAGCTACGATCAGGGCAAGTGGACGGTCGTCCGCAAGCATCAGCGGCTCAACGCCGGCCTGTGGCACCTCGACGATACGTACTGGAGAGGCGGCGACGGTATCGAGGACGGTATTCTCGGTCCGAATGCGAACGCGCAGTTCGTCTCCGACGAGCCGTACGATGTCCCGCAGAACCGCAAGTCCTTCGGCATGAGCGCTCCGGAGGCAGCGGCTGTCCGCGGCTTCTTCGGCCCGACCGGATCGAGGAAACTCCGCCACACCTTCGTCGTGGTTCCGTACCGTATCGCATTCCTGTCGCTGTTCCCGAGCAGTTACGATCCCGGCCAGGGGATGTTCGATAACACGCGCCTGCCGCTCGGCATCCTGCCGGTCCAGGCCGATATCGACACCCTGCCGCGCGTCAACCTCGGCATCTACAACGACGGTATGCATGACGGGTCGAACTGGGAGATGTACACGCGTCTCTACGGCCAGATCCCGCACGGTGCCACCGACCAGATCCCGAACAACGCAAACCAGCCGTACGCGCGTCCCGACACGATCTTCCGCGATTTCCGGTACGTGTACAACGTGACGCCGTATGACCGCTTTGGCAACCATAACACCCGCGACACCATGTTCGTGCAGGTCGGCGCACGTCTCACCGACTGGACCTTCACGAATCTGGAACCGAGCGGAACGCTCATCATCCGTTCGGGCGGGAACTTCTTCGGCGCGATCCCGATCAATACGCCGAACGGTCCCGACAACACCAATTTCCGTCAGGACACTCTGCGCCTCTTCAACCCGTGGCCGCAGACGAACGTTCGGAACGATTGGCTCGGTATCAAGCCCGATGACAGGCGTCTGACGCTCACTGTCGGCGAACCGGGTCCCTCCGGGATGAATATCCCGCACGGTTTGCTGCCGGCGAACGTGATCTCGAGTCGTCCGGTTTGGATCAAGCAGGCGTTCGCACCCGCACCGTTCGTCTTGAGTTCGGTACTCCTGGGCAACACGACACTGTTCCGTATGGACCATGTGGGCGGCTGCCAGGGCAACGGCCTCGAGCAGGACATCCTGCGTCTCAACTGGTCGGAGTCCCGGTGGACCAGCATGCCTGGGAAGAACAACCCGAACGACACGGTGAAGTACGAGTGGTACGGAATCATCGACAGCGTGGGCACGTCGTCTACGGGTCAGCTCGTGGTCAGCATCCTGTCGGACAACAACGGGATCAGCCCGACCCTGACCATCACCGGCGACAAGCTCCGCCAGTTGATCTTCCGTCCCAACGTCCAGCCGCAGCCGAATACGGACAGCTGCGTCATGCGCGTGAAGTGGTTCGTCCGTGCCTTCAATAAGGCCGGTCTGAGCACATACTCCGACACCGCCGGCGTCACGATCAGGAACAACCCGCTCCCGACGCCTGCGCTCATCGTTTCGATCAACCGTCCGCCCGAGAATCCTCCCGTGGCCGTCCAGCCGACGGACAATGCGACGATCAGCGGCCTCGGACCCACATCACCGCCTATCGACGTGATCTGGACCGCCGCTCGCGATCGGAACATCGACAAGGGGATCCTCATCGGCGGATTCAAGGTGTACAACGTCGGTTCCCAGTCCTGGATCGACGATCCGTCGGGCCGTACAGTCGACACGCTTCAGTACCAGTGGATCGGCATGGTCGTCCGGACCTTCCCGGTCGGCAAGGGCGCTCCCATCGGTACGATGCTCGTGAAGAACACCGGTACGACCACGGGGTTCCAGCTCACCGCAACCGATCTGGATCTCCTGTTCGCTGGTTTCGACACGGATGTCAACAGCACAAGCGCCGACTCCGTCATCCTCAACTGGATGGTGTACGTCAAGGACTTCAACTGGACCGATACTTCACCGATCGAAGAGGTGACCTTCCGCTATAATCCGGATGGATCGATGGTCGCCGACACGACGCTGTGGAGCCGGTTCGGTTGCCGTCCGCACGAACTCGCAAGCCGCTGGTTCCGTCTCAACCTGACCAAGCTCGACGTCGGCGGTGTTGAGATCGACCCGATGGCGGCCGATCCCGACATCAACAAGATCGCGGGTGAAGAAGTCGAATTCGTGCTGACCGCGAAGGACAAGAACGGCAACACTATCCGCGACTGGGACATCAAGGGCGTTCCGGTAACCCTGACCATTACAGGGTCGACGGCGAACACCGACTCGAGCAACCAGAGCTGGAACAGCGACCCGCTCGCCTACACGTGGGCGGTGATCACGCACAACGGCCAGAACCTCACGCAGATGGGTCCGAATGACTTCTCGATTCCGCCCTCTGCGTTCGTGAACGGCGTTGCGCGGATCAAGATCACCCACACGAAAGCCGAAAACGGTGTCCAGATCGTCGTCACACCGGTTGTCGCCGGTTTGAACCAGACGTCCGCGAAGATGAACTTCCTCGTAGGCGGTATCACCAACTACCTCGTGGAACTCACCTCCGCAACGTATCCGACGCTGGACCAGGTCTTCCTGATGCGCATCTACGAAATCATGGTTTCGCCGCGCGACCGGTTCCTGAACGTCTCCAACGACCAGATCCAGACGCGGTTCTCGGCTCGCTTCCCCGGCGAGTTCGATAACACGCTGCCGGGCCTGTCGGATATCTTCAGTGGAGATGTCTTCATCACCGGTCCGACGAACTACTTCGTGGCTTCGCGTATCGCCAGGATCAAGAACCGCGACGAGCTGCAGTGGATCAAGGCCTTCAAGAGCACTGATCCTTCCATCAATGGGCAGACGGCGCCGTACGAGATTCTGGACCATGCTCCGAACGCCTTCGCGTTGCAGACGCCGGATGATCACAGCGTGATCAAGCTCCAGCTGTCCTCGAACCAGGAGGTGTTCACATGGGAGAAGGCCGTCCCGCAGGATCCGTACACCGATATCAAGGTGTCGCGGTTTGATCCGCCGAGCCGCCTCTACAGCGACGAAGTCCGCTACACAATCGTGTTTGTCGACAGCATCAGCCTGACCCGGGCCGTGAAGTTCGAGTCCGATCAGACCGGTAAACTGCCGTCCTACACGACGACGCAGGGGCAGCTCGCGAACCTCCTCGAGACCATCTCCGGTCAGAAGACACAGGATGCCTACAACGTCGTTTGGTACGTGGAGGCGTCTGACGGTCTGTACAAGACTCTCAGCACCCCGCCGAACGCCGACCCGAACCAGCGTCCGGGTTATCGCCTGTATCTGGATAAGGACGGTATCCTCGGTGTCCCGACCGCCGATGTCCCGAAGACGTTCGAACTCGGCCAGAATTACCCGAACCCGTTCAACCCGACCACGACCATCACGTACTCGTTGCCGAAGTCCACTCCGGTCACCTTGGTCGTCTATGACCTCCTCGGAACGCCGGTCAAGACGCTCGTCAACGAGACGAAGGAAGCTGGTACGTATCGGGTGACATGGGATGCCACGAACGATCTTGGCCAGCAGGTGCCTTCGGGCAACTACATCTTCAAGATCGTTGCAGGCGACTTCACGCAGACGCGCAAGATGACGCTGCTGAAGTAATAAACCTGTCCGTCGGGGAACCACCCCGACGTGAGAAAGCGCCCCGTCAACCGACGGGGCGCTTTCGTTTTTTCAGCAGTCTCATGCTACATTCGGGTATGGATCCGGTCGAATTGGCCGTTTCGTTGATCGACATCCCGTCGATAAGCGGGGACGAGAGACGTCTGGCAGAGTTTCTCGAGCACTTCTGTCTTCAGCGAGGATGGGAAGTCGAACGGCAATACGTCGAGGAAGGTCGGTGGAATCTTTTCGTGAACTGGCACGGGAACGTGCCGGTCGCGTTTTGCACGCACATCGACACCGTCCCGCCCTTCACACCGCCACGCGTAGAGGACGGTTTCCTGTACGGGCGCGGTGCATGCGACACGAAGGGAATCATTGGGGCCATGATCGCTGCGGGGGAACGGCTCATGCAAAATGGCCAACCGCCTGCATACCTCTTCGTCGTCGGTGAGGAGACGAACAGCATCGGTGCGAAAACGGCAGCGGTATCCGGCAGGACCGCATCCTTCCTCATTGTCGGGGAACCGACGGAGAATACGCCCGCGCGCGCCCACAAGGGTGTTCTCTCCTATCGCTTGGAAACAGAAGGAATAGCCGCTCACTCGGGCTACCCTGAACGGGGGAAATCAGCCATTCACGTGCTTCTCGAAATATTGCACGATATCCTCACAACCGATTGGGGGACGGATCCCATTCTCGGACAGGCAACGGTCAATGTGGGTGAAATCCACGGCGGGACAGCGGCGAACGTCTTTGCTGTTTCCGCCAGAGCGTGCGTCGTGCACCGTATCGTCGATTCGGTCCAGGAAAGGAAGAGGAGACTCGTCGATATTGTCGGCGACCGGGCGCGTATCATCATTCAAGCGGAGAATGACCCTCAGCATCTCTTCGTCCCGGAGGGGTATCCAAGCGTCGTCGTTTCGTACGGGACGGATATTCCTTACCTTCGCGGTATGGCGACACCCCTGCTCGTGGGGCCCGGTTCCATTCATGACGCACACACGGCGGACGAACGGATCGAGATCGCACAGATCCATGCCGCCGTCGAACTCTATACGGACCTTTTCACACGGCTCTCCAGCTTGACATGAGAGAAGAAAACGAACCGATATCGCTTGCCATCATCGGCTACGGGAAGATGGGCAGGGAAATCCGTGCGGCCGCGGAAGAACGCGGCATGCACATCGTGTCGATCATCGACCCCGCCCAGGAAGGTTGTACGCCGGCCATTACCGACGAATCGATCGGCGACGCCGACGTCTGCTTGGAATTCACGACGCCTGCCGCCGTCGTGGGTAACATCCGCACCTGTGCCCGTGTCGGGAAAAACGTCGTCGTCGGGACCACCGGCTGGTATCACGAACTGGCCGAAGTCGAACGGATCGTAGCGGAAACCGGCACGGCCGTCCTGTATGCGAGCAATTTTTCGATCGGCGTGCACATTTTCACTCGCCTCGTCGAACTCGCGGCCCGCCTGTTCTGTTTCCACCCAGTCTACGATGTCGCCGTTCACGAGTGCCACCATGCGGCGAAAAAAGATGCCCCCAGCGGGACGGCATACCGCATCGCCGAAGCGATCATGCGGAACGACCCGAGGAAAACGAGGCTTCGCGTCGATACCCCTTCGCAAGGAGTTGCAGAGGGTGAACTGTCCGTGTCATCCTCGCGAGTGGGTTTCGTTCCCGGTACGCACATCGTCATGTTCGACGGTCCGGCGGACACCGTGGAGCTCATTCACCGAGCGAGGAACAGGAGGCCGTTCGCCGATGGGGCCCTGATGGCCGCCTCGTGGATCAGGAACAGGAAAGGGCTTTTCACCATGGAGGATATGCTGAATGACATCGAATCCGTTCACGGGCTTGGGCACGGCACTGATCACGCCGTTTCTTCCGGACGGTAGCGTCGATCTCGAAACGGTTCGCGCGCTTGCGGAGCGGCAGATCGCGGCGGGCGTCGATATGCTCGTCCCATGCGGTACGACCGGCGAGGGTGCGACGCTCGAAACGGAGGAATACGAGGCTGTCATTGCGACGGTCGTCGAAACGGCGGCGCGGCGCGTGCCGGTCATTGCGGGTGCCGGCTCGAACTCGACGAAACGCACGATTGAATACGCGCGCATCGCACGGGAAAGTGGAGCCGACGCCGTGCTTGTCGTCACCCCCTATTACAACAAACCGTCGCAGGAAGGATGCTTCCGGCATTATGCAGAGCTTGCTTCCGCCGTCCCCATACCCATCGTTATCTACAACGTGCCGGGGAGGACGGGCTGCAATATGAGCGCGGAAACGCAGATTCGTATCGCCGGAATCGATTCCGTGGTGGCCACCAAGGAGGCGTCGGGCAACGTGGTGCAGGTGATGCGCATTCTCCAGGGACGCCCGCCGTCCTTCCGCGTACTGTCCGGCGAGGACGACTTGACGATCGCTCTGATCGCGGCGGGTGCGGATGGCGTCATATCTACCGCTTCGAACGAGGTGCCGGCGGAATTCGCGCGGATGGTTCATGCCGCATTGGCAGGCGATTTCGCCGGTGCACGGGAACTCCATTACCGGCTCTTGGACCTGATGGAAGTGAATTTCGTGGAATCGAACCCCATTCCCGTAAAAGCGGCAATGGCGATGATGGGACTGATCCATGAACGCTATCGCCTCCCGCTTGTCCCGCCGTCCCCATCGAGCAGGGAACGCATCCGTGCAGTGCTCGAACGCTTGAACCTTCTCGCCTCCTGAGTCGGACGGTGGAACGGCTTCGCCTCCCTTCACGGCTTCGACGGGGTGCGACGATCGGATTGACTGCACCGGCGAGCCCTCCACCTTCCGTCGCTACCGTCGCGAAAGCCGTCAAATACTTGCGGGGGAAAGGATACGGTGTCGTCTACGGGGACTCGATCGGCGCATCGGGATACGGGTACCTTGCGGGTGATGACGAACTCCGTGCATCGGAGATCGAAGCGATGTTCGCGGACCCTTCGATCGATGCCGTTTTCTGCGTACGCGGCGGGTACGGATCGGCACGCTTGCTCCCGCTGATCGATTACAGGCTCATCCGTCGCCGACCGAAGATCTTCGTCGGGTACAGCGACATTACAGCCTTGTCACTCGCTTTTTGGTCACAGACGAGAATGCCCACGTTCGCCGGCCCCATGCCGGTGTCCGATATGGGAAAACCGCTCGATGCGGAATCAGAGCGCAGCCTCTGGGATACGCTTTGCCGTGCGAGGCAAGAATACACCGTATTTCGGGCGGCGCGATCTCTGTACGAAACGATCGTTCCAGGCGTTTGTGAGGGAAGACTGCTCGGTGGGAATCTCACGATCGTCACATCGCTCCTGGGCACGCCGTTCGAGCCGGATTGGAGGGGATGCATCCTGGCGTTGGAGGATGACGGGGAGCACGTCTACCGTATCGACCGCATGCTCTGCCATTTGAGGAATGCCGGTGTCATCCGCGGTGCACGCGGAGTGCTTCTCGGCGCGTTTACGTCCATTCCGCCGGACGAACCGAACCGGGAATTCCGCGACGTGCTGTTCGAGTATTTCGCCCCTGCCGGCGTGCCAGTCCTCTCCGCCCCTCTTTTCGGACATATCAACCCGAAATACACCCTTCCGATCGGCGCATGGGTGCGTCTCGACGCAGGACGCGGGAGCCTCCGTGTCGTCGAGCGCGTTCTCCGGTAAGTGCCCGCCGTTCCATGTTGGATTTGCAGGCTATTGGCGGTACCTTCATCGCAATATTCCGTGCTCCTATCCCCGTGCATTCCCATGAAGCTCCTGGTGACGATCCCTGTCTATAACGAGGAGCGGGCGCTCCCGGTGAGCATCCCCATCCTCCACGCATTCCTCAAGGAACGCATGTCGGAGTACGATTGGGTGATCGAGATCGCGGACAACGCCTCGATCGACCGGACTCCGGAGGTTTCACGAGAACTCGCATCGTGTTACGATCGGGTCCGCTATCTCCGACTCGAACAGAAAGGGCGGGGCAGAGCGCTGAAACGCTCGTGGACGGAATCGGACGCCGATATCTGCAGTTATATGGACGTCGACCTTTCCACGAATCTCGAGTCGTTTCCCCCGATGATCGACGCTCTCGCGCATCGCGGGTACGATATCGGGACGGGTTCCCGCCTCATGAAGGGCGCGAACACGGAACGCAGCCTGAAACGGGAAGTCATTTCGCGCACGTACAATCTCATGATCAAGGCGATGTTCTTCACGCGCTTTTCGGATGCCCAGTGCGGTTTCAAGGCCGTGACCCGCGAAGTCGTCGATATCCTTCTCCCCGTCATCGAGGATAACGTCTGGTTTTTCGATTCCGAGCTCCTCATCATCGGCGAAAAGTGCGGGTATCGAATTTTCGATGTCCCCGTGAAATGGATCGAGGACCTGGACACCCGCGTGCAAATCGTCCGCACAGCGATCGACGACATCAAGGGCCTCTTTCGCGTTCGCAGAAAATTCCTCGCCGGCGCTTACGACCATCTCCGCCGTCGGTGAATGCTGCGCCCGTGCGCTCGGCGTCGTGTCGGGCGCATCGGCGACGCCATCGTTGTGTCTCAGGGGAGAAACAGCGAGGAAATGCCGACGAAGAAATTCGAACCGCTTCGAAAATGCGTAAGCCTCCAGGCGAAGTCGACACGGAAAAGCAGGAGGATACGGTCGATCCCGAACCCCCCTTCCACGTAAGGTTCCCGTGCGGACTTCACGGCTACGGGTTGAAGTGCGCGCGTCCCTTCCGTGATGTCGCTCCAACCGGCGTTCGCGAAGAGGAGAAACCCCCAACCGCTGCCCTGAAGGAATGGGATGCGGAGTCTTCGGAAGAGAATATCGCCGAAATCGTGTTCGAGGAAACACGTCAAGAGCCGGTCTCCCCCGTACTCGAGCGGGCGGAGAGTACGGAACCGGCCTGAGGCGATGTAAGGGATGCTCCCAGTGAGAAATGGGAGGTTTTGCCGTGGGATGTCACCGAGTGCATGTGTTCCCTCGATGGTGTAGGCGAACGTGCCGAATAGCCCCATTTCGAAACGTCCCTTCAGGGAGGCATGGAGGATATTGAATGTCCATGTCTTTCCACCGACATGGGTTCGGTTCCAGGAATACGCAATGCGCGGCGTATGGTTGGTCCTCCCTATTCGCTGGATCTCGCCGGCGTTGTCGATGAAATCACGGGCATCGATCGTTGTTTCGAGCCCGACGCCGAAAATCCAACCGTCATTGATCGCGGGGTTGCTCCGTGCCGGCCGATCCCGCAAGAAAAGGCTCCAATCTTCCTTCTTATCACAACTCGAAAATGCTATTCGAGAAGCGGAGAGCGTCGTAGGGAAGAGGGATAGGATATCGTACGAAATCGAGCCTTTGACCCCTCGCTCGCGGTAGTAGTCCTTGTCGTCGTATTTATCAAAGATATTCGAGAGTGTCGTGCCGAGTATCCCGAGACGTTCGATGGAAGGTTCGAGGTGGGCGGTCCGGTCCATCCCTTCGATGCTCCATCGCAGAGCGTGCGAGACTGCGGCGTCGAGTTTAGCGGACCACACCCACCGCCGCGAGCCGAACCCGTACCCGCCTGCGAGCGAGAGTCGTTCCCCGAGAGGGAACGGGCGCTCGATGGAAAAGACAGCATGGAGGGTATGGCCTTCCACGCGGTTGAACCGATAGAGTTCCAGGATACCTGGGAGACGCCAACGTGTTCCACCGTATGTCAACGTGTGTCCCAGAAACATGTCGGTAAGTCCCCAGCGGTTCCTCAACCGCTCCGATTCGGCTTTCAGGCTGTCGGCTACCCGGTATATGCGCTCTTCGCCGGAATCCGTGGGGATCCGCCGGTGTTCGACCCAGAAGAGGGAATCGCGCGAGTCCGCTTCTTTCAAAACCTTGATCCGTGTCCGGTCGAAGACGGTTTTATCCGATTCCCCGTTGATGACGTAATCCTGGAGGATGGAGAGTCCGGAAATGTGCACGTCGAGGTCGAGGAGCGTTCTCACCGTGACGACGCCTTCGGTAATGACGTCCACCGGCATCCAGAAGAGGTCGTCGAACGGACGGTAGTGCTGGCGGAAACGGAGCGTGTCGACGAACGGCGGAAGGGCGGCATCGTTGAGTGATACATCGACCATGGCGAGTGCGAAACTCCCGTCCGCGACATAGACGGTTCCCTTCAGAAGAGGATCGTACTCCGAAAGAGGTTTGATCTCGATCACGTGGACACGCTCGCCGTCCATCGTCGTGGTGCCTTTCAGAGTGTAATCGTAGTGCCGTAGGCCCGCTTCCGAGATCGGTCCGATGATGGGGGCCTTCCCACCGATATGGAGGATGTCGGAAGAAAAATCGACGATCAGGAAGGAACTGATGAGTACATTGAGCTGGGCGGGGATCTGCGCTGTCTGCTTGCGGGCGAGGATCGTTTCTTTGTAGTGATCCGGTTTTGCCCAAACGGCTTCCGTCAGCGTCTCGAGAATGACGGTTGTCGACGCCGCGGAGTCTCGTCCATTCCCGACACGGCGTCGGTCGGAGGGTGTGCGGATCGATATTTCCGCACCGCGTGGAATCTCCACGGTCACGATGAGCTTTGTGTGCGATCGCAGGCGGTAGTTCTCCAAGCGTTCGCGTCGTTTCGCCTTGGCTTCTATCGCGCGGCGGATGATATCGAGAGCGGGGTTGTCGCCGGGTGTGACGATGACTTCGGGGAGTTCGATCCTGCCGCGTGTGAGAGCGAAATCGAGCACGGTCTGTCGGGCTTCAGGAGTGATTCGTTTCTCGGCCGGTGTGTAACCGATGTGACTCGCAACGATTATGACCGCACCCGCCGGAAGAATGAGTGTGTAACGGCCCTCACGGTCGGCAGTCGTACCGAGCGGTGAGTCTTTCACGCGGACTGTCGCGTACGGGAGATGCGCGTTCGTCTCGGCGTCAAAGACAGTGCCGGTAATGCGGAACTCTTGGGCGATCGCCTCGAAAGGAAGAAAAGCGGAAAAGAAAAGGATGAAAAAGAGGGGGTATCGTACCACCACTGGAAATGCTTTAGAGCGGCATGCTCTTCGGAGAGAGCCGTCGTCGGCATACCGGTCCCCTTGCCGTCCCTTCCTTTCCCCATGACAGGTCGGCGAATCGGCTCGGCACACGTCGATTTCTTCCAGGGTGGAACGACACGGGTGTTGATCGAGTGAAAACCGCCTGGAGCGCCGAGGAATCCTCGCGTGAGAAATCGACGTTCCGCATGGAGGTATTTGGGGAAGCCCGTGCTGATTCACCCGGCTTGCGCGCGTTGCTCCTCGAAGTGTCTCGCCATGAGGCTGCCGAGGGCGATGGAGAGCAGCTTCGCATCCGCCGTATCGGAACGTGACGCGATCAGGATCGGTGCCGTGCCGCCCACGATGACATGGGAGAGCCGGTAGCCTGCGAAATAAGTGGTGCTCTTGGCAAGGGCGTTCGCCGTGTCGATGGAGGCGGCGACGAGTATGTCGGCTTGGCCGGCGACCGGTGAGTCGGTGCCTTTGATCGCAGCCGCTTTCCGGCTGACGGCCACGTCGAGCGCCATCGGCCCTTCCACGATACATCCCGTAATCTGGCCCGAGCGGTTCATGCTCGTGATGGCTGCCGCGTCCATGGTGGCGGCAAGGGCCGGGTTGATCGTTTCGGAAGCGGCGAGAAGAGCCACACGCGGCATCGCATTTCCCAGCGCGTGGGCAACGACCACGGCATTCCGGAGAATTTGGATTTTCTGCTGAATCGTGGGTTGAAGCGTGACGCCGCCGTCGGTGATCATGACGAGGCGCGTCCCGTCTTCGTCGGGGAACTCGAAGACGAACGAGTCGCTCAATAGACTCCCGCTTCGGAGCCCTTTCGTCGCATGGAGAACGGCTCGCATGAGCGTGGGCGTGTTCACCCCCCCTTTCAGGAGGATGTCGGCGCGCCCTTCCCGCACCACGGCGACGGCTTGCTCTGCCGTCTCCTGTTCCGATGCCGTGGAAATGATTTCATAGTCCCCGATCGGAAAGTCGACGAAAGCTTCCCGAGCCGCCGAGAGAATGGTCTCGCGGTTCCCGACGAAAACGGGAGTCCCCAGGCCCCGTTCGACACATTCGATGCCGGCATGGAGAGCGGCTCGGTTTTCCGCTCCCGCTATACACACGCGTCGCGGGGGGAGGGATCGAACCCGCTCGAGCATTTCGTCGAATGTTCGGATACCTTTGTCGGTCGGACCAAGCGGCGGGGAGAAACGGGGGGAAATATCGAATCGCAGGGTCTCCGCTTCGTATGATTTCCCCTTGTGGAATGCATCACGCACCGATGCCGGGGCATGATCGCCGAGCGCGTCGAATGTACGTCGCCAAACGTCATCGGGCCAGGGCAGAAAGGAAGCTGCGACCCCGGCGAGAGATGCGGGGGCAAGAGCAGGGTCCTCGGCGCAAAAGGCGGCAGGCACTTTGTGCACGGCGCAACCGAGCCGATCGACGGCCGAAGCGAACATGCCGGTCAACCCGATATCGGATCCGGCTAAAGCGTTCCCGTCGATGATGATCGTCCCACCGGGCCGCAACATCGGTAGGAGGAGAAGCGTTTCGCGGAGGTCAAGCGAAAGGAGCATGTCGGCTTGACCCGCAGGAATCAGGGGAGACCAAATTTTTTCGCCCCAACGGATATGGCACGAAACACGCCCATCCTCTTGCCCTCTCTCAATATGCATGACGGCATCGTACCCTGCATGGTCCGCTGCGAGACAGAGGAGTTCCGACGCCTTCAGCAGAGCCCCGTTTTCCGCACCGCAGAATATGGCATTGGCTGATTTCATTGCTGGATTCTGTCGTTTGTGATTCGATGGGAATTTCCTGAATGCGTGATGATCTCGTCCTGACGACTCACCCGACGAGGCGGATTACGGAAATGCCCCGAATGTTGCATGCTGCGGTCACTGCTTCCGTGATCGCCCGTTCGTCCGCGAGGGGCACTTCTGAGACATGCGATATACCGATGCCTTCGCAGAGCTTGCGGATATCGATTCCTTCCCGTGTAGGCAAGTCGGTCCCCGCACAGTCGATGATGCAGGCGATAAGGGGAATGTCCGCGGTCGTGAGGTCGGTGATGACCGCAAGGTGCGCGAGGAACCGCGAGGGTGTAGGGATGACCATAGCCGCCGGGGTTTCCGGTCCTTTGCCCCGTGCGCGCGCGAAGCCGTATTCGGCAGCGAGCTGCAATGTGTGAGTGTTTTCGGGAAATCCCATGATGCGGACACTGGAATTCCGAAGCGCACTCAGGAGAGAGCGGTACGCCGGATTCGTAGGTTCCCCGTGACGGGACGCTTCCACGGTCAAAGGCTCAATAGAAATGGCAGGTTGAAATGCCCCTTCCGAGGCGAGTCCCTTCGCGACGGTTTCGAGGGACAATTCCCCGGCGTGAGGGAATACATCTCGACCGGAGACGGGGAACCCAGCGGCGCGGAGTTGTTCCTCGATGAACGGTTCGCCGTCTTCGATGACGTAGAGGCGTTTCACGAAACCGGTGAAATAGGAGACCATCTTTCGTGGCAGTGGATGAACGACGCCGAGCTTGAGAAACGAAGCTGTCGGGAGGACTTCCTTTGCGTATCGGTAAGCAATGCCTGCCGCGATGATGCCGACGTCCGGAGAACAGGCGTCGACGGCATTGAGATCGAACGACTGGTTCGCGAACGTTTCGACGGCGGCGATCCTGCGCTCGATGTCCGCAATGGCGGACGGGCCGGTTCGACGCTCGGCCGGGAAGGTCGAGATGCCCTTCTTCGATGTCGTACGACGTTCAGGCACAGAGCACACGGCACAGGTATCGATCACCGAGCGGGTGACATGCACTGTGATGGGGATAGTGAACTGTTCCGAAAGCCGAAAAGCTTGGTCGACATACGAGAGAACCTCGACAGGCCCCGCGGGTTCAAGGATAGGGATCCTGGCGGCGCGAAGCAGGGGACGGGGATCCGCGACGAGCGCACTCGCAGGTTCATCCTCGATCACTGCAACGACGAGTCCCGCTTGGAAGACGGCGCCGGCCGCATCGGCGAGAGCATCGATGGCGCTTTGGATCCCCCGTCGGTTGATGAGCGCGAGTGCGCGGACTCCCCCCTCTGCGATGCCGACAGCCGTTTCGACGCATGAAACGGCGTCGGGTGCACGGAGTATGCTGAACCCGTCATCGAGCGGCGGTTTCGTGGATAACGTTACGGCGTTGCGGTAGACGTACTCTACGACGTAGCCTGCACCCGCTGACCAAGCTCCACGAACGGTCGCTTCGATTCCGGAGAGAGTAGGATGAGTGTTCATGGCCCTATCGGAATGTGAATGGGGTGATTCGCGTGATCGAGTGCTCGGCAGGAGGCTCCCTGTTGTCAGTACGTCCGCGGGCGCTCTTCGCCGCGCAACACGCGTAGCGTACCAAGAGCGAGGGCGAGCATCTCGTGTTCACCGGCGAAATTCATGACGGGGGCGATCCACGACACGCGTTTCTTGACACTCTTGTAAATGAGTCTCGAGTGGGTGAGACCGCCCGTCATGAGGATGGCGTGGACTTTCCCGAAAAGGACGGTCGCCATCGCGCCGATTTCTTTCGCGATTTGGTAGCACATCGCCTGCACGACCTCGGCGGCATAGGAATCCCCTTCCGTAATCCGTCTCTCGATTTCCCGCATGTCGTTCGTCCCGAGATACGCGACAAGGCCCCCTTTCCCCATGACGAGTTTGCGCATATCGGATTCGGTGTATTTCCCGGAGAAACACATTTTGATGAATGGCTGGAGCGGGAGCGTTCCGGTTCGTTCCGGCGTGAAGGGGCCGTTGCTCGACGCATCGTTTGCATCGATGATGCGGCCTCCTTTCAGGGGACTTATCGATACGCCACCGCCGAGATGGGCGACGACGAAGGAGCTCTTCTTGTACGGGATCTTGAGTTTCGCAGCGGCGGCGCGGGCGACGGCATGCATGTTCAGCGTATGAGCCAGAGCGCGGCGTCGAATGTCGGGATGACCGGAATAGCGAGCGAGCGGCTCGAACTCGTCCACGCTGACAGGGTCGACGACGAACGCGGGCGCGTTCAACTCGCGTGCAAGGGCATCCGCGAATGCACAGCCTAAATTCGCCGCATGCTCGCCCTGAAGATTCGCCCGTGCATCCGCCAGCATCGCCTCGTTGACGGTGTACGTGCCACCCTCGATCGGTTTGAGGAGTCCGCCTCTGCCCGCAACAGCGTCGATCGGAGTGTCCAGAGATAAATCCTTGAGCATAGCGCGGATCTGTACCAAGCGGTTGTCGAACTCGTCCCATATCGAACCGGCCGACGGAGGGTGTTGAACGTCCGCTTGATGGATCAGTTTGTCGTCCCGATACACGGCGATTTTCGTCGAGGTTGAACCCGGGTTGATCACGAGGATGTGAAATGATTTCTTCGGCATGGACGGCTCCGGCGAATGGTGCGTATTCGTATAGAAGGAATCCGATTTCGGAAGGAGAATGGAAAAACCCGACGATAAAAAGCTACAAAGAACAGAACCGAACATCAAGAATAACCCTGTCATTCAGGAGGGTAAGAGCGGGCTTTCCCCCTCCAAATACCCACATGGCCAGGGATTCGACGTCGGGTCGAACATTGTGCGAATTTTTCAATACCATGTTGCACAATGTTTTCATTGACACCCCCTGAAAAAAAACGTATTTTTGCAGATGTTATTTATGGAAGACCGGGCAACCGCTTCCATTTCTTTTGTTTCAGGGGCTTTATCGGCTCCCCGTTTTCGTGAAATGTAGAAAGAAAGGGGAAAGAAATTCTATCGAAGATGGATGATCAGGGAGACGAGGTAAAATCTTGAATAATAAAAACATGGCGGTATACCACCGGCTTAGACACTCGATATGAAATTATCCGATTTCGATTACCCCCTCGTTAAGACTCTTATTGCGAAATACCCTGCCCAGCCCAGAGACAGCGCGCGTCTCATGGTTGTCGATCGTGCGACGGGAGAAATCGAGCACAGGATTTTCAGCGATATCCCCGAGTACTTCAAGAAAGGCGATTGTCTCGTGCTCAATGAGACAAAGGTCTTCCCGGCGCGTTTGATCGGTAGGAAAGAAAAAACGAACGCGAAGATCGAAGTGTTCCTCCTTCGGGAGCTGAGCAAGGACGAGCACTTATGGGACGTGATTGTGGATCCTGCACGGAAAGTAAGGATCGGGAACAAGATCTATTTTTCAGACGATCTCATGTGCGAGGTCATCGACAATACGACCTCGCGCGGAAGGACAGTGCGTTTCAATTACGAAGGGGATTTCTTCAAACTGATCGACGCTGTCGGGCAGACGCCTCTCCCCCCTTACATTAAGCGCGAGGCCGTGGAAGCCGACAAGGAATGGTATCAGACCGTTTTCGCGAAGACGGTGGGTGCCGTCGCCGCTCCGACCGCCGGTCTCCATTTCACGAAGCCGCTGTTGAGCAAACTGAAGAAGAAAGGCGTGACGATCACGACGGTACTCCTCCATATCGGGCAGGGGACCTTCCGGCCGGTCGAGGTGGAAGACCTCACCAAACATAAAATGGATTCGGAGTATTTCGAGATCCCGCCCGCCGCGTGCATGGCGGTCAATCACACGAAGGACATCAAGCGGAGCGTATTCGTCTGCGGGACCAGCACGGTGCGTGCCCTCGAGTCCAGCGTCACCACGATGCGCAAGCTTTCCCCCGCCCGCACATGGACCGACAAGTTCATATACCCACCGTATGATTTCAAGATCACCGACAAGCTGATCACGAACTTTCACATGCCGAAATCGACACTCCTCATGTTGGTGGCCGCTTTCGCGGGCTACGATCTCGCCATGAAAGCGTACAAGAAAGCGATAAAGGAGAAATACCGGCTGTTCAGCTACGGTGACGCGATGCTGATCCTTTGAATCGGTCGGCCGCCGCCTCTCCGTTCGGTAGGCAGCCGTACACCCGAGATTCATGAATCCCCCACCATTCGTCGTTTGTGTTCCCGCCGCCGGGGGAGGTAAAAGATTCGGAGGGGCTCTCCCGAAGCAATTCATCGAAATCAGAGGCGTACCGGTTCTTGCGCTGACCCTGTCGGTCTTTCAGGGGATACCGGAATGCACGCGAATCATTCTTGCCGTAAATGATCGGAAGCGCGTCGAGAATATCATCCGGCGATATGCATTAACGAAGGTGGATGCGATCGTGAACGGCGGTCCGAGGAGGCAGGACTCGGCCGCCGCCATGCTCCCTCTTTGCGGTGACGATGAAACGGTCGTTCTTTTTCATGACGCAGTCCGCCCCTGTGTGAATCCCGCCCATGTCCGGGCGGTCGCTCGTGCCGTTCAGGAGGTAGGCGCGGCGCTTCTCGCTCTGCATGCGCGGGACACGATCAAACGCGCTCAGGGTGGACGGGTCCTCACCACCCTGGACCGTTCTGAAATTTGGCTTGCACAAACGCCTCAGGGCGCTCGAGCAGGATTGTGGAGAAAGGCATTCGACACGGCGGAACGGGACGGGTACTGCGGGACGGACGACGTCGAACTTCTCGAACGGTTGGGCATCGAGGTTGCACTCGTGCCGGGTGATGCCGCCAATATCAAGATCACCACGCCCGAAGATATCGCCCTCGTTGATGCGGTGCTGGGGCAGAGACAACGGGCTACGGAAACGCCCGGGAAATGAACATGGAACACCCCGGCCTTCCTGCAGTGCCCCCTGGTACGTTGTTTCTCGTCGGTACCCCTATCGGCAACCCGAGGGATCTCTCCCCTCGAGCCGGAGATACACTTCGCTCGGTCGATCTCGTCGTCTGCGAGGACCGGAAGGAGGGGCTACGCATCCTGCGGCAATGCGGAGTCAATAGGAAACGCATCATCGAATTGAACGAGCATACGGAAGAGGAAACGGCCGTAGAGTTGATCGATGCGCTCCTTCACGGCTTGAGCGTTGCCCTGTTCTCCGATTGCGGGATGCCCGTACTGGATGATCCGGGTGGTATCCTCGTCCGCATGGCGATAGATCGAGGGATCTCAATCATCGCAATTCCCGGTCCCACGTCGGTCGCGACCGCCCTTGCCCTGTGCGGTTTCGATGTCGGGCGTTATTACTATGCGGGTTTCGTCTCAGCGAAAACCGAGCGCCGCAGACAGGAACTATACGATCTTCGTCACTTGACCATTCCCGTGGTTTTCCTCGAGACCCCCTATCGGCTGAAATCCTTTTTCACCGACCTGGCGCGCGCATTCGGTTCGAACCGCAGAGCCTGCGCTGCGTGCGACCTGACGAGCCCTCATGAAAAAGTCATCCGCGGCACGCTCGGGGAACTGGCGGCTTTTTTCCAGGTCGACTCGAGCAAGCGGGAATGTGTCGCCATCGTGGAGGGAAAGGTCTCCCCTTCCAAAGGCGTGTCTTCCTCACACCGGAACCCTTTCCGGAGAAAAGGACCGAAGCGGGGAAAGGATTCCCCGCCTCGGTGAGACGACAATCGTCCGCAATCAGCGGGCGAGGAGGAGCGGTCGTGTCGCGCGGAACGTATCCGTCGTGAGCGTGTAGTAATACGCCCCTGCCGGTAGGTTCGCCAGATCGACGGTGATTTCGTGCATGCCTTTCGAGAACGCACCGCCTGCGAGAACCATGACTCTCCGGCCCGTGGCGTCGTGAAGTGTCAGTTCTCCGACTGCATCCGCGGCGAGGGAAAACGCGATCGTGGTGCGAGGCGATAGGGCCAGAGAAACAGGGTTCGGTCGGTTCTGGAAGAGTGTGTTTATCCCGAGATCGCGGATCAGCCGACCGTTCGAGTAACACCAGCCTTCGAGCGTGAAGATGCCGTCGGACCTCTGGACGACCTGTGCAAAACCTGACGTGAAGTCGAAATCCGGCGAAATGCGTATCGGAGTCTGCGTATCGTCACCGATCAGAACGAGGCATTCCACGTAGACGAGAGGTCCCGGACCGCTGCGAAGCGGCGCCCCCGAGGCTGAAATGTAGACGCGACCACTGTCGGAAACGTAATGCATGGAAACGCTCATATCGGCGGACGCGGTGCCCTCCTTGACGGCGCGGAGCGGGTAGAGCATCGAGCGATTGAAGCTCAGGGAACCTTGCCAAGACGTCACGGACGATGTGCCGAGGTTCTTATCGGTAAGCACCGGAATGAGAATTTTCTGATCGGGTGCGCCGGAAAGCGTTCCTACCGAAAGAGCTGTCGTCACGGTTTGCTGCTGGATGGCCGTGCCTGTCATGGGAATGGATAACATCTCGGCCGGACACGGCGTATCGGATGCCACCAAGAGGGAGACGGAATACGCCCCTGGGCGCGAGGGATGGAATGAGAGCGAGACGGCGATGGAATCTCCGTGCTGGAGGAGGCACGGTACCGTCGGTGTCGTCGAAATCACCGTTACGTCCGGGTCGCTCGTCGTAATGGAGGTGATTCCGAGGGGGAAGACCGTCTCGTTGCGAAACGTCCAAACGGATTGCGAAGGGGATTGGCCGACGAACGCTGTGCCGAGTGCGATCGGTCCCCCGGAGAGCGCGATCATGTCTGTTTCGGCCGTCAGTTGGGTCGTCAGCGAGAGAGGTTGGCCGAAGACAGTGAAGTATGTTCGCATGACCGCGTCGTAATTCCGTCGTCGGTTCTCACCTTGGAAGACGACGCGAATGATCGCGTTGCCGCCCGCTGGGATCACTCTCGGGAATGTGTTCGGCACCGTCACGGTGAAGAAAGCCGCGTCCGGACCGCTAAGCCGGATCGAGTCCAGTGTGGCGTCCACGAGATACGAGTTCGCGGTTTGCAGGCTCGCCATCCGCTGTTCGCAATATGCGGAGACCCCGTAATTGTAGGATGTTGCGAGGGAGATTGTGCCTTGCTGTACCTGGGCGTCGTATTGGATGAGCGTGGAATCGATGCAGGGATCGGCCGTGAACAGGGCGAGTGTCCCTGCGGTTGTTCCCACTGTCGAGGGGGTGTATGTGACGGTCAAAGCCGTACTGTCCCCCGGTTCGATGCAGAATGGGAGGGGAGGGGTGTAGGCGATGTCGGCGGGCTTTTTCTCGGAACGGTAACAGAGTCGTGCACTCCCGCGGTTATAGAGCATGACGGTTCGTTGGACGGGTCTCCCTCTTTCGACAGTCCCGAACGAGAGCACCTCGCCTGGAGACGGAATGAGCGTAACGCGGGTCGCTTCCAGAGGAAGATCGACGAGATTCTGGAGTGGATCGTCGGTTACGATGGACAGGAGAGCCGTGACCATACCGTCCAGCGGGACGAGGGACGCGGTGTGGCGCAGCCTGAAAATGCGGGATCCACCGGGCGGAAGTGTCTCTGCCGACGCGATGGGTGTCAGGAGCGAGAAGGACGCGGCGTTGGTCCCGCTCAGTGCAGCGGAGAGCAGGGTGACCGGGCCGCTGCCCGTGTTGAACAGGGTGTCTTCGAGATCGCGCACCTCGCACTGGGCGAGTGTCCCGAACGCAAGGGAGACCGAGGAGAGAACGAGACGCCCCCGCACGCCGGTACCGGTAAGGTCTACGCAGAGCGTGTCGCGGCAAGGGCTGTCGAAGACGACGCATGCGACAGCATTCCTTGCCCCTTCTTGTGCAGGGCTGAAACGAAACGGGATGCTCTCGGAGTGCCCGGCTTGGATGACGCTCGGGTATCCCGGTACGACCGTGTATTCACCGGGTGGAGTGACCGTCACCGCCGCGATATGCGCGTCGAATCCGCCGGCGTTCTGGACGCTCACCGAGCGAATGGACGAGGACCCGACATTCACGGATGGGAAAACGAGAGGCCGAGGAGCGGCTGCATACCGCTGTTCAACCCATTCGCCGGAAATGGGAACGAGGATCGGAGTCGGGCAACGTTCGGTCGATACCACAAGCGTGTCCGTGAAAACACCGAACGCAGGGTGATCGAAGTTGACGCTGAAGGAGAACGAACGCCCGGGTAGTAAGGTGATGCCCGTTCCCCCGGTCGACGTGAACCCGTTCGAACCGTTGGCGAGTGCCGTGGAAACGATTTCCGGGAGCTGACCGGTGTTCGTGACCGTAATGTTCGAGCTGAAACTCGTACTGCAATGGGTCAGGCGACCAAAATCGATCGCGGTGACGGAGACTGCAATGTTCGAAGAATCCCGGTTTGATCGCAGAGAAACGGTCAACCGTGGGTACATCGGGTCGTTGCTCAGGATTTCGAGAAGAGCAGCGTACGAGCCGAAATATGACGGATCCGCGCAGACGACGATACCCCTTTCCTTTCCGGCATCGATAGTGAACGGTGTCGCCGGCGAGGACGAAATCGTAAAGACCGGCACGGTCTGGGATATGGAAAGGCCGAGGACGGTGACCGCCTCGCTGCCTTGATTACCGAGATACACTGTGTCACAGAGTGCGCTGAACGAACAGGGATCGAGGGCGTAGTCGATGCTGCCGCGATCGACGCTGAGACCTTCGGTATCACCTCTACCCGTGAGGGTGAGAACCGCGGTCGTGTTGCAGGGTGTGCTCGTCAGGCGGATGGAGGCTTGGAAAGGCCCGCGCCCATCGGGCATGAACACGACCTCGAAGGAAACGAATCCGCCCGGTGGAATGGTTGCGGGCAGGGAAACGGAAGGTTGCACGGAGAAAACCGTGCTTCCCTTGACGACCTCGATTGCCGAGATGGTGACCGGTTGCACGCCGGGGTTGGTGATCCGGAAGGTGCGGTTCTGCGGGACGAAGAGGCGGGTGAAAAATTCAGTTGTGCTGTCGCCGGTCACGACGAATTCCATCACCTTGCGCCTGCCGGTGAGAGCGATCTGTGTCGGCATGCGTTCCGTGTCGTTATGGCTGAGGAACAGTGTCGCCGTGCTGGATCCTTCCGTGTCGCGGTTGTATTCCACGACGAGCCGCACGGAATCCCTCGGGCGCACGGTGTCGCTCGGCGTGGGGGAGATGACGCGGAAGTGGGAAGCGTTCGGTCCGCTCAACGAGGTGCCGAAGAACACGAGTGGACCGTTCCCGATGTTCTTGATCCATTTCGTGACACGGATCGGTGGCGGGCACTCCTGGAGTCCGACATCGATGGCGTCCATGGCGACGATGTGCGGGTTCGGCAGACATGGGGCGGTAACGTCCAGTCGTGCAGTGTCCGTACAGACCTCGCTCCAGGCGGCGATGAGTTGTGTCTCGATCGTTTCGACCATAGTCGGGGTGAAATGGATGGCCACATCGAATGACATCCCCGGCAGGAGTGTCATCGGGAGGGGCGGGACATTTTTCAACTCGAGATCCTTATGCGGAGGCTTGAGGGCGAGCATGGTGATGTTCGCAGCCGTTTTCCCCGTATTGCGGACGATGACGGTGCGGAACACGGGCTTGCCGACGATCGTCGGGCCGATGGCGATCCCTCCACGAGGCGTGAACGTGATTTCCGTCGAGATGGCTTCACCCTTCATCGTCAGGAGGAGAGTGTCAGGGCAGAAACCGCTGACGATGCGGTACACCGACGTGTAAGTTCCGGTGAACTGCGGGGCGAAACGGATCCGGAATGCCATGCTGCTGTCCGGCATCAAGAACGTGGGGAGTATGGTCAGGGCGGGGAACAGGTCCTGCCCGCTCGTGAGTTCCATCTTCTCGATCATCGCATAGGTGTTTCCCGTGTTTCTCAGCGTGATGACCGTGTCCCGGACGGTGTTGATGCAGAGTTTCCCGAAATCGATTTCCGTCGTATTGGAGACGATCCGCACGAATTCCCCGACACTGCGTAGTCTCATGAGGAGCGTGTCAGGACACGCGGGATTCCCGGAGATGAAGCGGTAGAGGGCTTCGCGCACCCCCGACTGTTTCGGCGTGAAACGGAACAGGAAAGGCATGGAACCGGAGATGACTGTACCCGGTTTTGGCGAGACGAGGCGGAACTCGTTCTGGCCGGAAATGTACTCGAACCCGAGGACCGTCGGCGGGAGCGTTCCTTTGCTGAACCCGAATATCGTGAGGGAGGTACTGTCATTGACGCATGCCCCAGGAAGGATCTCGATTTCTGCGGGGATTTCCACAACGCCGTATGTGCGTTTGGATTCGAGTGTAATCTTCCACGGGTTGTGGTCCGGGTCGTTGCTGTAGATGGACATGATGCCGGACACTACCCCGACTGTCGTGCGGTCCGGCGTCCACCGAATGGTAACCTGTTTCCCTTTCCCCGGCTGAATCCTGATGGGGAACGTCACACCTTGCACGGAGTATTCGGTGCTGGAGAACAGGATTTGCCCGTTGTTGATGACGAGTTCCCCCGTTCCGCTGTTCCGGATCGTGACCGTCGCCTCGGCAAAGCGTTCACATCGGATTTCCGGAAACACGGCCGAGGTCTGGGTAAGAGATATGTCCGGTTTCGGAGGATATCCGGAATAGCGGATGATCCATGCAGAACGGATGCCTGCCAGCGTGTCTCCCCCGACAGCCCAGCCGTTCAACGAGTCGACGAAGTCCATTTTCTTCAGCGGGCCGGTGGCGAATGCGCTCGCGACCTGGAAGCGCGTCCAGCTCACTCCGCCGTTGGTCGTCACCGCCAAGTAATCTTGACTGCTCCCGATCCAACCGTAGCGGCTCGTGAAAAAGTGGTTGGAGGGGAAGTCCGTGACGCCTGTCGGGACGGATATGGGAGCGAACGAGAGCCATCGGTTGGCGCCGTCGAGCGTTACGAGGGCGCGGCCCCGGCCGACTCCGAACGTCTCGCCCGAAATTACCATTTCCTGCGGGTTGATGACGGTGATGTCTTTGAGCACGTCGAACATCACGGTCGAAGATTGGGCGGTTCGCACCCAACCTGCACCTGTGCGCACCATGGTCTCACTCGATTCTCCGCAAACCGCCCATGTCCCGCCGGCGTAATCCACCGCGTACAATGCTGGACCACCCGGGAGAAGATTGGGTGAAGGGGACTCGTCGATCCAATTCCGGAATCCGGGTTTTCTCGCGAAGATGACGGGACCGGTAGGAATCTGTGGAGGAACGGGGTGGGGGGGCAGAATATAACTGTCGCCTCCGACGGCATAGCCCTCATTCCAAGTGATGAAATGCAGGTCCCGAATCGTCGGCGTCCCTTTCGTCGTGATCGTGTCGCGTGTCCAGGTCGCCCCCCCGTCGAACGACACGTAACAGAGCGCACTGTCGCCCGCCACCCATATCGTGAAAGGGTCCGGCATGCTCACCGCGCGCCACACCGTCCAATCGGGCAGGGGCGGGTCGAACATATCCGTTGGGATGGGATTCCATCTCACACCACCATCGTACGTCAGGACAATTCCCGACAGATTCAGGGCAAAGTTCGGGTACCCGACCGCGGCTCCCCACTGCGTGTCGAACATGTCGATATCCAGGAGGGTCTGGTGACCGGGGGGGACATTCTGTGGGTACCAAGTTCCGATCTGCGCAGAAACACCGAGGATTGCAACGCAGAGGATAAAGCCGGTGAACGCAAGGGAACGCTTCATGGTATGGCACAATCCGAGAAAGTGAAAGGAAACACTCTGTCCTTTTCGACATGAGGTGGGGAATTCGAAATCGTGGACGGCACGTCGTGTCTTCGAGTTTCCATAAGGCGGTGTTTCGCTTACACGCCGTGGAACATCATTCATTCACCGGTGTCTCGATGATCACGACGACCATGCGGCAGAAGATGCGGCCTTCGGGCGTGTCGTTCGGGAATAGGAGCTGACTGCTCCCGAGCCCAACGCTCTCAACCGGGATGTTGGTCAAACGCGCCCCGAATTCCGCCCGGACCGCGTCGGCCCTCTGCTGAGAGAGCCGAACATTGTACTCGGCGTCGCCGAGCCGGTCCGTGTATCCGTAGATTTTCACGCGCGATGTCGGCGTGATGCTCTTCGAAACTTCGGTGATGATCGCCTTGTTTCGCGGAGAGATGGTCGCCTTGTTGAAGTCGAAGAGGATGAGCCTGCTTCGGTTGACGAGCACGTCACCGATCCTCTCCTGGCGTTTGCGTTCCAGGGTGAAAGTGTTCACGACCACTTGTTTCTGGGCCGTCCGTTCCTGTCCGATACGGTCACGGACGTAGAGCGACACGGAGACGGGTGCGCTTTCCCGCTTGAAAGCATCCCCTTCGAATGTCCAAGAGAACGATGAAGGGACGGGTCCGCCCTGTTCTCTCGAGAAGAGCGACTTCCCCGCCTGCACCACGTTCAGCGACCAGCGATCGATCCCGTTCGGGGCATCGACGGCAGGGATGATTTCGATGCCGGCCAGACTCGCCTCGTACTCGATTTCGTCGCGCGGGATCGGTGCGATGATGGACGGGTCGTCCGATGTGATTTCCACGCGCCGGTTCTCTTCCTGTCCTTCGGGGAGTTCTACGACGGAGGGGTCCTGCGGCAGGTTCCTCGCCCGCACGGTTATGCGGCGGGAGTCGATGTTCCACACGTCCGTGAAATACGACTTGATCGTTTCCGCCCGCTGGCGTGAGAGGGCGGTGGCACCGCGTTCCACCCCGTAGTCGGCGTTGGTCCCCGTCAGGGTGATCTTCGCGCGCGGATTGTCGCGGAGTCTGCGACCGATGATATTCAGCATATTCCGGTAGAGCGTCAGCTCGTCGCCTAGTGCGTTCTCGACGCGGAATATTGCCGCCTGCTCACGTGTCAGGAGTTCCTGGCGCAGGGGGCGTGTGCCATCCCCCTCGGCAAAGAACACGTACGTCAGCATCGGGTAACTCTGCACGGTGCGGATTTCGTCCACGCGGATCGAGAGCGCTTCCGTAATCTTCCCCGTCGGCGTTTTCCCTT
>JARYLZ010000021.1 GCA_029907355.1 Bacteroidota bacterium | reverse complement strand
CACCCAGGAGCCGCGGAATGGAATCACCCGCGCGGAGTACATTTTCGTCCCGTTGGGGTGCACGGACTCGCCGAAGAACACGCCGGGGGAGCGGTGCAGCTGGCTGACGACGACGCGCTCCGCGCCGTTGATGATGAAGGTGCCTTTCTCCGTCATGTAGGGCAGGTTGCCGAGGTAGACGTCTTGCTCCACGGTTTCGAGGTAATCCTGACTGGATGGGTTGTCCGTCTTGCTGGAGAGCCGGAGGCGGGCTTTCAGCGGAACGGCGTAGGTCAGACCGCGTTCCTGGCATTCCGCGACGCTGTACTTCGGCTTCTCGATGTAATACTCGACGAATTCCAGAATGTAGTTTTCGCGGGCATCGGTAATCGGGAAATTCGTCAGGAAAACCTGCTGCAGGCCGATCGGCTTGCGTTCCTGGGGAGGGACTCGTTCCTGCAGGAACTGTTCGTAGGACTCCCGCTGGACATCGAGGAAATTCGGGTAATCGATGACCTGAGGGATCCGGCCGAACGTGTAACGGCCGTGTTCTCCGAGCCTCAGGTCGAGAGAATCCAGCAGGCTCTTCCGGTCGTTCGCTGATGGTTTCGCCAAAGCTGTGCTCCTTTCTTGGGGAATGGGACCGTCTCGTTCACCGACTCGTCTCGCGGAGTCGGGTCATGCGGAAAAACGAGAGAACGGGTCGACACGGTCGACCCGCTTCCTCTTCGACGTCCATCGCCTCGTCGCCCCGCCGGCGGGTTTCGGGACGAGGCACGACGGAACCGGACAGGGGAAAAACGGTTGTCACTTCAGGACGACCGTCGCGCCGGCTTCTTCGAGTTCCTTCTTCAGCTTTTCGGCTTCCGCCTTCGGCATGCTTTCCTTGATCACGTTCGGTGCACCGTCCACCAGGTCCTTGGCCTCCTTGAGGCCGAGGCTCGTGGCGGCGCGAACGATCTTGATCACGTTGATCTTGTTGGCCCCGGCGTTCACCAGTTCGACGGTGAATTCGGTTTTCTCCTCGACTTCAGCCGCGGGGGCGGCACCGGCTGCCACGGGTCCGGCCATCATGACCGGCGCAGCCGCCGTCACGCCGAATTTCTCCTCGAGGGCTTTCTTCAATTCGGCGGCTTCGAGCAGGGTGAGTTTCTCGATTTTCTCGACGATTTCATCGATAACGGACATGGATGGTTCTCCTTGGATATGCGGTAAAGTGATGTTCCGGTTGGATGCGGTTCGTGGTCATGCTGCCTGGGACTTGCGCCGCTCGATCGCGTCGATCGCGTAGACGATGCCGGCAGAGACGCCCTGGATCGCACCGATGATGCCGCGCACCGGGGATTCGACGGCGGCGATGATGCCTGCGATGAGGTCCGGCTTCGTCGGCAGAGCGGCGATCTCGGAGAGCCGTGCCCCGTCGAACACCTGCCGGTCGATCATGCACGCCTTGACGGCGGGCTTCTGATTGTTGTCGCGGATGAATTTCTCGAGAATGCGCGCCGGGGCGACGGCGTCGTCGTAGACGACGACCATGCCCGTCGGCTGGACGAGATAGGGGTACAACCCCTCGTACCCGCCGACTTCCTCGAACGCGCGCTTCAGCAAGGTGTTCTTGGCGACGAAATACTCGATACCCCTCGCATGGCACTCGCGGCGGAAGGCGTTCGCCTGAGCCACGGTCATCCCCGCGAAGTTGAGCAGGTACAACCCGCTCGCCCGACGGATCCGGTCGGCCGCTTCGCGGATGATTTCGGCTTTCTTTTCTTTGGTCATCTTTTCCTCGAATGGGAATCTCGCTGTGTGTGGGATTCAGCGATGCGGTGAAGCGGTAGAAGCAGAGAGTGCGTAAGGGCGGGATGCGCGCCCGGGTTGGTTCGTGTGGATGGTTGTCGCGCCGACGACGGTCAATGGAGGGTCGCCGCCTCGGTTCTGTCGAGTCGTATCCCCGGCCCCATCGTGCTGGAGAGCGTGACGCTCTTGATGAACGCTCCCTTCGCCGCGGGCGGTTTGAGCCGGTTCAACGTCGTGAGAAAGCTGCGGATATTTTCAGCCAGCTTATCGGCCTCGAATGAGGTCTTGCCGACCATGGCGTGGACGATGCCGCCCTTGTCCACGCGGAAGGATATTTTCCCCGCCTTGACCTCGCGGACGGCCTGACCGACGTCGTTCGTCACGGTGCCGGATTTCGGGTTGGGCATGAGCCCGCGGGTCCCGAGGATCTTCCCGAGTTTTCCCACCTCACCCATCACGTCGGGAGTCGCGATCACGACATCGATGTCGGTCCATCCTTCCTGGATCCGCTGGATGTATTCCTCGAATCCGACATGGTCTGCACCCGCCTCCTTGGCTTCCTGCGCTTTCGCCGAACGCGTCAGGACGAGAACGCGGACGTCCTTCCCGATCCCGTTGGGCAGGACCGCCGTCCCGCGGACCATCTGGTCCGATTTCTTCGGATCGACACCCAGCCGCACAGCGATGTCGACGGACTCGTCGAATTTCGCCTTCGCGGTTTTCTTCACGAGTTCGACCCCTTCGGCGATGGAGTACTCGCGGTTTTTCTCCAACAGCGCCGAGGCGGCTTTCATCCGTTTGCTTATTCTCATCTTCTCTTCCCTCATTCTTCCACGGTGATACCCATGCTCCGCGCCGTCCCTTCCACCATGCGCACTGCGGCTTCGAGGGTGTGCGCGTTCAGATCCGCCATTTTCATCTCGGCGATTTGGCGCAGCTGGGCTTTCGTGAGTCGGGCCACCTTGTTGCGATTGGGTTCGGCCGAACCCTTCTCGATGTTCGCCGCCTTCTTGAGAAGGTTGGACGCCGGGGGGGTTTTCGTGACGAAGGTGAACGACTTGTCGGCGTAGACGGTGATGACGACCGGAACGATGAACCCTTTCTTGTCCTGCGTGCGCGCGTTGAACTGCTTACAGAACTCCACGATGTTCACCTGCCTCTGGCCGAGCGTCGGCCCGACGGGAGGAGTGGGCGCCGCCTCGCCGCCGGGGATGTGCAGCTTGATGTACCCGATGATCTTCTTTGCCATATCGCGAATGCCTCGGATGTTATGTATCGAATTCCACCTGGCTGAAGTCGAGTTCGATCGGCGTTTTTCGCCCGAAGATCGAAACCATGACCTTCAGCTTCTGCTTCTCGTGGTTGACTTCCTGGACGAAACCGCTGAAGGTATTGAAAGGGCCGTCGATGACGCGCACCGGATCGCCGACGCGGAACTGCATTTCGGGCGTTTCCTGGTCCTTGCGTTCTTCCATCCTCCTGCGGATGCGTTCGACCTCTTCCGGTCGCAGGGGGACGGGGGTGTTTTTCGGTCCCACGAACGAGATCACGGACTGGATCGCCTGGATCAGATGCTTGATCTGGTTATCCATCACGCACTCGATCAGCACATAGCCGGGGTAGAAATTCCTCGTGCGCGTCCGTTTCTTCCCGTCCCGCATCTCGTATACTTTCTCCTCCGGGACGATCACCTTGGTGATGCGGTCCTCGAGATGGAGTCGGCTCACCTCCGCTTCGATACTCTGCTTGACCTTCTTCTCGTGCCCTGAGTATGAGCGGATGGCGTACCACCGCAATGTCCCGGCTTGAGGGGTTTCCTCCTTCCGTTCCGCCGTCCGTTCCTTCGTTTCCATGTTCTCTTCCGATTCGCCCATCGCCGCGGTCCTTCGATTCCTCACGTCCCGAGCAGGAGATTCAGCGCCATCGTCATCACCCAGTCGACCCCCGCGATGAAGAGGGCGATGATCAACATCGCCGCGATCACGACCATGGTGGACTCCTGGAGCTCTTCCCGCGTAGGCCAGGTGACCTTCCGCATCTCCTTGACGACGTCGTTGACGAAATTGATGATCTTGTCTTTCATGGTTTCGGCGCATCCTCCGGGATTCGTATGGGGTCCTCCATATCCGGCATCTCGCACGTGAGGAGGGACTCGAACCCCCAACCTGCGGTTTTGGAGACCGCTGCTCTGCCAGTTGAGCTACTCACGTATGGGAACCGATCGTCACTTCGTCTCCTTGTGCACGACGTGCTTGTCGCACCACGGGCAGTACTTCTTGTACTCGACGCGGCCGGAGTGCTTCCGCTTGTTCTTCGTCGTCGTGTAATTGCGTCGCTTGCACTCGGTGCATTCCAGGGTGATGATGTCGCGCATGGGTTACTCCATCGGGTTCGATATCCTGAGCTCACGACCGGGATTGAACCGGTGACCTCTTCCTTACCAAGGAAGTGCTCTACCAACTGAGCTACGTGAGCGCCACGAGCGGGAGACGGGACTCGAACCCGCGACCAACAGCTTGGAAGGCTGTGACTCTACCACCTGAGTTACTCCCGCGGAAGCGAATGCCCCGCCGTACAAATACGGGGCATCGTGCAGAGGGAAGGATTCGAACCTTCGAAGGCGTAAAGCCAACAGATTTACAGTCTGTCCCGGTTGGCCACTTCGGTACCTCTGCGACGCGAGCTGGCGACCAGAGTTGAACTGGTGACCTGCTGATTACAAGTCAGCTGCTCTACCAACTGAGCTACGCCAGCAGGTCTGCCCCCTCGAAATCGAGGCCAGGATTACAAATATAGAGGTATTCCATTCAAAGTCAAATATTTCAAAACGATCTTCCAGCCGCTCTTTCCCTCTTCGTCCGAAGCTTTTGCAGGCTTTTCATCCGTGAATGCCCACGACCCCCGGAACGGGCAACAGACGGGATACCCTCAGAGGTTTTCCTTGAGGAATGCGATCGTGGTCTGGGTTAAACCGACCCCCGCGCCCAGCATGTCTGTACCGTGGCCCGCGTTGTCGAAAAGCTTCGTCGTCGCTCTCCCTCCGGTCCATTCGTCGATCTTTTTCACCGCATCCGCCGAGCGCACATCCTCGTTGCTCGCGGCTGCAAAAACCGCGCCTTTGAAACCGCGGACTGCGTCCTCGATGGGGAGCACGTTGAAATAATTGATGCCGGGGCTGTAGAGAACGACCGCTTTCACGCCTCCGTCACCCGCCGCGAAGCGTATCGCGTTGGAAGCCCCGTAGGAAGCTCCGATGATCGCGATGCGAGAGCGGTCGACGGACGGGTGTTTCCTAAGGAACGCGACGGCAGCCGCGACGTCGGGGAGAGCATTCCGGTCGGGCGCTACCTTCCCGCCGTCCGCCCTGCTCACCGATCCCCCATGCCCGCGCATATCGATCGTCAGCACGGTGAAGCCTTCCCCCTGGAGAGCCGAGGCGAGCGCCGCATACGCCGACCGGTCGCTTCGCCACTGGTGCAGGCAGAGAACCGCAGGTGCCGTTGATTTCGCCGCGTAAAGCGTGCCGGCAAGGATAACGCCGTCTTCCGTCTTCATCGAGACGGACTGGGTCTGCGGGACGGCCGAAACCACCCGCGCCTCCGCCGGTGGAACTGCGGTATTCCGGATACCGGTTCCGTGCTTCTTCCCGCCGTCCGATGTGCACTGCATCGCGGCAACCGCGCACACCGCGGCGATGAGCACCGTCATTCGCCCGAGCATCGTTTCCTCCTCTCGTCCGTCCTTGTTTCCGTCCCGTCTCCAAGGCGAATATACGAAGAAGATGCGAGAGAGGGGGAAACTTAATGGGATGCCTCCCTGCGCGTTTCCTCGGCGAGATAATCCTCCTCGATGCGCGAAGCGATGCGCGGGAGGTCGTCCGCGTTCCGTGCCTCGTACCAGCGTATACGCGTGTCCTTGGCGAACCATGTCATCTGTCTCTTCGCATAGTTCCTGCTGTGCTGTTTGACGAGACGCACGGCTTCGTCCCTGGTGAGAGAACCATGAAGGTAAGCGGCGACCTCCCGGTACCCGACGCCGTTGAACGCTCGGGCATTCGGGTCCGTGCCACGCTCGAGCAGGGCGCGGACTTCTTCGACCAGCCCCCTTCGGAACATCTCGTCGACACGCCGTTCGATACGGGCATAGAGTTCGGGGCGCGGCCAGCGGATTCCGCAATACCACCCCTCGAAGGGGACCTCCACCATGCGTTCCTGCCTGACCACGCTGTACGGCATGCCCGTTGCGCGGCAGACCTCGAGCGCGCGAAGAATGCGTGGGACGTTGGCGGGGGATATCGAGGCGGCAGCCGCCGGGTCGCAGCGGGCGAGTTCGGCATAGAGGACGGCTGCTCCGCGCGCCGCGAGTTCCACGCGGAGACGCTCCCGCTCCGTCTTGATGTCGAAAACGGAATCGTCGAACAAACCGTCCATCAAGGCGCGGATGTACAGACCGGAGCCACCGACGACGATCGGCCTTTTCCCCCGCGCCGCTATTTCGAGAATGCGCGCTGCAGCTTCGCGGGCGAAGCGCCCTGCCGTATACGATTCCTCGGCATCCGCGCAGTCGATGAAATAGTGGGGAACGATGGCCCGCCATTCCGGCGAAGGTTTGGCGGATCCGATATCGAAACCCCGGTACACCTGCCGCGAATCCGCGCTGATGATCTCTCCCCCCAGCGCGGAGGCGCAGAGGATGCCGACTTCGGTCTTTCCCGATGCCGTGGGGCCTGCGATCACCAGCACGAGGGGTTTCATCCGCGGTTTCCGCTCCCGGCGACAGAGTCGTACGCAGCGGTGGGAAGGCGGGGGCACCGAGTGTTTCCCTCGTTCACCCGCTGTCGCCCTCCTTTTCCCCCATATCGTGTTCCGTACGCCCGCCCCATCCCTCTTTCCCGACGAGAGGAACGAATTTGAAACCTTCGTACCGGGTCGCGGTGACCGACGCTCCCCGCTTATGGAGGCGGACCATCGCCTGGACCTGCTGGGTCCCGACAGGGGCTACGAGAACGCCGCCATCCGCCAGTTGCCGAACGAGGGAGGGGGGCACCTCCGGCGCGCCGGCGGTCACGATGATCCGGTCGTACGGGGCAAACTCACTCCACCCGACGCTTCCGTCACCTGCCTTGGAAGCGACGTTGTACCCGAGCAGGTCCAATGTCCGGCGGGCTTGCTCGAGCAGTTCGGGATGCCATTCGATCGTGAACACGCGCGCGCCCATCTCGGCCAGGACGGCCGCCTGGTACCCGCTTCCCGTCCCGATCTCCAGCACCTTGTGGCCGGGAACTACGGTGAGCAGCTGTGTCATGAAGGCGACCGTGTACGGTTGGGAAATGGTTTGACCGCACGCGATGGGCAGAGCGCAATCGTCGTAGGCACGCGAAAGCCATATCTCCGGTACGAACACATGGCGTGGGACATCGCCGATCGCCTTGAGGACGGACTCGTCGGTGATGCCTCGCGCACGCAATTGGCGTACGAGCTCCGCTCTTTCCTCGTCGAAATGGATCCCGAACCGCACGGCAGGCATCACCCCGTCGTTCGCCCGCCTCCCGTTCCGATACGGGAACCTCTCTCTTGCCGTTGCGGGACGTTCAGCCTTTTCTGCAATTCATTCCGGAGGGAGCCAGCGTCGAGATTGCGGTACAGGATCCCTTCGTGGGCAATGGATATGACACCGCTCTCTTCCGAGACGACGACGACCACGACGTCCGCCTGCTCGCTGATGCCGAGAGCGGATCGGTGGCGCATCCCCATGATGAATTCCCCCACACGGAGCGTCGACGAGAGCGGGAGCGTGCATCGCGCCGCCTCGATGATGCGTCCCGTCACGATAACCGCGCCGTCGTGGAGGGGCGATTTCGGGTGGAAAATCGAGACGAGGAGCTGGCGGCTGACCTCCGCTTTCATGGTCACTCCCGTTTCCGCTACCATCCGCAGACCCGTGGAGCGTGTCATGACGATGAGCGCGCCGATCTTTCGCCGGGACATCTCGTCGCAGGCGGCAACGATCTCCTCGATGGTTTCCTCGAGGCTGTAACGGATGAACCGCGACATCAATTTCCCCTGGCCCAAGAGCACGAGGAGGCGCCGAAGCTCGGGCTGGAAGAGAATGATGAAGGCGATGACCCAGATATCCGTCAGCGTGCGGAGTATCCACGACATGGCCTGGAGGTTCAGGGCGCGGGCGATGAAGGAACCCGCGATGATCACGAGAAGCCCCATGAAGATCTGGATGGCGACCGTCCCGCGCATCACGCGGTAGAGACGGTAGAACACGAACGTGACGACGAGGATGTCGATCACGTCCGTCCATTGCACGACGAGGAAACCGAAGCGGAACAGCATCAGTCGGCACCCTCCACCCGTCCTTCCCGGACGGCTTCCGCGATGGCAACCGCGGCGCGCACCTCCCGGACGTCGTGAACGCGCAGAATCGTGGCCCCGTTCAGAGCGGCGATCACGCATGCCGCAAGCGTTTCCGCCAACCGATCGCGCGTGTTCCTCCCCGTGATCCTCCCGAGGAAGGACTTGCGTGATACGCCGATCAGGAGGGGGCAACCGAGAAGCGTCAGCTCGTCCAGCCCCCGCAGGAGCGCGAGATTGTCCGAAACGCGTTTGCCGAAACCGATACCCGGGTCCACGATCACGTCGACGACACCGGCCTGCCGCGCAGCGGATACCCGCTCCTCGAGGAACCGACGGATTTCCGCGACGGGATCGTCGTACCACACGTCGATCTGCATGGTTTCAGGGGTCCCACGCATGTGCATGAGCACGACCGGCACGCCGCGCCGGGCGACGAGGGCGGTCATGGCCGGATCGTGGCGCAATGCGCTGATATCGTTGACGATGTCCGCCCCTGCATCCAATGCGGCTTCCGCCGTGGGTGCGTTCCGCGTGTCGATGGAAATCGGCGCTGCGCTGTGCCGCCGAACACCCTCGATGACCGGCAGGACGCGGGCGATCTCTTCGTCCACGGAAACCGGCGATGCCCCCGGTCTCGTCGACTCGCCACCGATATCCAGGAGATCCGCCCCCTCTTCCAGAAGGGCGAGTGCGTGTTCGACGGCTTTCACACGGTCGAAACACCGCCCCCCGTCGTAGAAGGAATCCGGGGTGACGTTCACGATGCCCATGAACTGGCACCGCCGCCCCAAGGACGGCAATATGCGCCGAAGATTCCGTCGACCCTGAACGGCCGGTTCCATTCCTCCATCCGATCGCCGATGCGTTCTCGTCCCGCAGGGGGCTGTCTCTCCACTTTCCGCGGGTCGGTTGGCAAGCTTTCCCCCGGCGGCAAGAATAGGAAAAAGCCCGATGATAATCTATCGCGTGCCGGGGGGTTCTCTGCCCCGCGATTTCTCTCTCCCCTCCTGGACAGCCCGGATCACTTGCACGCGTTAACGGAGGGTGGAAAAAGAACCTGCCCCGCAAGGGGCTGCGGGGCAGGAACATGAACACGGAGGATACGCGAGGCGATTATTTCGCCAGCAGCATCCTCTTCGTATCGGACCATGTCCCGGCGGTCATCCGATAGATATAGGTGCCGCTCGGGAGATTCGACGCGTCGAACCGCACGGAGTACGAACCCGCCTGGAGGGTTTCGTCGACCAGCGTCGCCACTTCGTCGCCGAGGCTGTTGTACACGATCAATTTGACCGGGCATTCCTCGGGGACGGAGAAATCGATGGCCGTCGAGGGATTGAACGGGTTCGGGTAATTCTGTCCGAGATTGTACACGGTCGGGACGACACCCGCAGATGCTTTGGGTGTCCAGTTCGTCACGAGGCAGTGGTTCCCGCCGATCGTGTTCGGCGTGTAACCCGCCGCGTGCACGTAGAAGAGATTCGGGAAGGGGGTAGATGTCACGCCGGGTATCGGGTTCTGCCATGCGCCTCCGGAAGTCGGTTGGCGGATGGCATAGAGCTTGGTCGGGTCGAGAACGCCGCCCGCCTGCGCTTCGGCGTCCGTGTAGTACCAATCGATGTCCGCTTTCCAGCCCGTGCCGCTCGTCGTGACGACGAAGTACCGCTGGACGTACCGGTAACGCGCGATGCCGGACGGCAGCTGGTTCGGGAAGACCTCGATGCACATGTTCTGGATCGTGCCCTGCGTCACCGTCACCGCGGCGAACGGAAGGCCCGTCTGGTCGGCGAAGACATACGGTGTGGCACTCGTCGTCATGTTGCTGAAGCATGCTTTGGCGCTGTTCGGGGTTCCCGGCACGCCGGAACCGACGTCGATGACCGTCAGTTCCACGGTCACGGGGAACGGTTCGTTCGTCGCCTTGATGCCGTTCGGATACTGGGCGTTGTAGAGCGTGCCGTACAACGTCAGCGTACCGTAGTACTTGCCCGGCTGGAACCCTGTGGGGTCGACCTCGAGGAGGAAGGTCTGATTCTGCCGCGGACGCGGCGGCGTGTAGGGGTTGGGGATCTTGTACTGCGGCGGGTCAGGCGTCGCTTTGGTCACCTTGAGCCACGACGTCGTGGTCTTGACATCCCAGAAGAAGTCGCCCGGCGCTCCGTAGTTGTATGTCGTGCTGACGACCTCGTAGGTCTTCTGGATGAGCCCCGGTTTCTTGTAAATCGCCAGAATCTTCATGTAGATGGACGGGTCGTCGATATGCTGGCCCTGGGCCGTGCCCGGCGCGCCGTAGCCGATCTTCGGCGGCGGCGTCGGGTTCTCGTCGAGGATGATGTCGTCCAGAGCAATGCAGCCGTTCCCCGTACTCGGAGGGGAAGCCTGGAACGCGAGGTAATAATTCGCATCACCCGACGGGTCCGTGTTGAAGAAGGGGGCGACACCGCCGACCGGACCGATCGCGTCGGTCAACACCCCGGTGTTCGGGACCGTCCATGTGTGGAGGAGCGTCATCTGCGCGGGAACGGCGGTCTTTCCATAGTAGAGTTTCAACGTCTGGTTCCCACCCCACTGACATCCCGCGTATTTGAAACGGATCCGGTAACTCGATCCGGCCTTCAGCAGTGCGGGCGGGCTGATCAGCCAGTCGTCGGGTGTCGCGTCGTCGATATAACCCGCGACCTGGGAGTTCGGGTTGGGGTTGAACCCGCCGATATACACACCCCACGTGCTCGCACCGCCGTTGTTGACGACCGTCCACCCTTTCCGGAAGTTCGACGGCACGCCGCCCGCCGTCAGGCCTTCGAAGTCTTCGAACCCGAAGACCTTGTTCGTCTGGACATTGACGAGGTAGCTCTTGCTGTCGTTCGCCGCGACATAGTCTCCGCTGTAGAACACCCGGACGTAGATGGTCTGCTGGCCTGTTGCCGTTGGTGTCCATGGGGTCGAGAAGGTCGCGGTGTACTGGTTGTTCGTCCACGTCGGCGTGAAGGTCTGCTGGACACCGTCCGATACCGAGGTAGGCATGCTCCCTGCCTTGTAGACGAGCGTCACCGATGTCGGAGGGGCTTCCCACCCGTTGTTCTTGATCACGGCGGAAACGGTGTGCGGCATGTTCTGGACAACCGCCCAGCGGTCCGGCGCATAGCCGACTTCCGCGGAGACGACCTCGATATCCTTCTGCGGGAGGATGCCGATCATGATGTCGTCGATCACCCACCCGGAATAAGTGACGGAACCGTCGCTGCAGGCATAGAAGCGCAGCATCACGCAAGACTTGCCCGCCATGCCGGTCAGGGTACGGACCGACCGCATCCACGTTGACGTGTTCGATCCGCTCCACACCGGTTGCCCGTTGGAGGAGTTCACGCTGCTCGAGTTGTACCAGTTCATGCCGTTGGGGTCGTTCATGACGCCGAGCGTCGTCCATGTCGTGCCGCCGTCGAGGCTGTATTCCACGCGCCCGCCATCCCAGCTCGATTCCCAATCGAATTTATGGCTGAAGGCAAGGACCGGGTCCTGCGTCAAGGAAGTGAAATCGAGCGGCGGGAACATCGCCCACGCTTGTAGGCTGTTCGAATACGACCCGCTCGTCGTCTGGCAGCAGAGGGCGTTCGGCGCCGATGCCGGGTTCGGGCCGATTGCGCCGACGGGGTTCCCGATGCGCCAGTCGGTGTACATCGTGCCGCCGAAGATCCAACTGCCCTGCCCGCCCGCGAAGTTTTCCGAGTAAGGGACCGCTGCAGGGATGGCGTAACTGTAAAATGTCGATGGCGGCGTCGACCCGGGCGCCGGACTCGTCCCGCTTCCGCCTGCGGGGTTCGTCGCCACGACCGGTGTCGGCGTCGTGTTGTCCGCCGCGGCAACGTACCAATCAACCTTGTCTCCCGCGCTCACCCCTCCGAGCGTCGCATGGTTGATCGTGAACGTGTAGAGGCTCCCCGACACCGACGTGCGGTTCGCCCAGTACCACGTGCCCGCGTTCTTCCGGAACCAGATGACCGCCTGGCTGATGCCGACGGGCGAGGTGATCGTCGCGGTGACCGTCTGGTTCGCCGTCGACCCGCACCCGACTGGACCCGAGTTGATCGTGATCGAGGGGGGGCCCGTCGGGGCGAAGACGAGCTGGATGTTGGGGCGGTAATAATCCGCCGTCAGCGAAGTCGGCGGCGTGACGTCCTGCGCCGCACAGCGGTGCTGGTAGGACGACGTCGAGGTGTAGCGGAACATCGCGTACGGGTAGTAGTACGTGTTGTCCTCCCGGTACGCCCGCACGAGGAGGTTGTTGCCCGTGTACGTGAACGCCACGGGGAGCGTGAAGTTGAGCCATCCCGCCGTGCCGAGGGACGGGAGGTTGCCGGACCACACGAGCGTTCCCGTCGTCGACCAGGTACCGGAAGACAGCGTGCTCGCGGTAGTGTTCTCGAGGTAGATCTTGAGCGTGCCACCCGCCGCGCCCATCGTCGTGCCGATGTACCAGCGAACGTTCGTGATGTAATACCCGGCGGATGAGCTCCAGCCGCCCGCGACGAGGTCCGAGTACGTGTAGATAGCCTCGCTGACGCTGTAGTACCAGTAGGTGTTGATAGGATACTCCCTCTCCGACGTCCCCGTCCCGATCGTCACCGTGGTCTGCGAGAGTGCAGGGACCACCATGCCGATGAGAGCGAGCGCGGCGACGAGAGCGGTTATCGCGTAGCGTTTCCTCATGGCGCACTGCTCCTCTAATTGTGAGAAATGGTGTTTGCCGATGTTGTGGTGGGAATTGCGCACGCCGTATAAAACCTTTCACTCCCGCCCGCCCCATTTCATGAAGGACAAGCACCTAGTGAGTGAGGTTCCATATTGCCGTATACATTACCGGTTGAAATCTAAGAGATCAATGAACGAGTTGCAAGAGTAAAAGAAGAGAAGTTCGAACGATTCCCTTGGACGGTGTATCGATCCCACCATCGTGGGTTTCGAGCCGGCACCGGCGAACCGGCGAGAAGGGAGCATGCCGATGTTCCGTGCCCTCCACAGGGCGGTCGGTTCTGCGCCATGGAACGGGAATTTGGCCAGGCCTGAATACGCCCTCATCGGCACCCTTTCCCCCGTGCGTATTCGAGCATCGGCACACGTATGCCCCAGCGTTCGGCGTTTTGGATCGCTCGTTCGTAACCTGCATCCGCATGGCGGAGTATGCCCAAACCGGAGTCATAGGTCAGGACCCTCTCGAGGCGCCGGTCGGCGGCTTCCGTTCCATCGGCGACGACGACCATACCCGCGTGGAGGCTGTAACCCATGCCGACGCCCCCGCCGTGGTGGTAGGACACCCACGTGGCACCCCCGATGCAGTTGAGCATCGCGTTGAGCACGGGCCAGTCCGCGATCGCGTCGCTGCCGTCCTTCATAGCCTCAGTCTCCCTGTTCGGCGAGGCGACGGAGCCGCAGTCGAGGTGGTCGCGCCCGATGACGATCGGGGCCTTTACCTCCCCCCGGCGCACGAGATCGTTGAAGACGAGCCCCATGCGGGCGCGCGCGCCGTAGCCGAGCCAGCAGATCCTCGCCGGCAAGCCCTGGAAGGCGACACGCTCCCGCGCATGCTCGATCCACCGCCGGAGGGGAAGGTCGTCGGGGAACGTCTCGATGACCGCACGGTCCGTCCGGTGGATATCGGCGGGGTCCCCCGAGAGAGCGACCCACCGGAAAGGCCCTTTCCCATCGCAGAACAGGGGGCGGATGTAGGCCGGGACGAAACCGGGGAAGTCGAATGCTCTCTCGAGGCCGTTCGCGAAAGCTTCCCCCCGGATGTTGTTCCCGTAATCGAAGGTCACCGCACCCGCTTTCTGCAGGTCGAGCATCGCCTGGACGTGTACGACCACGGTGCTCTTCGCCCGGCGAATGTATTCCTCAGGATCCCTGCGCCGGAGTTCCAGCGCCTCGTCGAAGCTCATCCCCATGGGGACATAGCCGTTCAGCATGTCATGCGCGGCCGTCTGGTCGGTGAGCACGTCGGGCACGAAACCGCGGCGGAGAAGCTCGGGGAACACCTCGGCGGCGTTCCCCAGCACCGCGACGGACAAGGCACGGCGCTCGGAGACGGCTCGTGAGACGAGCGAAACCGCTTCGTCGAGGTCGCGGGCGAGCACATCGAGGTATTTCGTACGGAGTCGTTTCTCGATGCGGGAGGGGTCGATTTCGACACAGAGACAGGCGGCGCCGTTCATGGTGGCCGCGAGCGGTTGCGCCCCGCCCATGCCTCCCAGCCCGGCCGTCAGGATCCATTTCCCCGCGAGGTCGCCCCCGAAGTGCCGGGAGGCGACGGACGCGAAGGTCTCGTAAGTCCCTTGGAGGATTCCTTGCGTTCCGATGTAAATCCACGAACCGGCCGTCATCTGGCCGTACATGATGAGTCCCAGGGCTTCCAGTTTCCGAAATTCTTCCCAGGTCGCCCATCGCGGAACGAGGTTCGAGTTGGCGATGATCACGCGCGGCGCGTCGGGGTGGGTTCGGAAACGGCCGACAGGTTTCCCCGACTGGACGAGGAGCGTCTCGTCGGATTCGAGGTCGCGCAGTTCCCGCACGATGGCGCGGTACGCGTCCCAGTTCCGCGCGGCTTTCCCGATGCCGCCGTACACGACGAGGTTCTCTGGGTGCTCGGCGACGTCCGGGTCGAGATTGTTCATGAGCATCCGGAGGGCGGCTTCCTGCTGCCACCCTTTGCACGAGAGGTCGGTTCCGCGCGGGGCACGGACAGGGTATTCTGCATCAACGCTGTTCATGGTCTTCGAGCCTTGTATGAACCGTGTATCTCCAATCTTCTCGTAGAATGATCAGGGACGCAACACCCTCCGGGTTCCATCTCATTCTGACGCCGCGTGAAAGGCGGCAAAAGCCAGCGGGCGCGCCCGGAAAGGAAGATACATGAACGACCGGACTCATGCATCAACTCAAGGCTGGAGAGGGGGTGCCCATACTCGGCGCTCTCGCTGTAAAGCCTCTTTCAGAGCGAGAGCCCTCCTCCGGAGAGCCTCCCGCTGTTCGACCGGACCGAAGACCCGCCAGCCTTCAGGCGTCCGGAGGAATCGATCGACATGCATCTCCGCTTCGGCAACGTTCTCCGGCCCCAGCTTCCATTCCGCTTCGGCGAGGTAGAGAAGGGGGAGCGTGAAGGCGGTGTCGAGCCGTACGGCGCGCCGGAGGGCTTCGCGTGCCGCGGCGTATTCTCCGAGATCGAGGAGCGTGATGCCTGCGTACGCGGCGAGCGTCGGGCTGCTCCGCACCGCCGAGGCACCGCGGAGGAAAGCCTCCCTGTCGGGTGCACTGCCGGACCGGAAGAGATCGAGCTGGGCGCGGAGAAGCCCCATGACCGGCGAGCCCGGCGCGAGGGCGGCGAACCGCCGGTATTGTTCTTCGATCATGCCGTCGTCGAAACCCCATCGCGCAGGGAGACTGCGGCACTGGAGGATGCACTCCGCCGCCGTCTCGAGGAACTCCGCCTTCGATCCCGCATAGACGGAGTCCTTCCCCGCCGCATTCATCGAGGCGATTTTCTCAGCGAGGCGGTCGAACAACCACTCGTATTCGGCTCGTTTCCTTTCCGCCGGGATTTCCCGGATCGTCCGGAGCGCGAGCTTTCGGAAATCCTCGGGGTAGCCCACGCACTCGATCTTCTTCCGGATCGCCCACGTGACGCCCTCCGCATCGCCGTGCGCATCGAAGTACTTCCGGAGATGCTCGTAACCGTTGAGCGCATAATCGCCCGCCACGTGCCTGTCGTCATAGGCGAGGATGACTTTCGCCCGTTCCACCGCCGCCGACGGCGTGAGGTTCACCATCAGCCATGCGAGCGCGGCGGTGAGGAACGACCCCGCCGCGGCGTAGAGGATATACTCCCGGCGCTGCGGTTCGCGGCACGCACGGGACAATGCGAGGAACCAGAACACGAACGCGATACCGAGCCCCGCGCTGATGTCCCAGTCCCTCGCCATGCCGAAGCCCATGTTTCCGAAGAAGACGAGGTAGACGAAAAAGACGGTATTGACGGACACGAAAAGCACATCGGGGCGATCGAACGCCTCCCTTCGTGCGACGAACGCGGCGCCGAGGAGAACGGGACCGCCGAGGAGGAGAATATCGTTGAGGAAATCGACCAGGTGCCACGAGGAAAGGAGGGTGTACCATTGCATCGCCCCTTCGCGTCCGAACGGATAGAGAGAGAGGACGGTCCTGCTGCCATGAATGTGGATTCCTGAGGCGAAGTAATAGACGCCGCCGACGGCGAGGGCGGCCGCGAGGGCGAACAGGACGGGCCGGGGCCGGGCGAGGGCTGCGATGCGGGTGTTCCTCGAACGGGAGACCAGGAGGAATACGAGCGATGGGAGGGCAACGACGGCCATGAAATGGGACATGAGGGAAGCCGCAAAGGCGGCTACGGCGGGAAGGATCCCGGCATCCTTCGAAGCGGCGCGCATACCGAAGAAAAGGTAGGCGGCGAAAGCCGTGTAGAACAGCGTGTAATACTCGACGTACCCGAAGAAGAACAGAACACCCGGAGCCGCCGTGCAGAGCGTGAAGCAGGCGAGGCGTTCCCCCCCCCTTTCGAAGAGAGATCGCGCCGCGTGCCAGGCGAGGAAGACGAAACACGCGCCGGCGCATGCACCGACGACCCAGAACGCGAACTGGGGGTGCGCGAGCAGGCTCGACGCGGATGGAGCAGTCCGGAATGCCGCCCGGGCGACCTGTGCGTGCACCCAACCCGTCCCGGGAGCCGAACCTTTCGAGTACAGGACATCTTCCGAACCCGGGATCCCGCGCACGAAGCGATAGATCTCCGAGAGGTACACCGCACCGTCCCCGAGGAAATACGTCTCGAGCCGCAACGCCCAGAACAGGCACGCCGCACCGACGGCGAGAACCCACGGGCGAAACGAAGGCGCATTCCCCCCCTCTTTTCCGAACAAAAGACCGCCCGCGGAACGAAACGCGGGGAGCAGAACCGGGGTGCAGAACGCGAGCGCGGCGGCGGCCAGTGTCCAGGTCGTCCACGCCGGGAGAAATGCCGTGTGATGCAATCCCCACAGTCGTTCGGCCGGGAAAAAAGACGTCACCACTCGGGCGAGCGCGAGAACGCCGAATGCAATACCCACCCGCCACACCGGGACTTCCGGGTAAGCCCATCCGTCCCGTTCGCGTTTCGTCGGTCGGGGCGGCGCTTGTCCGCGGGGTTTTCCCCCTTTCTTCTTCTCGCCGGGTTTCATGCCGCGTCCCCGCCGGCGGACGTCTCGAGAAGGTTTCGGCGCATGGGTTCAATCCCCCGCGAGGCGCGAAATGCTGTCGGGGGTGAACACGCCGCGCTCGGTGACGAACGCCTTCACGAGATCGATCGGCGTCCACTCGAAATACCGGTTCCAGATCGTGAACGTGTCCTTGGCCCGCTTGATGACGACGTCGGAGGCGGGGCTGTCTTCCACCTCGATCGCCTCGCGAAGCTGGGGTGAAAATTTCAGCGAGTCGCAGAGCACGTACAGCGGGACGCCGCGCTCGCGGCAGCACAGTGCCAGGGGGTATGTGCCCGTCTTGTTGAGCAGGAAACCGTCGGCGCTGATGCAATCCGCCCCCACAGTGGCGCAATCCGCATCCTGCACGGCGACGCCCACGGCCGCGTCGACGAACAGGGTGGCTTCCGCTTTCCCGTTGAACTCGCGGATCGTTTTCACCCCCTCGTTCATCGGCCGAGACTCCAGGACGGTGAGGTGGGCGAGCAAGGACCGCTCGTGCAACGCTTGGAGCGCTTGGATGACGGTCCCGCTCCTGCTCAACGTGACGACGCGCTGAGGCGTCGTGAACAAATCCGTGAAGAGCCGCGAAACCGACCGACCGGACTCTTCGAGGATTTCCGAGAGAGAGAGCAGGTACTTCATGGCCTCGGCGTTGTCCCCCTCTTCGCGGATGAGGGGCAGGAGGTCCGTCTTGAGAATCTGGAGGACCGCATGGAACGAGGGCATGCTCCTCTGTTCATTCTCGAGCAGGGCGAGCCCTCTCCGCAAATCCTCGTATTCACCGCCGATGATGTGGTTCTCGCAGACGGCGAGCAGGCGATGGATCAGCTCGGTCGCACCGGAGGTGTGGTCATCGGCGAGTTCGCGGAAACATGTCATCACGGGGATGCCTTCGATAGGGGCGCCGTAGTATACTCAGAACAGCGATGCGGCGAAAGACGGGCTCGGCTGGGTCCGAGCCGAGCGGATCGGCCGCCGGTCGAAATGGGGAAAGATCGAACGCCTTCGAGCCACGGGAGGACTTATTCCCCGTATGCCCGAAGCCCGGAAGGGCAAGGCGCGAGCCCCGTATGGTCCGGCCGTATGGTCAACCCCCCCCGGCCGTAGTTTTTTGCGGGACCTCGGTGAGTTTGGCGCGGATGAAATCGCGGTTCATGAGAGCGATCGCCGAGACGCTGATGCCTTTCGGGCACACGGCTTCGCACTCGTAGAGGTTCGAGCAGGCACCGAAGCCTTCCTCGTCCATCTTCGCGACCATGGCGAGCGCACGGCGCTTGCGTTCCGGCTGCCCCTGCGGCAGGTAGGCGAACTGGGCGATTTTCGCCGCCACGAAGAGCATCGCCGAACTGTTCTTGCACGCGGCGACGCAAGCGCCGCACCCGATACAGGCGGCGAAGTCCATCGCTCTTTCGGCTTCTTCTTTCCCGATGAGGATGGCATTGGCGTCCGGCACACCGCCCGTGTGCACCGAGATGTACCCGCCCGCCGCGATGATACGGTCGAGGGCGCTGCGGTCGGTGACGAGGTCCTTGATGACCGGAAAAGCGCGGGCACGCCACGGCTCGATGTAGATCGCGTCCCCGTCGCGGAACTTCCGCATGTGGAGCTGGCAGATCGTCGTCAAGGGTTCGTGGCCATGGGGGATGCCGTTCACCGCGAGGGAGCACGCGCCGCAGATGCCTTCACGGCAATCGTGGTCGAAGGCGACCGGTTCCTCGCCGTTGCGCATCAATTTCTCGTTGAGCATGTCGAGCATCTCGAGGAACGACATGTCCTCGGAGACGCCGTCGAGCTCGTAGGTCACCATGCGCCCTTTCTCGCGGGCGTTCTTCTGCCGCCAGATGTGAAGGGTGAGTCTCATCACTTGTAACTCCTTGTCTGCAGCTTCACGGTCTCGAACTCGAGGGGTTCCCGGTGCAGGATTGGGGATTTGCCTTCGCCGGCGTATTCCCAGGCGGCGACGTAGGCGTACTCTTCGTCGTTGCGTTTCGCCTCTCCGTCCTCGGTCTGGTACTCCTCGCGGAAATGCCCGCCGCAGGACTCGTTCCGGTGGAGGGCGTCGAGACACATGAGTTCGGCGAATTCGAGGAAGTCGGCCACGCGGCCCGCGCGCTCGAGGGCAGGATTCAACTCGTCGCCGGATCCGACGACGATGGCGTTGTTCCAGAATTCCTCCCGCAGGGTCGGGATGATCTCGAGCGCTTTTTTCAGGCCCTGCTCATTGCGGCCCATGCCGCAGTATTCCCACATGACGGAACCCAGTTCGCGGTGGATATCGGCAACCGTCCGCTTGCCCTTGAGGGCGAGAAGTTTCCGAATCCTCTCGTGCGCCTCGCTCTCGGCGCGGCGGAACTCCGCGTGGTCCGTCGTCACCTTGGCGGGTTTCGCGGTGGCGAAGTAGTGGGAAAGCGTGTACGGAATGATGAAATACCCGTCGGCGAGTCCCTGCATGAGCGCGCTCGCGCCGAGCCGGTTCGCACCGTGGTCGGAGAAATTCGCTTCGCCGAGAACATGCAGGCCGGGGACGGTGCTCATGAGGTTGTAATCCACCCACAGCCCGCCCATCGTATAGTGCGCGGCGGGGTAGATGCGCATCGGCACCTCGTACGGGTTCTCGCCGGTGATGCGCTCGTACATTTCGAACAGGTTCCCATAGCGTTCCTCGATGACAGCTCGCCCCAGCCGCCGGATCGATTCCGCGAAGTCCAGGTACACGCCGTAGCCGGTCGGTCCGACGCCACGCCCCTCGTCGCAGACGCGCTTGGCCGCACGCGAGGAAATGTCCCGCGGGGCGAGGTTGCCGTAACTCGGGTACATGCGTTCGAGGTAATAGTCGCGTTCGTCCTCCGGGATCTCGTTGGGGGGGCGCTTGTCGCCTTTCGCTTTCGGGACCCAGATGCGCCCATCGTTCCGGAGAGACTCGGACATCAGCGTGAGCTTCGATTGGTGCGTGCCCGAAAGCGGGATACACGTCGGGTGGATCTGCGTGAAGCATGGGTTGGCGAAAAACGCCCCTTTCTTGTAGGCGCGGTAAATCGCGGTGACGTTGCAGGCGATGGCATTGGTAGAAAGGAAGAAGACGTTCGAGTACCCTCCCGTGGCGAGGATTACCGCATCCGCCGCCCACGACTCGATTTTCCCCGTCACGAGATCCCGCGTGACGACGCCGCGGCAGGCGCCGTCCACGACGACGATATCCAGCATCTCGGTCCGGGAATGGAAACGGACCATGCCGAGCCCCACTTGCCGCATCATGGCCGAGTACGCGCCGAGGAGCAGCTGCTGGCCCGTCTGGCCGCGCGCGTAGAAGGTCCTGGAAACCTGTGCGCCGCCGAAGGATCGGTTGTCGAGATACCCCCCGTACTCGCGGGCGAACGGCACGCCCTGGGCCACGCACTGGTCGATGATGGCGCTGCTCACCTGGGCGAGCCGGTACACATTGGCCTCCCGTGCGCGGTAATCCCCGCCCTTGACCGTGTCGTAGAAGAGCCGGCGGATGCTGTCGCCATCGTTCGGATAGTTCTTCGCGGCGTTGATGCCGCCCTGTGCGGCGATGGAGTGCGCGCGTCGCGGGCTGTCGTTGTAACAGAAGACCTCGACGTTGTAACCGAGCTCGGCGAGCGAGGCGGCGGCCGAGGCCCCCGCGAGCCCCGTCCCCACGACGATCACGCTGAATTTCCGCTTGTTGGCCGGGGAGACGAGCTTCATCTCGAATCGATGGTTGTCCCATTTCTGCTCGATGGGACCGGACGGGATCTTGGCATCGAGTGTCATGTCACATCCCTCCTGCAACGGTCGCTTGCACCGGTTTGATGATCTCGAGGAATACGCCGCACGGGATCGAAATGAACCCGAGCACGATGAGGAGCGAGACGGTGATGCTCAGCTTCTCGATGAACCCGTTGTACTTCGGGTGGTTCACCCCCAGTGTTTGCAAGGCGCTCAGCGTCGCGTGGTTGAGGTGGAACCCGAGCAAGACCATCGCCGCGATGTAGACCAATGAGATCAGCGGTTCCCGGTATGCCGCGATGACCATCGCGTACACGTCCATGCGCCCGAACGTGTCGCGAAGCCCCGCATACTGCGGGTGGGTCGCTTTGAACGTGAAATGGAGGAGGTGGTACGTCACGAACAGGGCGATGGTCGAGCCGGTCAGGAACATCGTGCGCGACGTCAGCGTGGCCTTCACCCACTTCTTCCTCACGTAAGCCGAGGGCTTCGCCGCCATGTTCGAGAGCTTCAGCCGGATCGAGGTGATGACGTGGAGGACGACGGAGAGGAACAGGACGGCACGGACGATCCACAACGCACCTCCGAGCCCCTGCAACATCGCTGCATAAGCGTTCATCCGTGCCGGTCCGAGGTACATCTGCATGTTCCCGAGCATGTGGCCGATCAGGAACAGGAGCAGGATGATCCCCGTCGCCGCCATCACCACCTTGCTCAGGATCGAAGACCGGAGAAATGAAAAGAAACTGGCCATGTGACCTTCATCGGTTGGTTATATCAAACGGAAAAGGGAAAGCGGGGAAAAGGTGCCCGTAGCGGTGACACGGCACCCGCCGGCGATCGAGTGCCGACAGGCACCGGGGTATACCGCGGCCGGTACGGCAAGGGATGCGTGGGAATGGCGAGTTGAGGAACAGGTGCTTTCATGGATACGACCGCCGCTCGGCGGTGACGGGACGCCTTGCCGACGGCGGTTCAACTATCCCTCGGCATGTGTCCTGTGAATGCGCACGGGCATTCGGTGCGAACATAGGGAAGTCCCCTCGAGGATACAAACGCGTTCCCCGCCCTCGGGCCGTGTGGTCGGACCCGCCTGGGTATCACTCCGCCCGCGCGGTATCGGGGCAGCCGTTTCCCTCTCCCTCCAACGGTCCCGAACCGGCCGGAACATCGACAAGCTGGGGGACATCCCGCTCGACTTCGTGCTCCACAGGCTCGATTCTTCGCCGCGCGAGCCGCACAGCGTCTTTCGCCCGACGAAAACCCGCTGTCACGAACCCCGCGATCACGAGGGCAACGCCTGCCCAGACCAGCGTCATGAACGGCTTGACGGAGACCTGAACGATCAGGGTGTCGCGGCCCGATCGGTTCGGGGTTGCCCTCGGGTTGCGGATGCGAGCGGAAACGGACTCGACGGTCTTTTTTTCCCTGTCCCAGGATGCGCCGTCGAGGACGATTTCGAGGTCGCCTTCTCCCGTCCGCGCGGGTTCGTCGACGACGCCGTCCGGGCCGCGGAACTTTCTCGCCGTGAGAAAGCGGGGCGCCTTGCCGCTCCGCGTTACCTGGAACACGACAGCGAGCCGGAATGGGTCGGATACGACAGCACCCCCGGACTCGATGTCGTGAAACCGGATGGTGTACCCGCCGAACGGAACGTCGACACCACGCTCGAAACGCACTGCCCGCCACCCCGATGGTGCCGGTTCGGTGAGACCGTGCGGTTCGATGTAGACGTCCTTCCGCCAGTACCGTTCGATACCGGGGATGCGCATGACCTGCCGCGCGCCTCCGTACCACGTTTCGTACATCACGGGTCCGACGGTATCGGCCTCCCGTCCGCCGGTCTCCGCTACCGCGACCTTGAAACGGAACTTCGTGCCGCCCTCGATCGGCTCGTATCCCGCGTAGGTGAAGACGTGTCCGAGCGCTTCGACCCGCCCGCCTTCCGGGAGTTCCAGCACTCGGCTGCGCGCAAGGAAGCCGGAGCCGATGACGCCGAGGAGGAGCGCCCCGACCCCGATATGCGAAAGGTAAGCCCCCACATATCGAGGTTCGCCCCTGAGCACGCGCCAGCCGGCCCGGGCGTTCACTGCCGTCGCGAGGATCGCGAAGAACCCCAGGGCCAGCATCCACGGCTCACGGACACCGGCGAAAGCGAGGACGGTGGAACACAACGCTGCCGTCATGAGCGGGATGGTGAGTTTTCTCGCCACGCCCGCCCATGTGTCTTCGGTCCATTTCAAGGCGACCGCAGTGGCGGTCAGCGCCATCATGAGAATTGCCAGCGGAAGACCCAATGTCTCGTAGAATGTAGGCTCGACGGTATTCCCGACCGCTGCCAGAGAACCCGTGCGACTCAGGAAATCGTTGATCCACTCGATCACGGGATGCGGGATTACGGGCAGAGAAGTCCCGAACAGGACGGCTGCCGCGAAGATCCCGAGGGTGAGCGCGCCGAAACCGAGGAACGTCTCCCGGGAAAGGAAGCGGAAACTTCGTATCGATACACCCGGGTGGAGCCGGGCAGTGAACGTGTAGACGAGGACACCCAGCTCGAGGATGAAGGCCGGCAGCGCCAAGGGCACCGTCGCGTTCAAGGCGGACGAAAGGCCGAGGAGCGGGTAGAGGAAAACGCCCCACACCGCCGGGGACTTTTGGATGGCAACCCGGAAGACGGGGACGAGATCCCCGGATACGGCGGCGAACAGCGGGATGCTCGGCGCGACGACGAGGGCGGAGAGGACGGCAACGCCCTGCAGACCGGGCCGCCGCTGCAGGACGCGCGTCCCGAGGTTCGTGAACCGTGAAAGGAGAAGCAGAATCCCCGTATCCGTGAATACGAACAGGGACAGGAGGAGGAGCGTGAAGGTGAAGCGGCCGGGGTCGACGAACGCGTGTACCGACGCCTCGCCGAGGACTCCGCTCCGCGTCAGGAACGTGGAGTAGAGCACGGCGAGGAAAGCCAGGATGACGAGCGTGAAATTCGTCATCACCAGGCCGCCCGTCCGTTTCTGAACGAGCATGGTGTGAACGGCGGAGACCGAAACGAGCCAGGGTATGAGCGAGGAGTTCTCGACGGGGTCCCACCCCCACCATCCGCCCCAACCAAGGGTTTCGTATGCCCAAAACCCGCCGAGTACGATCCCCAGCCCCAGCATGGCGGCGCCGCCCGCCACCCAGGGCAGTGCGGAGATCACCCATCCCCCGTATCGCCTCCGGGCGAGGGCGCCCAGGGCGAGGGCGAACGGCGGTGTCATGGCCGCGAAGCCGAGGAAGAGAACCGGCGGGTGGACCTGCATCCAGAAATTCCGCAGGAGCGGATTCAACCCGCGGCCGTCACGGGGAACGAGCGGGACATCGGGAGCGGCGAAAGGGCTCTTGACGAGGAGGAGGAGGAGGAGAAACGCGAGAACCGCTGCGTAACCGGTCGTTACTTCCGCGTCGTTCCCCTGCTTTCGCACGGACGTGAGGAATCCGATGCCGATGAGCCCGACCGCCAGCGCCCAAAGCAGGATGCTCCCTTCCTGCCCGGCGTAGAAGGTCGAAAGGAGAAGGCCCAACGGGAGATCGCGCGAACTGTATGCCCGGATGTACTCGTACTCGAACCGGTGATCGAGAATGAGCATCAACAGCGCGGCCGAGGCGATGCAGACCGTGACGGCGGCCGCTTGGAACGCCCTCCACCCTATCGCAGCGAGTCGAGGGCGCCGAAGAGCGAGGAAGGAAAGGATCGACGCGGTGACGGCCGCCGCGAACCCAGCACCCACGGCGAGCCTTCCGAGGAAACCGATCGGGTCGAACGTCATGCGAACTCCGTGCCGGTGAACGCGACGGCACGGTCGGGATGCCGTGTGCTCAAGGGTTCTCCTTCGGGATACCCTCGGGGTGCCCCGGCGAGGGTTCGCCGGTGTACTTCGAAGGGCATTTCGTGAGAACCTGCGTTGCATGGAATGTCCCGTTCTCGAAACGCCCTTTCACGACGAGGTTCTCCGCAAGATCGAAGTTGTTGGGTTTCGGCCCATGGAGCACGATTTCGGCCTCTCGGTTCTCCCCGTCGCGCATGGAGAACGCGAATGTGTTTGTCCGCGGGTCGTACACGCTTCCGCGCTCGCGGATCCACGTGCCGGCGACCTGGACGCGTTTCCCCGACCGTTCCGCCTCGCCGAACGTCGCATACTTCACGCTCCCCCGAAGGAACGCGTACCCGCCGATCACGAGGGACACCACGATGACCAGTCCCCCGATGAGATACCTGCGCTTCGCCATCACGCGCCCCTCACGGTTTGCGTTCAAGCTTTCGCACGCGGCGGTCGATGCGGACGAGGTATGCGAACACCCCAGCCCACACGATCAGCGCGACGGCCAGCACGACGTATTCCGAGTGTTCTGCGAGAAATTCGTACATGGCGTGTCTATGATACGTTTTTTCGCGTGGAGAGAAAACGCTTCCGCGGACCTTCAGCCGATGCGAGAGCCTCTTTCTCCGGAATTCCATGCCCGTTCGCCGGCATTGCCCCGCCGGTCGGCTTTTTCGATCCCCTGCTTCTCAATCGTGTCCTCTCTCGGCTTCGAGGCGGTGGACACGGTCGGCGAGGCGAAGCATCCAGGAGAAGAGCCCGGTGAAACCCACGAGGAGCGCGTACATCACGACGCGCATCCCCATGTCTATGCCCCCACCGCCGAGAATCGGTCCGCTTCCCGTATCGTCCGCCGAACCGGGGTGCAAACCGGGTAGCACGCGCGGGACGATGAAAATAAAGAATGGGACGCTCACGAAAGCGAGGATTCCGTATACGGCCGAGAGAACGGCGCGTTTCCCGGCGTCCTCCACGGCGGAACGAAGGGCGAAATAGGCACCATACACGAGCAAGAGAACGAAGATCGAGGTCTCCCGTGGGTCCCAGTTCCAGAAGGATCCCCAATTGAATTTCGCCCAGAGCGAACCGGTCGCCGTCGCGAGCAGGCAGAACAACAGCCCGAGACCGGCCGAGGCGGCGGAAAGCGCATCGTCTTCTCCGCGCCTTCTCCGAAGGTACGATACCCCATACCACAGGGAGACGAGGAACGCGATGACGCTGAGCCATGCGGTGGGTACGTGGAAAAAAATGATCCGTGCACGCTCCCCGAGACCGGCGATGTAAGGGAAAGTCCATAACGGGTCGATCGAAACGACGGATGCGACGTGGAACAGCCTGGAAGCGGAGTCGGCCCATACGCGGACCACGTACGTGCGCCCATCCGCCAGACCGTCCGGTTGCGCGGGGAAAACGAGCATCGCACGATTCCCGTTTCGGTCGACGGCGGGTACGGCGATCCCGTTCCCCACATGGACTCCCGCGCGCGGATCGGGAATCGTCGCACGCACGGGATACGGGGCACCGCCGCATCCTCTGGCGCGGACCGCATCGAAAGTCCCTGCGACAGGCACGACGAGGGCCATCGCGCTGAACACCGCGATCCACGTGAAGAGAAGGGTTTTCCACCACATCGGCGACGACACCTCCCGCTTCAATCTTTCCAAACGAAATCGAACAGAAAGAACGATGCGGCAACGACGACGGCGATATACGACGCCAGCACACCCAGTTCCGGGAGCGCGAGGGTCCATTCCGTTTCCTCCATCGCGATCTTCGTGGCCGAGATACCGGACATCAGCAGGGGGAGGAGAACGGGGAAGGAGAGAACGGGGAAGAGAGGACCCTTGCTGCCTGCGCGCGCGATCATGGCAGCGATGACGGTGGTCGCTGCAGCGACACCCGCCCCCCCGCCCAGGATCACCGCCAAGAACAACCCAGGCTGGCGGATGAGAAAACCCTCGAGGAATACGAGGAAGAGCAACACGATGAACACGTTGAGCAGGAGGGCGAGCACCAGGTTGAACAAGAGTTTGCCGAGGTAGATGGCGGACGGGTCGGCGAGGAGTCGGAGGGTGAGCGTGGTACCCCGCTCCTCTTCGGAAAGGAACGAGCGGGACATGCCGTTCATCGCACTGAAGAAAAGGACGACCCATAGCAGGCCCGCCTGCACACCCGACGTCAACGTTTCCCCCGCCAAGGCGAAAACGACGACCGAGAGGGTCACGACGATGAACATCAGGAGGGTGTTGACGGCATAGCGGGTTCTCCACTCCCCCCGGAAATCCTTGGCGAGCAAAGCAAGAGCGGGATGGATCGTCATGATTCTCCGCTTCCCATCGCGAAGAGGGAAGAGGCTAAGCACGGTTCGGGGCATGAGGTCCCCTCGCGTACCCGTATGATCGCCGCGGTCGACCATGCCACCGTGGGCCGCGTTCTCGCGGATCGTGGACGGGCGCTCATTCCCCCGTCAGACCGGCGATGAGCCTCATGAGCTGATCGCGCTGGAACGGTTTCGAGATGTATTCCGTACATCCGGCCTCGAGGCTCCTCTGGCGGTCCGAGGGAAAGGCATGCGCTGTCACGGCGATGATGGGAATGCGCTCGCACCCGGGTTTCTGCCTGATGATGCGCGTCAATTGCAGGCCGTCGATCTCGCCGTGAAGCGAGATGTCCATGAGGATGATGTCCACCGGCGTCTTGCCGAGAATCTCGAGAACGGCGCCTGCCGTCGGGGCGATATCCACGAGGTAATCCTTCCCGAGAAGGATCTTCATGTATTGCTGGCTCTGAGGGTCGTCTTCGACGACGAGAACCCGCCTCTTTCGGGAAGCTTCGGAAGAGACGCCGTGCGACGGCTTCGGTCCGGCCTCGAAATGATCGCCCGCGTATTCATCGAGCGGGAAAAACATGGTGACCGTGGTCCCGCCGCCTTTCGTGCTGGATAAAGAGATCATACCGCGATTGAGCTCCACGTAATGCTTCGTCAATGCCATACCGAGTCCCAGACCTTCGAAGGGGCGCGCTGTCCCGCCCGATTCCTGGGAGAATTTCTCCCAAATATATGGAGCATACTCGTCTGAAATACCAATCCCGCTGTCGACGATATCGATTCGAGCCCATTCATCCTCGACCGTGAGAGATATGCGGACGTACCCTGCGGGCGTGAACTTGATCGCGTTGTCCACCAGGTTGATGAGCGCTTGTTCGAACGCGTAACGGTCGAGCACACCGTAGATTTTCCGGCCCGCGTAGGATGTCTCGAGGGAGAGACCTTTGGCGTGCGCGAACGGCCTCATGTCCGCGGCGACCTGGGCGATGGCTTCGGCCAGGTCGAGGGTTTCGTACCTGGCCTGGAACGTCCCCGCCTGGATGCTCGAAATGTTGAGGAGATGTTCGATGGTCCGGAGCAGGCGTTTCCCGGAGCGGTCGATGGTCCGGAACAGTTCCGCGTGTTCCGGTGCGATCATGTCGCGGTAGATCTCCCCGATGAGATCGACGAACCCGACGAGCACGTTGAGCGGCGTGCGGATCTCGTGGGACACGTTCGCGATGAAGACATCCTTGAGTTTCTCGGAGCGCTCGGCGTTCTCCTTCGCCTCCGCCATCTTGCGCTCCTGTTCCCTCCGCGCCGTGATGTCGTCCGCCACGACGAGGATACCGGCTTCGCCGTCGGGTCCGGGAAGGGCGATCTCGTGGAATGCCAGCCAGCATTTCCCGCCGTCCTTCCTCCGGCATTCGATGTCGTGCGCGACGGTTTTCCCTTTGAGAACGTCCGCCCGGTGGAGGCGGAGCGCGGTGAGGTGTTCTTCCGGCACGAGGAACTCGATGGGTTTGCCGACGAGTTCCTCGCGTCGGTACCCGCACGAGCGGCAGAAGGCGGCATTGACGTCGACGATCGTACCCGCCGCGTTTTCCACGAGGATCCCCGACGGGGAGACCTCGAAGAGCGTCCGGTACTTCCGCTCGTTTTCCCGCTGGGCGTTCTCGGCGTTGACACTCCTCTCGATGTCGATCATCATGCCGACCATGCGCTCGGCGGTCCCACTTTCGCCGGGGAGGAAAAACCCCCGCGTGAGTATCCACGCATACCCGCCGTCGGCACGGCGGAATCGGAACTCCTCCTCGTACGGTTGGAGCGTCCGGCGGCACCGTTCGAACCCCGCGAGCGCGCGATCTCTGTCGGAGGGGTGTATCGCTTCCGCCCAGCAAGCGAAATCACACATCGGTTCCGTCCCGCCATAGCCGAGAACAGCCTCGATGCTCCCCCCCCATCGGATACTGCCCGATGGGATGTCGAGATCGTAGACCACCTGGCCGGACGCCGCCGTCACGAGTTCGTAGAGTGTCCGCCAGGAGCGGATTTCTTCCTCCGCCCGGTGTTTTTCGGTTATATCGCGCACGATGGCCATGAAACCCGCAGGGGCGCCGCTCTCGTCCCGTACCGCTGTCACCGTCAACTCCGCCCACACCGTTGCACCGTCCCGCCTGACATAGCGTTTCTGAAGGGTGCAAAAGGGGGTACCGCTCCGAACCATCGCGCAAACGATCTCGCGTTCCCTTTGCCAGTCGTCGGGATGCGTAATGTTTTCGGGCGTCATCCCTGCCAATTCTTCCGCCTCGTACCCGACCAACCGGCGGAAAGCGGGGTTGGTGTCCACCATGCGATGGGAGAGATCGAGACGGACGAATCCGTCCGCGGACTGCTCGTATTCCATGCGAAGCATTCTCTCCCTGTTCCGGGGTTCCTCCTCCGCCGTTTTCCTCGCGTGGATATCGGATATCGCTCCGACGACGACAGCGAAATCGCCGCAGTCGTCTTGAAGGACGGCGAACCTGTCCTCGACCCAGCGTACATCCCCTCCGGCGAGTGAAGCGAGGTAATCGACACACCCGCTTTTCCTCTCGCGCTCATGTTCTTCGATGACTCCCGCCGGGTCGCCCGGGCTGTCGTCGTGGATGAAACGCCTTCGGAAATCCCTCGCGTTCACGGGCGGTTCCTCGCCCGGACGATACCGCTCCCACGCAGAGCGGCTCACGTATTCCATTTCCCCGCCGGGGAGACGGTATCGATAGACCATATCCCCCAAGGATTCTGCGACCTGAATCATCCCATGTGCTTTCATCGCCCGCTGCTCATTCTCTCTTAAAATAGGACTGCTCCACTCCCTTTCCCCATCGACCGGGAAACACCGACAGGTCCTCCCCCATGAAGAAAGTGACGCGATGAGCCCCGGCCGATCGTCCAATAGGGAAGATGTGAGAACGAAACTAGCAGGCCCTGCCCAAGGAGACAAGATGGTTCGGGAAATTTCGCTGCAGGAAATTCAATCGGACAGGCGGATGACCCCGTCACACAGTTCGATATCCGCATGGTCGTTCGTCGCGATGAGAACGGGTCCGATCGAACGCCTCGAACGGACGATCCCGCGCACGATGTCGAGGCCCTCTTCGTCGAGATTTGTCCCCGGCTCGTCGAGGAGCAGAGCGGGCGGGTCGTGGAGCAGAGCGAAGAGAAGGCGCACCCGCTGTTTCATCCCCGACGAGAAGGCGCGGAGAGGATCTTCCCGTCCCGCCGTGAGGCCGACGGAATCGAGGAACGAGGCAATACGATTCCACTCGAGGCGCAGGCCGCGCATGGCAGCGAAAAAACGCAGATTCTCTTCGACCGTCATGTCGTCGTACAGGGCGAGGTAGGGGGCGGCGAAACCGATGTGACGGTACACATGCCGGGGTTCCAGCGCGGTGCTGCCCACCGACCAGGAGATGGTGCCGGTCGTGGGACCCAGAAGTCCCGCTGCGATTTTCAACAGCGTCGTTTTTCCGGAACCGTTACGACCGGTGATGCCGAGCACCATGCCTTTGCCGGCTGCGAACGAAACGCCGCGGAACACCTCCATGCGGCCGAACGTTCGGGAGAGATTCGAGGCGACGATGCGCACGGCGTCACCGGCGGACGACGGCGAACTTGCCGGACAGGGTTCTCCCCGCGATACGGATGAAATAGATGTACACCCCGCTCCCCAAGGGCCTCCCGCCGGAGACCGTGCCGTCCCACGGCATGTATCTCCCGAAAAGCGCATCGCTCCGCACGTTCACCGTCGTGCGGTCGACGAGGTCCATGGAGACCGAGTACACCGCGAGTTCACCGGTTACGGCGGCAATATCCGACGGGATGGAAAAACGGATCAGCCCGTCCCGTTGCGGGTCGTACGGGTTGGGGTATACCAGCGCCATGATGTCCGGGACTCGGCCTTTCGCGAAGACGGTCAGGTAGAGATTGCCCGGGGAAAACGTTTTGAAGCGGTAGAACCATTCGTTCCCGATCGGCGTGAACTCATCGCCACCCGGGCCTTTTCGCACCGTGAGCTGAAACTCCGCCGGCGAGGCGGACCTCTGTTTCGCCGCTTCGACGTCGATATTCGTCACGGAAAAGGCGACCGTATCCGCACCGGTGAACGCCCGGACGAAGACGGTCCCCAGGGGCGGGACATACATTCCGAAGGCGGCGGTGTCGCCCGCGAGCTCAATGGTGGAGGCGAAGCTCACGAGGGGGTAAACGGCCCCCTCGTCGTAGCGATCCTCCGGCGCCGCGTCGGCGAAGCGGAACCCCGTCGCGTAGTTCCACCGTGCAAAGATGCACATCTCCGCGGTGAGATCGCTCGGGGGCGATGCGTTCCGTAAGGCGTTGTCGAGCGCGGTCACGGGCTCATATCGCTGCATACCCTCCCACATCCCGCGGAGCACGCCGCTTGGGAACCGCTTCTCGAGCATTTTCGGCAGAACGATGAGGGGATACCCCCACTCGCCCCACGCGTAGAGGGGGCGTTCCGTGTGCGCGAAGAAATCCGGGAGGTACTGGTAGTAATCGTTGATGCGATCGAAAACGTAGTCCTCGTAATAGGTCGAGGACATCTCGTGGACCCATCGGTCCGAGTACCAGGCCCCGTATCTGCCCAACTGGATCATGTGGTGGAATTCGTGTGCCACCGTCGCCCTCGCCCCATCGAGGCCCTTCGTGTAATACTTCCCCGCGAAATCGTTGTCGATTTCCATGTACGTCGTGTAGAGCGGCTGGACGGTTGTCGAGGGGATCTGCACGACGGGGACCGTCCACCCGTAATCGCTCACCATTTCCCGAATGTAGACGGCGTACGTGTTCCGCCCCGTCTCGAACGGCGGCGGGAGGTAGCCCGCACGCACCACTTCCATCTCGTACGCACTGTCGAGCGCGACGGCGAGAGCGGTCGCGTACGCATGAGCGGTCCCGGGGATCCTGTTGCCTCCGGCGTCGAGGAGGGCGGGCGTGTTCGAGCCTGTCGTGTCGAAATGAACGATGAATTTCCCGCTCGCGCTGACGATATCCGTCTGGGTACGGAGAGGCCGGAGAAGGCTCTCGAGATCTTGCTTGAGGGCGGGGGAAATGAGGGAAAGCCGGCGGGCGGTTTCCAGCGTGAGATCGAAGCGGCACGGCGCATGCACAGCGATGCCTTGTACACCCTGTACGACACGCCCCTCGCGGACGGATCGGAGATACGCGATGAATGCCTCGTCGCTGAACTGTCGCCAATCCTGTTGTTGCGCCGTCAGCAGCGCGGGGAACAAGAGGAGCACGAATCCGATGGCGGATATCCGCAGGATACGCCTGCTCGCGGAGCTGGGGGGAAACGCTCTCCTCCGCACACTGCGGGGGATGTGCCGCGCGTCGCACGGAAGGGTCCCGCGTGCACACCCCGCAGAATCCCGTCTCGCTTTCATCACGCGCTTCTCCCCCTCCGGGTTTTTTCGCCCTCCCCGCGCAGGGAGAATCCGTGTGCCGTCTTTGTCCGGTTCATCGCCGCTGACCGCGGGAATCCGCCGAGAAACCGTGCGCCGTCACGAAATCGCGATACCCTTTCACCTCGCCGGTATACGGGCTGTCCGGGAACTTTTCGAGGAAGAGATCGATGAAGGGCGCCGCCTCGGCGTGCTTCCCTCGTTTCATGAGGATGCGGATCTTCATCGCGAGCGCGTCGTCGGCGTATTCCGTGTTGTAATACTTGTCGAACACATTGTCGAAATACACTTCCGCCGCGCGCGTGTTCTCGAGCTTCAGGTAGAGTAGTCCCGTCTCATACTCCTTTTTCGCGAGCTTCTCGGTGAGGGAACGGATGGTCCGTTCGGCTTCCGCGACGCGCGGGTCGCGCGGATGGTTCTCGATGAAAGACTGCAAGGCATCGATGGCGCGGAACGTATACGTCTGGTCGAGCTGACTCTTCGGGGAGAGCTCTACGAAACAGCGCGCGTACATGTATTGCGCGTCGGCGTGCAGGGTGTGGGACGCGTTGTACTGGAGGAGATGGCTGAACTCGTAACTCGCGAGCAAGTACTCTTCCGAGGCGAAACGGCTCATGCCGGAAAAGAACCGCGCACTGTCCGCGACCGGGCTGCCGGGGAATTGAAGGCGGATCACGTCGAAGTGTTGTAACGCCTCGGTGTAGCGTTTCTTCCCATACTCGAGCATACCGAGGCGGAAACGTTCTTCGGGCGACATGGTCTCGTCCGGCTTCGATCCCCCGCAACGGGCGAAGAGCACGATACAGGCGACCAGGTACAGAAACGACGGAAGGGGGCTGCGCATTCAAGAGCCTCTGACGGTGAAGAGGAGAACGACGATGACAACCGCCGCAGCGACTGCGATGATCGGTCCGAAAACGGCATCCCACAGATCGGGCGCATCCGTCGTGCGGAAATCCTTTTCCCGGCACACGAGAACACCTGCGACGGTATCCGTTTCGGCGTATCGATACTCTTTCGACCATCGGACGGCGCCGTCGGTTTCGTCCGTTCCGAAGACGCCGAGAACCGCCACGGACGTGCGAAGATAGGAAGAATCCCGGTGCGGGACAGCGGAAATCCGCAGTTCCCTAACGTCCACCGTCAGGCGCATGCGGGCGGCCCCCTGCCTCCCTGTGTACACGGTCGCGCCGCGTTGCGTCAGTTCCTCCGAAAAAACCTGCCATACCATCGGGTGTACCGTCTCGGGCGTGATCCGGAGATGGACGGGAATCCCCTCCGTGCGAAGGGCGCTTTCCCGTGCCGCACGGCGGAGCAGATCCGCAAGCGCCGTTTCGTCCGATGCGCCCGGTGTTCCCTGTCCCGCGGCGGGAAGGGAAAGGAGAAACGCGACCGCTGCAGCGAGGGAAATGCGGTTCGCACCCCCCACGACGAAACGCATTCTCCCTTTCATCCGAACGCCCTCCGGCGGGGCGGACCGACGCGTACCTGCTGCTGCATGCCGAGGACATCCTGGACGAGACCGTCCAGGTCGTCGAACTGATCCTGAGAGAGGCGGGCCGCCAGCATTTGCCGCTCGTTGTTCCAGAGCGTCCGGAGCCCATAGAGGTCCCCTTTCGCGACCACCCACAAGGCGAGAGATGCGAAAGCGCGGTACAACCGCTCCGATGCTTCGGCGTCGCGCTGAACTTTGGCGGACTTGAGGCGCTCGTACTCCGCCCGCGCACGGGAGATCTCGGCATCGAAGTACGCCGCGTAGGCACGGTTGTCCTCGACGAATTTCTCCCCGTCGAAACGGTGGATTTCCGCGGTGAAAACCAGGACGTCGGCGTGCGGGGTCACACCCCAGTACTGGCCGGTGACGAGAATCTCGGGGCGTGCGTCCCCGTCGATATCCTTGATCTCGGGCGCACCCTCTGTCGAGACGAAGAGCACGGTGAAGGATCCGTCCGACCGGCACCCGTACACGGCCAGGCCCGTGCTCGCGATCGGGTCGTTCCCGCCTGCGTCGGTCCGGACGACGATTTCGAGCATGCCGTTTTTCGTCACGTCTTCCACCGACACGGATGCTCCGTTTTCGACCGGGTCGACGAAAGCGGACCGAAAACCGCCGCGCCTCGGGTCGAGCGTGAAAATTTCGAGACGGTCGAACCGTGCGGGGAGGAGCGGGTCCCACGGCATGGTGGCGTCGTAGGAGGTCACGACGAACTCGCTCTTCCCGTCGCGGTTGAGATCCATCCGGATGCTGTCGACGATCACGCGCGTGGAATCGTACGGGCGGAACGGTCCCGCCGCCGTCTCGTGGAGCATTGCCTCCTCTTTCGCAGGGCTCCCATGCCGGCCGCAGCCTGGGAAAACGAGACCGGCCAGGAAAAGAGGGAGAAGGGCGTGCCAGGGCACTACGGTCTTCTTCCGCTCGAACCGGTTCGGGCAGGTGATATCCCCCCTTCTACCAGCTTCCACTGGAGCCTCCCCCACCGAAACCGCCGCCTCCGCCGCTGAAACCGCCGGAGAACCCGCCACCCGTGAATCCGCCGCCGGAGAAACCACCGCCGGAGAAGCCCCCGAAAGGCCAGATGAACCAAAACACGCCGCCTCTCTTCCTGCGCATGATGCTCAACAGGATGAAGAGCACGAAGAACACGAAGACGATGGTGCGCCCGCCGCGTTCCTTCACGGCGGGTTTCTCCTCCACCGGCCGGTATTCGCCGCGCGCTGCCTGCATGAGGGCTTCCATCGCGGCGCCGATCCCGCCGTCGAAGTCCCCTTCGCGGAACTTCGGAGCGGCGACATTCCGGATGATGCTCGACGTGAGGGCGTCCGTCACGACACCCTCCAGTCCGTACCCGACTTCGATCCGCATCTTCCGGTCCTGCGCGGCGATGAGGAACAGAAGTCCGTTGTCCCGGCCCTTGCGACCGATGCCGTTCAGCTCCGCCGTGCGCAATGCGACATCCTCGATCGATTCCCCCTCGAGCGACGGCAGAACGAGAACGACGAACTGGTTCGACGTCGAGCGATCGTACTCCGCGAGCCTGCGGTCGAGTTCCTCCGCGAATGAGGGGCTCAAAACACCCGCGAGATCCGTGACGTACTTCTGGAGGCGAGGGATGCGGAATTCGGCGTGTGCATGTCCTACGGCGAGAAGGAGCGTCGCGGCGACGGCGATATGAACGGGCAGCGGCCTCACGAATCAGAATTTGACTTCAGGCGCCCGCTCTGCGCCTTCCGTCGCCGTGAAGTACGCCTTCGGTTTGAAGCCGCCGACCGAAGCGACGATGCTCGTGGGGACGCGGCGTATTTTCGTGTTGTATTCCTGCGCCGCCTGAATGAACCGCCTGCGCTCGACTGCGATCCTGTTTTCGGTTCCTTCCAGCTGGGATTGCAATGCGAGGAAATTCTGGTTCGACTTCAGGTCCGGGTAATTCTCCGCGACCGCCAGGAGGCGCGACAGGGCCCCGCCGAGTTTGGTCTGCGCCTCCTCGAAACGTTTGAACGCCTCCGGGTCGTCCAGGATTTCCTTCGAGACCGTCATACTCCCGACTTTCGCTCGCATTTCCGTGACTTCGGTCAGGACGCGCTCCTCCTGGCGTGCATACCCCTTGACCGTTTCCACGAGGTTGGGGACCAGGTCCGCGCGGCGTTGGTAGACGTTCTGCACCTGGCTCCATGCAGCGTTGACGTTCTCCTCGGCTGTCACGAGAGAATTCTGCGTGCCGATATACCAGAGGACGAGGATTCCGACGATGACGAGACCGATGACGAGGACGGGGTACCGTTTCATGTTCTCCTCCGAGCGTAGGCGTGTGAAAGGAACGATCCGAACAATGAAGATAGAGAAATCGATCGCCCCGGCAAAAGTCCGGTGCCCGCCTCGACGCCATGGAACGTCGACCGGGCGGGAGGGTGATTCCGCCGTCCCTGGGGAACGGAATCGATCAGATCTCGCCCCGCGCGTGTTTCTCCCGGAGTTTCGCGAGCATGTCGGCCGTCATGGCCTCGAGGTCGTACCGGGGACGCCAGCCCCATTCCTCCCGCGCGGCCGAGTCGTCGACCTCGTCCGGCCAGCTGTCCGCGATGATCTGCCGTTCATCGGGTTTGTACTCGACGGTGAAATCCGGGATATGCCTGCGGATGGAAGCCGCCAGTTCACCCGCCGAGAAGCTCATCGATCCCACGTTGAAATCGCAGTGGTGCTTGAGGGAAGCGAAATCCGCCTCGGCGAGGTCTATGATCGCCGTGATGCAATCCGGCATGTACATCATCGGGAGGCGCGTGTCCTCGCGCACGAAACACGTGTAACGGCCGTACCGGACTGCGTCGTAGTAGATGGCGACGGCGTAATCGGTCGTCCCTCCGCCGGGGAAGGTTTCCGCGGAAATGATGCCCGGGTAGCGCAGACCGCGGACGTCGAGGTTGAAGCGTCGCACGAAATAATCGCCGAGCAATTCCCCCGCGACCTTCGTGACGCCGTACATGGTCGTCGGTTTGAGCGCGCTTTCCTGGGGCGCGGGGGATGGGACGCCTTTTCCCCACACGGCGATCGAACTGGGGATGAGGATACGCGCCATTCCGCGTGCTACGCCGGTCCGCAGAACGTTCATCGTGCCGCGCATATTGATCTCCCAGCAACGGACAGGGTCTTTTTCCCCCGTCGCGGAGAGCACGGCCGCGAGGTGGAATACGGTGTCGATCCGATAGCGGGTCGTGACGTCTTCGAGCGCCGCGAGGTCGGTGACGTCGAGGGTATGGAACGGCCCGGATTCCCGGAACGCTTGGGGCGCCTCACGGACATCGGTGGCGACGACTCGCTCGGTGCCGTATCGTGCGCGCAGGGCGGCGACGAGCTCGGTCCCGATCTGGCCGAGGGCGCCGGTGACGAGGATTCGTTCGATGGGCTTTGTCATGGCAGGGAGTACGATGGTGCGGAAATGTGGAAAACGGTGGAAGTGGAAGAGTCGACACGAGCAGAGGGGCTCACGGGATCACGCCGAGCCTGCGGCCGACGGTCTCGAACGCGGCGATGCACCGATCGAGGTGCTCGGCCGTGTGCGCGGCGGATAGCTGGACACGGATCCGCGCCTGGCCTCGTGGGACGACGGGGTATGAGAACCCGACGACGTAAATGCCTTCCTCGAACAGTTCGCGTGCCATCGATACGGCGAGCTGGGCGTCGTTGTCGAATCTCCGGAAGAGGACGGGCACGATGGGGTGCACGCTCTCGATGATGTCGAAGCCGAGGGCTGACATGCGCTCGCGGAAGGTGCGCGTGTTGTTCATCAGGATGGTCCGGAGATGGTCGCTCTCCGAGACGAGGTCGAACGCCGCGATCGATGCGGCGACGATGGAAGGGCTGAGCGAGTTCGAGAAGAGGTACGGGCGCGACCGCTGGCGGAGGATCTCGGCGATTTCCTTCCGTGCCGCCGTGAAGCCCCCCAAGGCGCCGCCCATCGCTTTGCCGAGCGTCGAGGTGATGATGTCCACCTGACCCATGACGCCGCAATGCTCCACGCTCCCCCTCCCCGTCGGGCCGAAAAACCCCGTCGCGTGGGAGTCGTCCACCATCACGAGCGCGTCGTACCGGTTCGCGAGTTCGACGATCTCCCGCAAGGGAGCGATATCCCCGTCCATCGAGAACACGCCGTCCGTCGCGATGAGGATATTCCGCGCCGGGACCGGTTCTTTCCCCAAGCCGGTGTGGTCCCACACGTCCACGCCTTCCCGCGCCTGGGCGAGTTTCTGCTCGAGGGAACGCATATCGGCGTGCTCGTAGATGTACCGTTTCGCCTTGCAGAGTCGGATCCCGTCGATGATGCTGGCGTGGTTGTACGCGTCAGTGATGATGACATCGTCCGCCGTGAGGAAGCTCTCGAACAGCCCGCCGTTCGCGTCGAAACACGAGGTATAGAGAACGGCGTCGTCCATCTGGTAGAACGAGGCGATTTTCTGCTCGAGGGTCTTGTGGATGTCCTGCGTCCCGCAGATGAAACGTACCGACGAAAGCCCGAAACCGTACCGGTCCAGGGCCTCGTGGGCGGCGCGGAGAACGGCGGGGTGATTGCTGAGGCCGAGGTAGTTGTTGGAACAGAAATTCAGGACCTTGCGCGGAGTGCTCCCCGGCGGGTAACTGACTTCGATCTCCGGTTTCTGGTCGGTGAGGAGAATCCGTTCGTCCTTGTAAAGGCCGGACGCTTTGATCGTGTTCAGTTCCTGCTTGAGATCGTACCGGGTTCGTTGATACACGGCGAATCCTTCGAAAAATCACGACAATGATACGAAAATTTTCACGAACGCCTGCCTGAGCCTGGAGGGACGGGCTTCGATCCCCTTCCCGCGTGCGCTGGTTTGAAGGGCTTTCGCGTTCGGTGGGTTTCCCCGATCACTCTCATCCGTGTGGGTGCCGCGTAAAAAGCGGAACGATGCGGACGTAGCGGTTGTGGACTACGTCGAGGGACGCCCTGTGTCGCTCATCGGCATGGGAAACGACGGGGCAGGTTCGATCGAGGCGGCGTGCGCTGCATCCCTCTTCCGGCACTGCCGCTTTCCCGCGTCACACGAGGTTTTCCCGGCATCCTCACGTCGTGTCGTTCCCCTTTTCGAATCCCGTCTCATCCGTTGCGCCCCGCCGGCATGTCGTCGCGCTCGGCGTTTTCAGGTCTCTCCCTCGCCCATCTGCGGCAGTTCCCCGCGCACCAGCGATGCGAAAACGCCAACTACCGACAGCACGGCGAACACGGCGAAGACCGTCCGGACACCCGAGAAGAATGGTTCGTTCCCGCCCGGCGGGATGGAATCCCGCCCGATGCGGCCGGCGAACACGAGGAGGACGATGCCCATGCTGAGCGTCTGGCCTGTCAAGCGCATGGTGGCGAGCGACGACCCGGCGAGGCCGTACCATTTCCGCGCCACGGCACTCATCACGGCATTCGTGTTCGGCGAGGAGAAGACGGCGAACCCGAGACCGAGCAAGGCGAGGATCGCGACGATGGTTCGAACCGGTGTCCCGCTCCCGGTCGAGGTCAGCAGGAGGAGTCCCGCCGTGATGAGTGCCATGCCTGCCGAGGAGAGGAAACGCGGCGCGATCCGTTCGGAGAGCCTCCCCGCCGCAGGGGAAACGATGGCCATGACGCCGGACTGGACCATGAGGATCGCTCCGGCGGATGCGGGATCCAAGTTCTTCCCGTACTGGAGAAAGAGGCTCAGGAGAAACGTCACGCCGAACGTGGCGCTGTAATGGATGAGTGCGGCGATGTTCGAAAACGTGAACAC
>JARYLZ010000020.1 GCA_029907355.1 Bacteroidota bacterium | reverse complement strand
GGCAAAGGATTGAGCCATCATCCGCTCGTAGGCATGCCGGGCTTTTTCCTTGCTGCCGCCGTGACGCATGGCGTCAGCTACCGCCTCCTGCTTCTTGGGTGTGCCCTCGGTGGCGAAGTGTTCAGGGTAGAGATGACCGATGGTGCGTTTGAGCCAGACATAGAAGAAATCGGAGATGTCGGCGTAGGGCACGTTGTCGTAGTACGGCGGATCGGTGATAACAGCGTCGAAGTTAAGAGCAGGCGAGGGGAGCGCGGTAGCTGAGCCACGGAGGACGGTGGCGGGAAGACCGGTATCGGTTTGTACTTCTGCAACACTAACGATCCAATCGAGAGCGCCTTGCGGAGAACCTGAGGCATCTCCGAATGGCGCTAATTCAACGAAATCCCATACCATGGGCAAAGCTTGCCGGCCGAAAGTGTTCCCTAATATTTCACGTGTTGTGTGCCAATGGCATAGCGCTGAATTGTAGTCAGCTAATCGGTTTACTATAACCCCTAAATATGTTCCCACCGCCTTGGCCCTTTCCAGATCATACGGTAGCACAGCCTTTCCAGGCTGTGCATGCCCCGATTTTACATATTCCAAATGTGCATGCCCCGACTGTGCGTGTGCAGGGTGTGTGTGCCCCGGCTGTGCGTGCCCAGGCTGGAAAGCCTGGGCTACCAACGATGCCTGGGTTATCATGGTTTGATAAGCCTCCCGCACCGCCGCGGCGAAAGTGATCAGGCAGAGCATCTGGCGGGGAGTAAAGAGGTCGCCGAAGGTGGTCAAACCGTAGAGGTGCGTCCAGCAGCTATTCTTCGCATCGGTGATAATTGGCTCATTCGGCATCGTCAGGTCTTTGCGCTGGCAAAGGGCCTCTATGCGCCTTTTTATCGTTTCATCATCCGGCAAAAACGCCTGGTAATTGTCCGCCGAAAGATAGATCTTCCCCTGCCTCCCCTGCCTCGTGCAGACAATGGCCATCATCTGCGTGCCCATGCGGCTCGCCTGTCCTTCAGTTTTCACATAGTCGCTGTCTGCCACAGTGCCGCAGAACGGACATGTGGCGTTGCCGCCCTTGGAGAAGGCCGTGGGATCGAAGCCCAGGCCCTTTTCCGTGCGGCTTTCCACCACATTGAAGCGCACCCGCTTTTCGCCCTTGGGCGCTATCATTTTAAGCGCCACATAGCGGTCCTTCTTCTTGCACATCCAGGTTTGACGGACGAGCGGCACTGTCGCGCCGCAGGCGGGGTTTTTACAGCGAACCGTGCGCGTCCAGAGATAGGCAATCGGGGTTAAATACCCGGCGGGTGTTTTTTCTGGTAGCACAGCCTTTCCAGGCTGTGCATTGCCAAATTCCAATGATTCAAACGATTCCCATAAGAAAGGATATTCTTCCGGTTTTTCGCAAAGACCTTGTTTAATAGGGTTCTGTCGGATGTATTTCCATTTTTCCAAGAGTTCTTCTTCATCTCGGATGATGCGATCGAAGCTCTCCTCCTGCCATAATGCGCCTCTTTTCCTGCGCATCTTGTTGATTTCTCGTGCGGAGAATCCCTTAATGCTCTGGAGCAGTTTCCCTAAACGTATATCGGTGCCAGAACGAGTCTGATTCGGCCTTAGAATGACATGTGCATGATCAGGCATGACAACAGCCGCAAGAACCCAATAGCGTTCACCGTGGAAATGCTTGATCGCTTCCAAAACCGTCTGTCGCTCAGGCTCTGCAAGCGTTCCTTCCTTGATGCGGAACGTGACGAAATAGGTACTTCCTTGAAGTTGCCAATGGGGAAGATTCCGACGGGTAACGAAAAGCTCTTGTTGTGGAGCACAGGCTGGAAAGCCTGTGCTACGTATTGGTTTTTCATGGAAATCAGGGTCGGGGATGAGGGGATATAAATCGCCGATCTCAGTCTTGACCTTTTTGAGTACCCATTCGCCCCAGTAGCGGACCTCGTCGGCCAAGCCTCCCCAGGTGGTTTCGCCATATGCGTTTTTGGGGCCGGTCATGCCGCGCGCATTCGGGTCGGGCTTCCCGTATTTCTGGGGATAGACCAGTGTGCAAAGCTCGATGATGTGCGCCACTGGATTGAGGTCCAGGGCATAAGCCTCGCAGCCCAAGCGCAGGGCTTCCAGAGGGATGGCCCCGCCGCCCGCGAACATATCGAGCACTTTGGGACGTGGTGCGCGACCTTCCTCGATATCCTCGACAGTGACCTTTTTACCGGTCTCTTCACTCAGACGTTCAGCATGGGCTTCGAGGATGTGCTTCTGGGCCTCCCTAATGACGGTTGGATTGCCCGGATACTTGCAGAGCCGCTCGATGAACCTGGCAGCGTTGGTCCTGCCCAGACTCTGTTTTTTATTGTCCGGGCCGTTCTCTGGGATGAACCGCGACGCTGGTACAAGCGCGCCATAGACCGCGGCTCGACACGCCACCAGAGGCCGCCGCGCCCACCAGAGGTGAAGGGTCGAAATATGCCCTTTTCGGACGGATTTCTCTCGAGACGCCTCGGCGCTGATGGGTTGAATAGGGAGGAAGTCTTCGATGATACGATGGTCGTCGGTCATGTTCTTGTATTTATTCTTTTCAATTCAGTTTCTATGACCGACTCTATTGCTTCGATGAATTGTCTGACTTCATCAATGCATTTATTAGCGTAAGATCTATTAATATTATGAAGTTTATTTTTATTCCTCTTGGTTTGTCCAAAATCGGCACGATGGGCTATATCATTCCTACGATTAATGTACCTTTGGATGTATGTTTTAATTTTTTTTTCTTTTTGTACATTTAATTGTTGTCCTACCTTTTCCCAAAACTTATCTATCCCTAAGAGTTTGATAGCCTCTTCAATTTTGCCAGGATCTTGGTAAGTTTTTTCTTTCATTGACTTTCGAACTAAACTGACAATGTGCGATAAGCGGCGTTTTTCAAACATGATACTTATCAATTTCTCGTGTGACGCTTCAGCTTTTATGACATCGATCAGTTTTCCCGGAAGATTCCTGCCCCTCTTCCCCTGTATTAGGCGTGCAATGTTTTCTGGTATTTTTTCATGAAAATATCCGTCTACTGCGGATACCGATAAAACTATGACTGCTCTCAAGATATCTGCATATTCTGCTTTGGGTTTGCCTCGTGGGCATAACACCTTATGCAAATCAACTAACGTTTCGGCACGCTTCATTATAGATCTGAAATTATCGAAAGCTGCCATTTTCTACCTCTTTTCTTGAAAGGTTTCCACCGCTTCCGCCGGAATCTCGTAGAATCTCGCCGCTGCAATTTCCCTCTTGGCGTGATCGAGCTTGGCAACAGGGTTATGAATACGCACAATTTCAGGGGAATCGCCCAAGGGGTCCCAGACCACATAGAGCCAGTACGTTTCGGCTAGTTGCGCCGCTTTATACCACTCGTTCGTCGTCAAGCGAATGGCCTGACCGCGTGCCCTCCCTTTGACCTCGACTCTCTTGACGAAGATCTCGCCGGTTGTCTCATCGGCGATCTTGTGAGCGCGGATGTCAAAACCCAATTTTAGATGACCGACCCGCTCGATACGGTCCTGGGGGAAGCCTTCTGCGACCAGTGCTTCAATAACCTTCTCTTCGGCGGCGATCTCGCTCTCCCGGCGAATACTTGGATCGAGTTCTTCGGCCAGATCGGCAAGTTGGGCCTGCGTGTCGGCATCTGGAGTCAGGACAACGGCCGTACCAACGTGTTTGACCGGACCCGTCCGGGCAATCTCGAGGCGTTTGAGACCATCGAGGCGTTCCTGGCGTTGCCTCTCAAGTTCCTCAACGTATTTCCGCGCCTCGTCGGCGGCGAGCTTGAATTCGGGTTTCGTAGCGGCCTCAGCCATCAGATGCATGGCCCGCTCCTGGGCGCGATCGATTCGGACCTTGAACGATTTTCCCAGGTATTCCCGACAAACCTGTGCGAAATGCTGTCGTTCACGCTGACAACGTTCGCGACACTTAAGCTGGTAATCGCTCTTTAGAAAATCAGAAGCCTTCGATAGGCTGGCAGAATGTACTATCGTGTCGAACTCGTGCGGCGGTTGGGGATGCGCCACAAAATTGAGCAGGATGTCGCTCGGGATGATCTCGTATTGCCCGCCCTCTTCCCGAACGGCAACGAGCTCGCCATAAAGCGGAATAGCATTCCCCTTTGAATCCTTGCCGCGGATGGATACCTCAAAAAAATGAATACGATAGGGATCTCTGCACAAAGGGTCGATGAAGAAACCGATCCCTCCGATCAAACCTGCAAACCGTTCATTGAGCTTCTCGTCTACCGCCGCATAGAGCGGATGTCCTGGTCCCATCAAGACGGCGTCTACGTGGGCGTCCTGTTCGAGGTGGTATTTGTGAAAGGTGATCTTTCGATAGGAGGATTCCGCTTTTCCGGTCTTCTGTATCGAGCGGAGTCGTTCCGAACGGAGATCAGCAAGGACATGCTCGACACGCCACAAACCATCAGCCCGCGGCTCAACACGCAATCCCACCTCGCGGGCCGCTGCGATGAACTGCGCCTCCACATACCGCGGCATGAGCCTCCGTTCCTCGACCTCGAGGTTACGGCGCTGGAATGCAGAGAAATCCACGTGACTGCGCGCGAGCGCAATGCCCGTTGCTTCCTCATATGCTTGGAGTTTGGCAGGATCAATCCGGTCGATTTGATCGAGGTACTCATCGAGACGTTTGGGATCGTATGCAGCTTCACGCAGCATATCCGGTAGGTTCACATTATTGAGCGATAGCACCTCTCCGATCACATCGAAGACACGGCCTTCAAGAGCCTCTTTCATCTGATCGAGCTTTTCCAAAAGGCGGTGGAGAATGCGACCTTCAACGATGGGCTGGCCGTCCTCGGAGTCCGTGGCCACGAAGTTGAAAGCGTAAACATCACGGTCCTGACCGATACGGTGGATGCGGCCGAGGCGCTGCTCCAGCCGGGTCGGGTTCCAGGGCATGTCGTAATTGATTATCAAATGACAGAACTGGAGGTTAATCCCTTCACCAGCGGCTTCCGTCGCTACGCACACCTGCGTACCCGTCCTGAAGACCTCCTGAGCGTACTTGCGTTCATGGGGGTTCATACCGCCGTGTATTTCGCAGGTGGAAAAACCCCATCGTCTCAGATTATCGCGCACGTAATTCAAGGTATCACGGTGCTCCGTAAAAATCAGGAGCTTCCCCCGACCATCCTTCAAGTCCATGAACTGAGCTTCGTCGAGGCACTTTTTCAATGCAATCAGCTTGGAATCGCTTGCGTTTTCCCGAACCCTTCGCGCTTGCTCGACGAGCTCCTTGAGGTTCGAAATTTCCTCGCGCAATTGTTCGAGCTCCAGCGCAGTTGTAAACTCATTGACCAACTGGTCACGGAGAGCATCATCGAGATCGTCCTCATCCTGCTCGACATCAGGCATGCGGCCCTGAAGAGCAGCCAGCCGTTTGGCGCGCTGGGCTGGCGTGAGGCCTTCGAGTTCCTGTAAAAACTCTTCCTGTTTCTTCAGCCTCCGCTTCAGCGACTCGTGGATGGCGCAGGTGGAGCTTACCAGGCGGCGTTGTAAAACGGTTCGCGTCAATGCAGCAGAGGAGCGCCGCTGGTCCGTTTGCTGGGCGATGAATTCGTTGATGTAGGCAGTAACGCTCTTGTACAGGGCGTATTCGTCGTTGTTCAAACGGAACGTGACGGTCCTCGTATGTCGGTCGGGGAAGAGCCGTCTGCCGTTTGCGTCTCTGAGGTCTTCCTTGAGGCGGCGTAGACACCATGGGGAATCTTTCCCAAGCCGAAAAACGTTTTGCCGGATTTCTGCGGCCTGTTTTCCGAGACGGTGCGGTTCAGGGAAAAGGTCCGGATCGATGAGCCGGAGGAAATGAGCGAATTTATCCTCGTCCCCATGGTGGGGTGTTGCGGTCAACAGGAGGACGTGGTCAGCTTGGGCGGTGAGACGCGATGCCAGCTCATAGCGTTTCGTCATGGCAACCTTGCATTCGCGGTTCTGACCGCTTGACGCAGTCCTGGCCGAGCATTTATGGGCTTCATCGATGATGACGAGGTCCCACCGCTGTTGCCAAACTCGTTCACGAACGTCTTCTTGTTTCGCGTAATCAATGGAAGCAATGATCTGGGAGGACTTCTCCCAGGGATTCGTTAATTGTTGTTGATCGACAGCGGAGAAGATGATATCGAAAGGCTCACCGAACCAGCGGAGCATTTCATCCTGCCACTGGATGGTTAGAGGAGGGGGGCATAGGATGAGGATGCGCTCGATGGCTTCGCGAAGTTTCATCTCTTTCACAAGGAGACCGGCCATGATTGTCTTGCCGGCTCCGGGATCATCCGCCAGGAGGAACCGAAGTCTTGGCTGGGGAAGCATCGCCTGGTAAACGGCCTCGATCTGGTGCGGCAGGGTGCGGATGCCGGAAAGGCTGACGGCAAACTGGTGGTCGTGCGCGTAGGCCAGTCGAATCCGCGAGGATTCGATGAGAAGGCGTAGCTTTTCGGCATCCACGGGCGTCTCAGCTCTCGCTACGTCTGGACCCCGCGCGAGAACTGCCTTCACCTCCTCGGCCGAGATGACAGCCTCTTCCAATGAACCATCGGGAAGGCGTACACGACACTCATAGCCTGCCGAATCGTCGGAGCCGAGCAGACGAGCGTCTTCCAGAACCACTGGGCCGTCGAAGTGTCCTGGGAGGGCTATCCGCTTTCCGATGAGCGATGTGAGCCCGCTGCTATTCATGACCCTCTTTTATTGTAACGCTGATCTCAATGCTGAATATCTTCGCCAGAATTTGAAACGAGTCTGAATGTGTGAGGAGTTTGCAGTCTCCCTTTGTCCGTTATCTCGTCATACTCCATCAATTACTTAAAAGAGAGAAACGAACCAGGTTTCATATACGATGAAGGTGGAGTCTCCTTTCCTCAATCCTCGCATAGGTAGCGTCGTGAGCCACGACGAGGTGGGTAACTACAGTATGTCCCCAATACAAAGTTCGGAAGATCCCGTCTTCACTTTCTTCCTCAGTTGTATTAATCCCCGATTATGGAAGCTAGTGAAACATGGTGTGAGTATACGTAACAACACTATTCCTGTCAAAGACCAATTACTGGAATAGCGGTTATTTGCAACGTATCTCGCTGCAGATGTAGATGGGTTCTTAGCGCTTCAGAGCCGGATTTCGTTAATACTCATGAAATGCGATTTTTTCATAATCTTTTAAACAGGAATGACAACCACAACAGCAACAAGAAGAGAACCGAGTCGGGTTTCTTCTCTTTCTTGAAAACGATTTCCTCGTGCAATGAGAAGTTTCGTTGATTCGATTTATTCGTGATGTGGTTCCCATAGTTCTCTGTATTTTAACAGGAAACAAAAACGCCCGACCTTCTGGCCGGGCGTTCATCGCGGAGAGGGAGAGATTCGAACTCTCGGTAGCACTTTCGCACTACGACGGTTTAGCAAACCGTTGGTTTCAGCCACTCACCCACCTCTCCGTGGCGGAATTCCGCGCGGCGGCCGACTTTCGAGCGACGGCGCCGTGCACGACAATATGATCATCGCAGCCGAGACGCGCAAACGGCAACCGAATTTTTCCGCCGAACGGCTTACGACGCCGGGAGCAGAACCGATGAATGAAAAAACGGGACCGCGTGGCGGTCCCGTTCAATATCTCGCTCGTTCGGTGGGTTCAGATGAGGCCCGCCTTTTTCAGAACGGCATATGTGCCTTTCTTGTTGAGCGTTTTCAGGGCGCGCGCACTCACCTTCAGTGTGATGAAACGTTTTTCCTCGGGAAGGTAGATGCGTTTCTTCTGCAGGTTCGGGAGCTGGCGCCGTTTCGTGCGGTTGTGCGCGTGGGAAACATGGTTCCCGACGAGGGGGCGTTTCCCGGTTATGGAACAGACTCTCGACATGGTTCTTGTCTCCCGGATTTACTTCAACCCTTCGCCGACGAAGGGGAGGAAAGCCATATAGCGCGCCCGCTTGATAGCCTCCACGACGATACGCTGGTTCTTGGCCGAGAGGCCAGTCAGGCGCCGCGGGAGAATCTTCCCCTGGTCGTTCGTGAACCGCTCGAGGAACTTGGAATCTTTGTAGTCGATGTAGACGGCATCCTCCCCGTGGAAGGGGTCCGGGCGGCGGCGCGCGACGGCGACGCCCCGGCGGCCTGCCGGCCTGCGCGTGCGGGCTTTCATTCGCTTTTCTCCTTTTGCTTCTCCTGCTTCCGGGTCTTCTCGAAGTCCGCGTACCTCTTGTTGTACTTCTCGACGCGTCCCGCCGAGTCGACGATCTTCTGCTTGCCGGTGAAGAACGGGTGGCACTGCGAGCAGATTTCCACCTTGAGCCGCGGTCTCGTCGAACGCGTGACGAACGTCGCACCGCAGCTGCAGGTCACCTCGCAACGGTAATACCGCGGGTGGAGATTCTCTTTCATGGGACGACCTCCCCTTTCAGCTTCGTGATTTCGGCGGGGTCCTTGGCACTGACGATGCGCTCGCGGAATTTCCACGAACCTTTCTCCTCGTCGTATACCGAGAAGACGCAGCGGTACACCGTGTACTCGGACTTCACCTTGGCTTTCGCCTTCTCCGCAAATGATTGTTTCTTCGACATGTTTTTCTCTTACCGCCCATATGGTGAAAATCGAAATATCAATTTATGGATATTCAGTGTCTTAGTCAAATAGGGTTGCGGCAGTTCAAAGAGATGGGGCCAGGGGGTGATACGATCGGTCTTCAAAAAACGGCAAAAGGTCGAATCTCTCCAGCATTTCTTGTGATTCCCGACCGAAAAAAAATGGCAGCGTGACTGCGAAAACCCTTCAGAGCGGCACTCGGGATGCCTTTCGCGGCCCCTCTTTCGGCCGTGGGATTCCCGTATATTTCGCGACGGCGTCGGCGCCCTCCTGCCCGGCGTTCGGCGCCGGTTCGCTTTTCCTCATCGACTCGTGACGTCGCATGAAAACGAAAGCTCGATTGCCATTGTCCCTCTCCGTCATGGGGGGGGTGTTCTGCGGCATCGTGGTCTCGAACGGCCTCGAGGTCGCCCGGCGTCTGTGGCCGTCGGCGGTGTTCGGCATCCTACCGGTCTTCCTCGCCGCCGTGATCGGTACGGCAATCGCCCTCCGAGGCTTCCGTGTTACCCGGAAACTTTCTCTCCCTGGTTTGCCCGCTTTCACAGCCGGTATTCTGGCGCCGCTCCTCGTTTACGCCCTCTCGGTCGTCAGCAGCGATTTCGCCTTCATTTCCGGAGAGGCGGCTTTTCTGCCGTTCGTCTTTCTCGCGCTTCTCTACGGCGTTCTCGTTTCCGCACCCCTCGCATCCATGGGGGCGACAGCGCCTGAAGAAGACGGTCACGTGAAAGCGGGGCTTTTCCTCGCGTCCGCCGCGGTGGCTCACGGCGTCATGCAGGCCATATCGGGCGGCATAGACCTGCGTATTCTCTTTCTCGTACAGGTTCTCGCGGGAGTGGCGCTTCTTTTCGCGAGGCACCCGGAACCGGCACCGACTGTGCTGTCGGTGGCTTCGACCGGCGGTAAAGCGGGGAAAAAACCTCAGCGTTCTTCCCCGGCCGTTATCGTTCCGCCTGCTCTGATCGTGCCTGTCTTTTTCGCTCTTGCGGTGTGGATGCAGTACGCCTCGTCCGTCACGTTGGAATGGTCCCTGCCGGAGAAGACGTACACCGCTCTCCTCGTTCCGGGCGTCACGCTCTTCTTCGCGGGGGGGCTCGCCCTCGGCCGGATGCTCCGGGGGAGAAAACACGGCGTCATGACCCTGCTCGTACCGGTCGTTCTGTCCGCTTTCACGGCACCAGCCGCGTTCGCCCTGATGAACGGGGCGGTGTTCGAGTCGGTGTACCGCGCCTATTTCGAGGGGGCGTCCGTCGCTGTGCCGCTCGCGATCCTCTGTCTCATCGCGCACCTCCTGCCTGCCGTGTCCGCAGGGACCCTTGCGGGGTATAGTCGAACAGGAGATGCAGGTCGCCGCTTTCCCCTCTATGCCGGCGGGGCTGTCGCTCTGGGCGCGATCGCGGGGGCCGTCTTGCCGCTGCACGCATTGGCCGCGTGGGTTGCTTCGGCTTCGGCTCTTTCATGGGCGGGAGTCGCGATGTACGCGGTGATGTCGTTGCGGCCCATCCGCGTCGCGCAGGTCGTCCTCGCTCTCGCCGCCGCCGTAGCCGTGCTCCTGCCGGCAACGGTGAACACGGAGGGCATCCGGAGCCTCGTCGTCCCGGACCGATTCATCGTGCGTGCGGAAAAACAGGTCCCGGGCGGCCGGTACGCGTTCCTCCAGTCGCGGGATTACGACGACCCCTTCCACACGGCGGTTTGGAATTACACGACGCCGCTCACGCAGGATTCGCGGCTCGTCCAGCCCGCCCTGTACCGCCTGGGGCATCTCCCCATGCTCATGCATGAGGACCCGCAATCGGTTCTCCTGCTCGGTTTCGGATCGGGAAAGGCTCTCGAGGCGGTGAAGATGCATAAGCCGGCGAAGGTGGTCTGCGTGGAGCCCGTCAAGGCGCTGATGTGGTACGCAGACTCGACGGCGCGCCGGGAATTCCGCCGTTCGGTCACGAGCGGCGTCCGGTTCCATATAGAACGCCCGGCGTCCTACGTCGCCCGTTCGGCGGAGACGTTCGACGTCATCGTGTCGCCGGAGCCGTTCGCATCGCCTTACCCCGACATGGCCGTATTCACACCCGCGCATTACCGGCGCGTCGCGGGGCTTCTCCGGCCGGGGGGCGTGTTCGCGCAGTGTATCCCTCTCTCGCGCGTTACGGGCGACGGGATGCGCGCCGTCTGCGCTTCCATGGCCGCCGCCTTTCCGCACCGCGAGATGTGGCTCGCGAATGCGGACGTCGACAACGCGATGGCTTGCATCCTCGGTTCCGAGACGCCGTTCCCACCCACGCGACCGGACAGCGCGCGATTCGCAAAGCTCCGCGCGGATGCCCTCACGAATTTCCACCTCATGGTGATCGGCTGGCGCTCGTGGAAGAACGTCCTCTCGGAATTCGGACTCGACGGAACGTCTCTCGACGCGTTCGCAGGCGGAGCGAAGCCCGTGTCGCGGTTCGCGCCTCCTATGCTCGCACCGGGCGAACCCGGCTCGGAGGAACGCTGGAAGAACGCGTTCGAGCTCTTCGAACGACGCACCCTCCCGAAACGGGTCTTCACCGAGTTGGACGACTCGCTCCGACGCGGTGTCACAAACGCCTTCGAAGCGCGTGAGGCCGTTCTCCGCGCCGGTGCGTCCAGCGCCCGCGGAGACGATACGACGGCAACGCTGATCCTCTACGATATCCTCCGGTCCCAGCCGGACCATGCCGAGGCGGCCGCAGCGATGGCGGAGATCCTCCTGCGCCGCGCGGTGTGGCTCGTAGGGAACGAGAAATACGCCGAAGCGGTCCCCGTTCTCAACCAAGTCATCCGCCTCGTCCCGCTGAACACTCTCGTCCTTCGCCTCCGCATGATCGCCGCGATGCAGATGGGCGACAAAGCAGCGGCGGGCGAGTGCATCGAAGGCATACGGCGCCTCGACCCGCGCCATGCGGGGTTTCGGGACAACCAGGCGACGATCCGGGCGCGGCAGGGGGCGATCGAAGACGCGCTCCTCCTATACCGGAACGCCATCACGCTCGACCCGACCAATGTGGATTTCTACTGCAACATGGCTTCCGTGCAGTTCGGCAGCCGCCGTGCCTGGGAAGCGGTCCGCCTCCTCGACGAAGCCGTGCAGAAAGCGTTCTACCCCGCCAAAGCCCTCTATCTCCGGGGGCTGTTCTACCGCGAGGCGGGGAGATACGATCTCGCCCGCGAGTCCTGGAAGCGTTACCTCGACATCGCGCTCCCGACGGATCCGAAAAGGGAAGAAGTGGAGAAAGCGCTCCGCGCATTGGGAAGGTAAATGACTGCACGCTGAGAGGCATTGACCCGAAACGTCTTCTCTATCCGGCATTCTACCATGGCAGTACAACTCCCGTTCGAACGGTACAACGTCCTTGTGCCTTTTGCGGTGTTTTTTCTCCCGTCTCTCCTCTTGCAGAAATGAAGAAACATCTTTACAATTCGTGAAAACCTATAGCAATAGAACTTGACGCGTCCCGGAAGAGGCGGACGGAGGAACTCGGGGATTTCTCCATCTGTTCCACGATTATAAAGGATATTATGTATCCTATATAATGCCCCCCTTGTCGATAATCGGATGCTTTCTATTCACCATTCACCATTTTTCACCACAAACGGAAAGGAAGAACGATGACACAGCGGATCGCCCGACATGCAGGGCTCACCCTCGCCTCGCTCTTGCTCGTGTCCATCACCGCGTGCGACAGGCACACGGTCGAACCGACAGCCCCCGACCACCAGGCGATGGCATCACCCTTCGCGAAACGCATCGGAGGCACGGCATACGACATCGACCTCACCAAGACGGACAACGGGGATGGGACGTGGACGTGGGTCTGGACGATCACGAACACGAACCCCGGCAACGGCAGTAACGGCACCAGCCAGAACCTCAGCCATTGGAACCTGACCCTCGGCCAGTGCCTGACCATGTCGGACATCGTCTCGGCGGCTGTGAAAGGCCCTTCCGACCCGGACTGGGTACCATTCATCCCCATGCTTACCATCGATGGGTCCACCTCGTCCTGCTACCCGTACCCGACGGTCAAGTTCAATCTCGGGACAGTCGGCTCTGCGCCGTCGTATTACCGCCTCGTGATTCGGGGGGATTATGACATCGCCGATGTCGATGCCGTATTTAAATCAGGGAAATCCCTCCCCTGCCTCGTCACGCAGGTCCCCGGTGTCGGCTGTCCCAATGCAGGGTATGCCCGCGAGACGGCTTGGGGGTACGGGCCGCGCTTCGTGCCGCAAGGCAATTGGGCGATGTACTTCACGTACGACCCCGCCCTGGACGGTCCGTCGAAGACGGTCCCGTTGATCGCCGGGCAATATTACAACATCGGTACGGTGACGATCGGGAGGGTCGGGACCATGTACACCGTCACCTATACAACAACGAACGGCTGGACGATGACGGATGTCGCTTTCCACCTTGCTCCATCATTCGCCGGTCTGCCGAAGAACACTACCGGCAACCCCATTCCGGGCCAGTTCATATACAATGAGGCAGTGGCGGCACCCGGCATGTCTTACACGAAAATGGTGAACTATACAGGGACCGGTATCGTTTACATCGCGGCACATGCCAACGTCATGCATGCGCTTCCCCTGCCGGTCCCGAACTGGCCGTAATTCACCCTTCGAGAAAAGAAAGGTTGTGCGGGCGGGTCGGTCAGGCCCGCCTTTTTTTCAACTGCTGCCGGGGCATGCTGCGGTGCGCGGGAACCCGCGGCACCTCTCGTGCGTCGAAACGGCGGGAACAACCTCGGGAAGGAAGTACGGGCCATGAATCGAAGCAGATCCCATCTCTTTGTCTGCGTTCTATTCCGCATATCCGCCCATGCGCCCTTCATTCCGGCGTATCTGCACGAAGGGCTCCGCCGCTGTCTTTACGACGCATCGTACAGGACGGGTTCGAGGGCGGTCGTTGTCGAGAACACCTGCGCTTGTGTTCGGCTTCTCCTGCACGTTCCGATCAAACGCACGATCACGGGCGTCGTTTCCGAACTGCGCCGGAGTTCGCGGGAATGGCTCGAGCACAGACTCGGCCAAGAATTCGCGTGGCAGGGAATATACACCGCGTATTCCATCCGCGCCGGTACGGCGCGGCGCTGCCTTTCGGCACTGCCAAGAACGCAACCGGTGTGAACCTCGTTCCACATGCACAGGACGGCTGATTGCAGCGTGTGTTCTCATGCCGTGTGTGGGAGCCAGCGGTCCGAATACTCGAAGCCCCTCCCGATCGAGGGAACACTCACGTGCCGGTCGCCCATGGGCAGAGGTTTTCTCGAAAGCCTCGATGAGCCGAATGCGAAGAGGGGACCCGGAGGTCTCCCTCCACGCGGCGCCGGTCAGAACGAGAAGGAAAACCCGACGCCCGCCTCCAGGGCTTTCCGGTAAACCGCGCTCGCCACGGAGACATCCTGCAGGGCGAGGCCGACGGATTTGAACAGGGTGATCTCGTCGGGGGATTCGCGGCCCGGTTTGAGGCCTGCGATCACCTCCCCCAGCGATGCGCGGAGATGGTCCTTTGTAATCGCCCCTTCATCGATCGGGATGAGGAAATCGCCGGCTTCGACGAGGCAGGCGTCGATGGAATCGGGGATCGCCTTGGCGCGGACGATCGTGGCCGTGTCGAGTTCCCGTGCGGCGGGGGAGTGCGATCCGATGCCGTTGATGTGCTGGCCCGGGACGAGCCACGTGCCGTCGAAAACGGGTCGTGCCGCGCTCGTCGCCGTGACGATGATGTCCATGTTTTCGACGGCGTCCCGTGCGGAGGGAACGGGGCGCACCTCCACCCCGAGGGATGCCGAGACCTGGGAGGCGAAATTCTCGGCACGCGCCGTGTCGATATCGAAGCAGTGGATCGTTTTAATGGGGCGGACGACGCAAACCGCCTCTACCTGCCGGTAGGCCATCACGCCCGCGCCGAATACGCCGAGACGCGTTGCACTCGTGCGGGCGAGATATTTCGTCGCGACGCCACTCACGGCGCCGGTGCGCATGCCGGTCAGGAAACCGGCATCCATGACGGCGAGGGGGGCACCGGTGGCGGGGTCGTTGAGGAGGAGCAGGCCCATGGTTGTCGGCAGACCGTGCCGTGCAGGGTTGTCCGGGTAGACGGTGACGACCTTGAGTCCCAGGGCGTCCGTCTCGCCGCCGATGTACGCGGGCATTCCGAGATGGAGTCCGTGGTGTTTCTCGATTCGGATCGCGGTCCGCTGGGGCATGACGACGTTTCCGAGCGCATGGCAGCGGAACGCCTCTTCGATGATTTCGATGCAATCGCCCATGGAGAGGAGGGATTGCACGTCGCTTCTGCTCAGGAGGAGTGCCATGTCGGGTCGAGCCTCTGTGATGAATGACGATGCGTATGACGCGAATGTACGACTTTTCACACCTCATTCAGCGGTTTGTACTCCGCTTGTAGGATGTGATCCGGGACGGTCCAAGACTCGTCATTTCACGCCCGCGCAGGAGGAAACAGGAACGTGCAATGCGTTTGAAAAAAAGTGGGTGCAACCGAATACATGCATTCTCGGTATTCAGGCACCGGAAAAAACGGGTTTTCGCGAGGTGGAAGGATAGCAAGGGGGTAATGGTGCGTATTCGTGTTCTTCCGACCGCATTTCTCATGCGCTGCGATTGGTTTTCCCCCATACCATGACGGTATGCGCCGACTGTCGAAAAAGCTTGACAAAAGGATGCGGAAAGAGTACTTTTCGCCTTGCTTTTCGAGATCTGAATCCTGCCTTTCCGCGTTCGAGGGATGAACTCGAGGAAAGGTGGGGGAAGGTGGAATGGGATCCGCGAAATCGAATCGAGAAGATTGCACCGTCATACGCGATGTCCCGAGCATCGCTTTATCCCATCACTCAATTGCAGGAGGTACTATGAAGAAAGCGTTGTTTCTCGTCGGCGCATTCATCATCGCCGCGTCGCTGACGGCGAACGCACAGCTGCCCGGCGGGGCGTTCGGCCTCACCGCGTCGTATGCGGGTGAGGGCACGGACGTGTCCCTCCTCTATGTGTTGTCGCCGGCCATGGACCTGCACTTCGGCCTGGGGTTCTCCAGCACTTCGATCGATAACCCCGACCCGACTCCGGATCCCGATGCCACCACCACCATGAGCGTTCACGCAAGCCTCCGGTATTTCCTGAAACACGGTGATGTAGCGCCGTATATCGGAGGTGCCTTGTCGTATGCCTCTCCGGAAAAAGACCACAGCGCGATCGGGCTCCAGGCGGTGTTCGGCGGACAGGCCATGCTCCTGAAGAATTTCGGGGTCTACGCTCATTCCGGACTGGGGGTGAGTATGTCCACGGTGAAAATCACGGGCGGTGACAGGAAGACGACATGGCTCGGCTTGTTCACAGGCGCCGTGGGAGCGGCTTTTTACTTCTGATTCCCACTCCTCGCGTGTATTTCGAGGAAACGCCCCGCGCCGGAACGGGGCGTTTCCCGTTATATGGAAACATGGGCTGTGGTTCCTGGATACAGGGGAGGCTATACGATATGATCCTGTGTATCGCTGGGCCTGGGTATTCTGCGGGGAAAGAAAATCGGGTAGAAGCCTTGTGCCCCGGGTCGATTGGTTGGCGAGGACTTCACATCTTGTCCAAGAGGACACACACGACTCATGGAACGTGCGCCGCTTCTCGCTTTCTCCCTTGTCCCGTTCGATGCCGTTCCAGAGGGGGGAGAGATTTCCAGGTTTCGGGTGAGAGCACGTTCAGACATAAAGAACGTGGCTCAAGCGGTCTATACACTTGAACGCGGAAGTGATGTAGTCCATCGTCGAACTGGTGTGGAAAAGCCGCTCGCGGATGATGTCTTCCGCGTGTGTGAGAGCGTCCTCCTGAAGTTCCCGGAGTTTTCGCACGGTCGGTTGCCAGGTGGGGTTCTGGCTCCAACCGTGGTCCACCCACGTTTGGATTTTGATTAAGCTTCGTATTCTCCCGTCGAGTTCGAGCGCGTCACGGTCGATGGCGTTGTCCGCGAGATCGACTGCCTTGATCTCGAATGGGCGGTAATTCATGGCGCCGTGGGACTCGACGGCGAGTTCGGCGATATAGAACCGCTGGTAACATTCCCACCCTAATTCCGGGAGATCGATCGCCTCGGAGGGGGCATCGGCGATGAAGTCGCAGAGCTTCGTGATGGGGGAGTGCATTCTCCGATCCGCGTGGGCGAGCATGTTCCGGAGCTCCGCGGTGGCGTGCGAACGAGTGAATTGATATCCCTCGCGGTTCAGCCTCTTGTTCACCAGCGAAATCAAGAGCGCAGAGTGGTTCGTCAACTGCGGGAGCATGCCATGCAGTTCCGGCGGAATGAAGTCGTCCATGAATTCGGTATACCGTCCGATGCCGTATTCCCGGTCCGACTCGTCGTGCGCGTACGTGAGGAGGTCTTCGATAACGTCGTGCATCGCGGCGAGGGCAGTGTAAGTCGGCGGTTGCTGGTCGTCCATGGAGAGGAACTTCACCACAGCGGCCACTCGGTTGGGGTGCGATGCGAGGGGCGTAAAGCAGCGGCGCACTTTCGCACAGTGACGGTACGCTTCGAAGGCATGCCGGACCCATGGGGTAAAGACGCCGTACCACGGTTCGAGCTCGTCGATCGAGGGGATGTTCCCGGCGAGAATCGTCCCATGGAGACGCTGAAACGCCGGGTCGTGCTCGACGCGTCTTTTCGCCTCCCTCACGTCGCGGATCTCTTCGTTCAGGTGCGGACGCCTGACCTTCCCGTCAGAGGGTCTTTGATCGAGAAGCCTCTTGATATGGTCTTGAAGGGGTGCGGCGAATTCCTTGTCGTACACCTCCTCAAGGTCGCTTCGTTCCGGTACTCTGCCTTCGAGAATGCATCCGAGAATGCATTCTTTCGATTCTTCCCTGTCGTTCATTGGTGATCCTGTCCCTCCTCGTCGGTTGTACGATTCACGATAGGCTCGTACCCATGCGAACCATCTGCAGGCGGTCGGTACCTCCAGTTTTCGGGGAAAGAAAACGCCGTGCGGTACGATCCCTATCTCCTCGAATGATAACAGAATGACAACGCAATGCAAGGATATTCTTCATGCAGTGAACGATCGAAATGAACAATGGAACTCTGCGTCGGTTCGGAACGGGTAAAACGCTATACAACGGCGACGACGCGAGTTGCAGAGGCACGGTGTGAACGACTCGGGGGAAGCCGGCATTGCCGACCCAGCGGGCTGGCCGGGACTGCGAATGACCCGAGATCCCCGTTGTGCCTTGAGCGCCCGCCCCGTCGGGATCCTGTTGGAAGCGTCTCATTTCCGGATTGAACCATCACAGTGCCGATGCTGGGAAAGATTTTTCTGATTGCCCGAAACGACATACTATTTTCGAAGGCGAGTCGAGAAGGAGACTTGTTCCCTCCTGTATGAAACCCCATCTGTTTTCCTCCGACAAGCGAACTCCCTACATTAACAACGGTAATGGCAAGCGATGTCGGTTTTCAGGAAGACGATTCGAGGAGAATCCCTATGCATCGACGGCTGTTGCTTTCGGTGAGCGTATGCTTTCTCGTTGTCCCGCTCCTCGCGCAGGAGACGCCTATTCTGATGCGAAGCGAGAGAGGTGAAAACGGTCCCGCGGCAACCGTTCCGCTCATCGAGCCGATTCCGCTCCCCTCCCGCGTCCCTTCGCCCCGGATCGTCCGACCCGGCGTTTCCGAGTTTCGATTCGAGATCCCCACGGACGTGGTCGCTTCGCTCGGGGATTCGGAGATCCTTTTCGAGGGAGAGGACGTCGCATTCCGCGTCGACCCGGCCGCGCGGTCGATTACGCGGCTCACACCGGAGCGCCCACTGTCGGCCGAGGCGCTCCGAGCACTGGAAGCGGCTCCTTCTTGGCTGGAGAACGATCTGCGGTTGAAATTCATCTTGCTCGCAGCGAAACGGTTGGACGCGGTCTTCGCGCAAATCATTCTCGATGCGGAAGAACGGCTGCGGGACGAGGTCGCCTTCGTCGTCGCGCACGCTTCGATGCAGACGCTCACCGATTCGCGCTTCGCCCAGGACCGCGCGATGATCACCCGAAACGCGGAAACGATATACCGCTATGCGGACTCCCTCCGGTACGTGCGGCTCGTCGAGCGGGGGTCCGTAGCGGCGAGAGACTGGTACACGACGGCGGAGTACCGGATCTACGACCCTACTTTCCGCGATACCGTTTGGTCGGAAATCCCGCGCGAACTCTACTACTGGTACGTCGTCCACCCCAAGCTCGACCAGGAGGGGGTGTACGTCCGTGATAATTTCAACGACAACTCGGGACAGCGCACGTACGGGTACGCGTGGAGGGATTTCATCTGGAACAACCCGGATCCCGCCCATGACTACACGAAGGTGAATATCACGACGACGAAGGGTACGGTCGACGTCATCCCCCGTTTCGGGGAGCTGATGCAGACACCCACGTATCTCTGGGACAGGCGGAAGACGTATTATCCCTTCAACCGCCCCTTCCAGCCGGGGCAATCCGCACTCGACGTGCTAGGCAACTGGGCCTCGCGCGCCGTACCCATAGACGTCGTACTCCCGCGCGCGTTCCAGCCGAACCAGGTGCTCGTGAAGCACAACGGCATGTGCAACGAGGACGCGTTCCTCGTCGCGGGGGCATGCCGAACGGCGCTCATCCCGCTCGTCTATGCAGGGTGCTACGCGGAGGATCACGTATTCGGCATGTTCTGGGACCAGGACTGGAACCACTACGAGTTCTTCCGCGGGGGGCTCGCGCCGAGCGGTAACCAGTATTACGGCATCACGAACCTGCTCGACCGCGGCAGTTACGGCTGGAAGATCTCGATGGTGGAAGCCACGAGGCCGGACGGTTACCCCATGAACTTCACACGCTACTACACGAACACCTGCGACGTGGAACTCCATGTGGTCGACTCGCTGGGCAACCCGATCGAGGGGGCAATGGTCCAGATCTATGCGCCGGCGGGCAACGGGTACCTCGTCTGCCACCGCATGTACACGGGCGCGGACGGCACACTCCGTTTCGAAGCGGGCGAGCAGAAGCGCTACCTCGTGAACGTCTCCCACCCTCTTCTCGGATGGAGCCCAGCCGATTCGACGCGGGCGTATTACCTCACGCAGAACAATACCGTCGCCGGTGCGAAATACACGGTCACCGTCCCGTACCCCAACGCTCGGTACGGCAGGGAAACGCCGCCCGTTTTGCCCCCCGCCGGCATACCCGGCGGGGCCATACGCGCGGTGATTACCGCGCAGGATATCCGCAGCGGCGTCAACATCCATGACGGACAGCGGAGCAGGTTCTACGAGCGCGACTCCAGCGGAGGGGGGATGACCGCTCTCATGCTCATGGCGGAGGACCAGTACGCGTCGTACCGAGCGGGCAGTCCGTACACGTGTTTCGCCCATGTCGGCACCGTGAACGGACCATGGAGCATGAACATCCCGACGGACCGCCCGTACATCATCGTCGTACGCAACGAGGCGCGCGCGAACCTGGCAGTGGATCTCGACATCACGGTGGAACTGCTGGAGGGGACCGTCAGCGCTGTCGGGCGTCCTCTTCCACGCACGGTGGAACTCTCCGCGCGACCGAATCCCTTCCGGGACCACGTCACGGTCGAGATACCGGCCGGGGAGACCGCACACATCCGCCTCTGCAACGCCCTCGGTGTCACACTCTACGAGGCGGCTGCAGGAGGGGAAACGCGCATCGATACCGCGACACTTCCCCACGGGGTATATTTCCTCGTCGTGGACGCGGGCGACGTCCGTGTTTGCCGGACCATCGTGAAAGCGCCGATTGCGCAATGACCGGTCGAGGTTCTCCCCATGGCCCGCGGAACGAACACGTTTCCACCCATCAGTTGTCTCATCGCACGGAGGGTATGATGAAATCTGTTCTTCGGCTCGCGTTCCTCCTTTGTGCGGCGGCTCCGGTGCTCACGGCGCAGCCCCAATGGATGGTCGTCCCGCAGGACCCCACCACGATCATGTGGTACGGCGTCTCGTTCACCGACGAACAGCACGGCACGGTGGTCGGGACCGAAGGCAATGTCTGGACGACGTTCGACGGGTGCTCGACCTGGAGCAAGTCGAACTTCGGCGCCACGTACTCGGTGATGCGCGTCCACTACCTCAACGCCACAACCGGTTATGCGGCGGGCCAGAACGGCATTCTGCGGAAGACGACGGACGGGGGCCTCACGTGGACGCCGTTGAACACCGGATCGAGCCAGACCTTCTTCGACGTCTATTTCCACGACGAGAACAACGGCATCGTCGTCGGGCAGGCCGCCACGGCGATGATCACGACGAACGGCGGCGCGCTCTGGACGCCCGTCACCACCCAGTTCATGTCGAACAACGTGTACAGCATTTCTTTCCCCACCTCCTCGGTCGGCTATATCGTCGGGAACGCGGGGAAGATCAGCAAGACGACGAACGGGGGCTCCACGTGGTTCAGCCAGAACAGCGGCACGTCGAAGACGCTCTTCGGCGTGTCGTTCGGGTCGGCAACGGTCGGTGCGGCGGTCGGGACAGACGGCACCATCCTCTACACGACGAACGGCGGCACGTCCTGGAACCCCGCGACCGTCAATTCCCCCGTCTCGACGGTCGTGTTCCGCGCCGTGCAGTTCGTCGATGCGAGCGAAGCGTACTGCGTCGGGTGGGGCGGGTACCTGCTCCGGAGCACGAACGGCGGAAAGGATTGGACGGTACAGAGCATCCCTTCGATGGGGAACCTCGAGGCCCTGCACTTCACGAGCAAGACGTTCGGGTATGCCGTGGGCTGGGACGGGCTCATTCTCCGGACGAAGAAGCCGGGCGAGTTGTCCGCCCCGACGCTCCTCCAGCCCGCAGACGCTTCGATGAACGTGCCCATATCGGGTACACTCTCCTGGTCCGCTGTGGGCGGGGCGCTGTCGTACCGCGTGCAGATCTCGAAAGTCCCCGATTTCTCCTCGACGGTGGTCGATGAGCAGGGGATCACGATGACGTCATACCCTTACAGCGGCTTGGAGTACAGCACGCAGTATTACTGGCGCGTGCAGGGATCCAACGCCCAGGGAGCCGGCCCCTGGTCCTCGATCTGGTCCTTCACGACGATCGGCCAGGTGCCGCAGGCGCCGAGGCTCCTCTCGCCGCAGAACGATACGACGCGCGTCCCGCTCTCGCGGAACATGCTGTGGGAAAACGTTGCGGGGGCGCTGACATACACGGTGCAGGTCACGACGGATTCCAGTTTCACGACCGTGCTCTACGACGTGCCGAATCTCGGTGAGACGCGCTATACCGTCAGCGGTCTCGTGCCTTCCACGCGGTATTTCTGGCGGGTGTCGGCGACGAACGTCTATGGGACGGGACCATGGTCGGAGGTCTGGCATTTCACCACGGTCGGCACCGCACCGCAGGCGCCGACGCTGCTTTCGCCCACCGACGAGGCGACGAACATCCCCGTCAACGGGACGGTGCGCTGGGCGGAAGCGCCAGGGGCGGAGAGTTACCACGTGCAGATCTCCACCCTCCCGTCTTTCTCGACGCTCGTGGCCGAGAAGTCGGGGATTACTGCCCTGGAGTATGCGTACAGCGGACTTGCGGAGGGGACGCTCCATTACTGGCGCGTCCGCGCGACGAATATCGACGGGACGGGCCCATGGTCGAGCGTCTGGAAATTCACGACGGCGGGCGGCGCCCTCGCAGCGCCGATCCTGGTTTCCCCCGCGAACGGGGCGACCGGCGTGTCCCCGAGCGGAACGCTGCGCTGGAATGCCGTGGCAGGGGCACTCTCTTACCACGTGCAGATCGCTGCCGCGGACGATTTCACCACGCTTGTGCGCGACACCTCGGGCGTTCTGACGGCATCGCTCGCGTATGCAGGCCTGCAAGGCGGCAACACGTATTTCTGGCGTGTGCGGGCGGTGAACGCGCAGGGGGCGGGACCGTGGTCCGCAGTCTGGAACTTCACCATCGCGTCCAGCACGCTGGCCGCACCGGTTCTCCTCTCGCCCGCAGACGACTCGACAGATCTCCCCATCGCGGGCATGCTCCGGTGGAAATCCGTGTCCGGGGCGGTCTCCTATCATGTTCAGCTCGCGCTCGCGGAAGATTTCTCACGCCTCGTGCTGGACACGGCCGGTGTCCGTGCGACATTGCTGACCTACTCCGGGCTTCTGCACGGGACCGAGTATTACTGGCGCGTGCGCGCAGTCGATGCGCTCGGCCCGGGCCCATGGTCGGATACGTGGAATTTCACGACGACCATCTACACCATGCCGGCACCGATCCTCCTCGCACCCGCCAACGACAGGATCGGACTGCCGTTGAAGGGAACTCTGCACTGGCGGAGCGTCGCGGGGGCGGAAACGTACAGCGTACAGATGTCCACTGCCCGCGATTTCTCCCTTCTCGTGCTCGACACCGCGGACATTGCGGACACGACGGCGGCGTACAGCGTCACGGAGCGCGAGACGCGGTACTGGTGGCGCGTCCGCGCCGTCTCCGCCGGCGGCATGAGCCCGTGGTCGACCGCGTGGAGCTTCGTGACCGAACTCATCGCGCCGCCGGCTCCCCCCTTGTTCAACCCGCCGAACGACGCATCGGACGTGGAACTCTCCGGCCGCTTCATCTGGGGCTCCACGACGCACACGACCTCGTACCAGCTCCAGCTCGCGCGCGACCCGGATTTCGCGACGATGGTGATGGACACGAGCGGTATCCCCGGCACGCAGAAGGCATACGCTGGACTCCAGCGCGACACGCTGTGGTACTACTGGCACGTCCGGGCGTTCAACGACACGCTGGCGGGCCCCTGGTCGGAGACGTGGAAATTCCGCACACAAAAGCCCCCTGCGACATCGATGGAAACACCGTCCGCCACCGCACTGGGTCTCGCTCTCTGGCCGAACCCGGCGACAGGACCTGACCTGACCGTCTTGGTGCGTTCGGGGGCACGCCGCGTCACCGTCGATGTCCTGAATGTTCTCGGCGCGCGTGTCGGGCGGTTGGAAGGGAACGGTTCCACCGACGGTGTGCTCCGGTGGACGTGGCACACGGAGGGTGTCCCGAACGGGCTCTACATCGTACGGGCGACGGACGGCACGGCGACTATCGCGCAGAAGTTGATCGTCCGGAAATGAGAAACGGGCGGGCGGCTTTCCGTCACCGCACGCGGAAGCCCGAGCCGAAGGAGACGGGCTTCCGCGGGGCCGTTCCCGCCGTCGTTCCGTGGTGAAAGGTAAAAAGGACTGACTTATCCTTTTCTCCTTGTGCACGGTTCCCGGCGGCCGGATGAAAGGGCATGGGATTGGAAGTGTGCCGTCCTCGCCGCATATTTTCCCGAGAGAAATTCCACAGGAGAGAAGTGGCGAAACAACGGCGTTCACCACGGGCGCAGGGGCGTGACAACCGACATGCCGCCGACGCTCCCCGTGCCGGGGAACGCGCGCTGACAGCCGCCGTGTTCCTGTACGTGGTCGCGCGCCTCGCCGCGTCGGTCTTCGTCGAGGGGCCTTCTCGCCTGTGGGGGATCGATTTCCCCCGCTACATGCTCGGCGAGGCCGATATCCTGTGTGCCCTCCTCCTGCCGTTCACCGCATTCATCCCAACCCTCCGACGCGGGATCGAGCGTGCACTTGCATATCCCCTCGCCCCCATGCTTTTCCCGCGACTGCGCTTGCCGGCGGCCGTTGTCGCCGTCATTGTCTCCGTGGCTCTCACGCAGATGTTGCCGGTCGCGTACGCCTTTCTCGGGGACGGTGCGTATTACGCGGGGGAGATGTACCGCGTGATTTCATCCCCGGATTACATGCCCGCTTTCCTGAAACCGACGTCGTGGTTGGCAGGGGAGACTCTTCGCGCGGTCGGCATCGGCTTTCGCCCCGCCGATGCGGGTGTCCCGTTCGCACTCGTCGGTTCGTCCTGCGCCGCGCTCTTGACCCTCGCGCTCTTCGCATTCCTGCGACGCGAGCGGAAACCCCTTGCGACGCTGTGGTGCACCGCCGTTCTCGGAAGCGCGGGTATCCTGTTGTTTTTCGGCTATATCGAACTGTACGCCATGCCGTACATGTTCACCCTCGTGTATTTCCTCTCCGTGTGGGCAGTCTTCCGTTTCGAGACGCCCGTATGGATAGCCGGCGTACCTCTCGCGTTCGCGGTCGCATCCGGTCTCCCGGCCGCTTTCTACATTCCTTCCTATCTCTTCCTGTTGTCGATCAGGATCGGACCGAACATGCGGGGGCTCACACCTGCCCGCACCGCGGCTCTCCTCGCTGCGCTCACAGCCCTTGTCCCTGCGGTCGGCTACGCACTATCCGGCGTCGATGCACCGGACGGCTTCCTCGTCCCCATCGTTCTCGGCGAAAACGCGCCGCATGTCCGGACCTTGCTCTCCCCCGATCGCCTCGCCGATATCGTCAATGCCCTCGTGCTTCACGGGGGGCCGTTCGTGTTCGCCCTCGCCGCCTTTCTCGTTCGGCCGGGAAAGGATGGGTTGTTCCGCGAACCGATCGTCCTCTTCGCGCTCGTCGCCTGCGCCGGGGGAGCGGTATTCCTCCTGACGGGCAACGCCGCCCTGGGTCTGGCGCGGGATTGGGATCTCGCGGCGGTTCCCTCGTTCGCTTTCGTGTTCCTCGCCATCGCGTTGATCGGTGTTGCGCACGAGCGCGGCTCGCTCTCTCTCCCACGCGTCCTGCCGCTCCTGTTCCTCTCGGCGCTTTCCGCGTCGTACGCGTGGGTGCGCCTGAATGTGACGATGGGAAGCGGTTCCTCGGCCGCGGCCGCTCGTCTCGAGGATATCGTCGCGGCAGACCGCGCGTCCGTTCTCCCCGTCCATACGTACACGGCTCTCGAGAACCTTCGGCTGTACTACCACGCACGGGGCGACGGCGGAAAGGAACGCGCCCTGCTCGAGGAAATGGCCGGGACGGGGCATCTGGTCTTGGACACGTACGATAAACTGATCGCGGCTGCCGGTGCGGTGCGGGATCCTGTCGAGCGCAGGGCAGCATTCGAAAACGTGTTCACCCGCCTCGCGGAGGAAGCTCGAAACGGGGTTATGGACGACGGAAGGAGAAACCTCCACGAGCTGGCCGCCCGCGCCGTGCTCACGGCGGTTCAATGCGGGGAAAGCGTGCTCGCGAGGGACGCGTTCGGAAATTTTCGGCGTGTTTTCCCTTCCTGGAAAGAAGCGCCGCTCGTCGAGGTGTTCCTGGAACCGGGTCTTGCGCTTACCCTGCTTGCGGCGCGCGTCTCCGCGGCGGTCGATACCACCACGCGCGATGCGGCTCTCCTCGGGGCAGCTGCGCGCGTGCTGGCAGGGTCGGGCGATGCGCCGAAAGCTGCCCTCCTCTACGAACGCGCGATCGAGCGGGAACCGGGGAGGTATCCATCGCTGTATCTCGAGCTGGCCCGGCTGGCTGCCGAGGATCTCCGTGACGAACAGCGGGCGTACCGTGCCCTCCGGGCGTGCACGCGGGACGCTCGGGGGACGCCGGAAGCCGCACGAGCGGAAGGCATGCTCCGCGCACGGGGCCATCACCCCTGAAACCATGACGAGGTGTTTCGTGTACGACCGCATCGTTCCCATCGTTCTCAGCGCGTTGTTGATTTTCGGACTCCGCATCTGCGACGTATCCATGGGCACGATCCGCACGATGTTCACCGTGCAGGGGAGGAAATACCTCGCGGCGGGCATCGGTTTCTTCGAGGTGATGATCTGGGCGATGGCGATCCGGCAGGTGTTCAGCCAGCTCGACAACCTCTGGAACGTCCTCGGTTATGGGGGAGGATTTGCGGTCGGGACGTGGCTCGGCATTACGATCGAACAGAAGCTCGCCATCGGCATCGTCCAGGTGCACGTCGTTTCCCGGCACCACACGGACGTCATCGCGGATGCGCTTCGGAAAAACCGCTTCGGCGTCACTATCATCGCAGGCGAAGGGGGCACGGGAGGCATGCCCATCATCAGTTCCCTGATCCCCCGCAAGCGGGCGGACGAGTTCAAGAGCATCGTCGACGGCATCGACCCGCGGGCGATGATCGTCATGCACAGCGCGAACCTGTACCGCGGCTTCGTCCACGGTTCCCGCAAATGACCCCGTAACGATTGCCGGCTCATCCCAAAGCCAACGCGTCGGTCTGGTTCGAACGTGTGCAGGTGCGAGGAGGGAGCACGGCGTGAGAAAGGTTATGTCCCTGTACCAGAGTCCCTCTCGAAGAAAACTCTCACACGGAACTCGCGCGGGTCAGGGGATAGGGGTGACTGTGACAGGTTCGTGGTGTGAGCCTTTGGCGGTTTTCGAGAGGCAGACACGCATCGAATGGGAAAAAAAGCGGAGTATAAATACGCTGTAACCCGGGTGAAGAGAGCCGTCTGCCAAGTCGGTGAAACGTGGCTCGAAATTTCTTGCTCCTACCGAACCCGCCGCCGTATCGAGACGATCGTAACGCTGGGGACTCACGAATCCGTTTTCTGATTCTCGATCGCCGTCGCCGCAAAAGCACGCCGGAGGGGCACCACCATGTTCCCCTCGTATGGTGGTGGGGGAGATGTTTGCTCGCTCTTTCGTACTCGAGGCCGGGGTCGAACCGGCACGGGGTTTTTAATCCCACTGGATTTTGAGTCCAGCGCGTCTGCCAATTCCGCCACTCGAGCGCGGAAAAAATTTTCGAAAACTTCCCGTGAATTGCAAGGGGGAATCGTCGCCCATCCGGGCATGACACCGATATGAACGCGGTGGCAACCCATTTCGTTTTTCCTCTGCTTCGTTGTTGCACCGCATCCCCCACCGACCGACACCCGGCGTTTCCCGACGACCTATTGACCGGACTGATTCCGTGGTGTTACATTTCGTAAAAAAAGTAACACCATGCCTTCCCTCACCCGATTCAGCGTTTCGCTCGAGAACGACCTTCTCGAGCGTTTCGACGAACTCGTCGCCCGCAAGGGCTACGGGTCCCGCTCCGAAGCTCTCCGAGACCTCATCCGCGGTACACTCATCCAGGAAGGGGTCCGCAACCCGTCGGCACGGACGGCGGCCGTGCTGGCGATCGTGTACGAACACACGACCCGAGACCTCGGTCACCGGCTCACCGAGATCCAGCACGAACACAACAAGATGATCGTTTCGACGATGCATGTGCATATCGACCGGACCCGCTGTCTCGAAGTCGTCCTTCTCCGCGGGCAGGCCGGCCGTATCCGGGATCTCGCGAATGCGGTGACGGCCATGCGGGGAGTCCTTCATACCCACCTCATGTTCGCATGCGAGGAGTGTTCGTGATGCGCCTTTCCAGATATCTGCCCCTTGCGGTGATGACCGTTCTCGTTCTCCCAGTCCCCTTCCTCCGCGCCCAGGAAACATCGCCGGACAGCATGAGGATATTCCGCGTCGACCCGATTCTCGTGACGGGCACAGCTCTGGCATTCCCGCGGAAAGCCGTGCCCAACGCCGTCACAGTCATCGGAGGGCGTGACATCGCGGAAACCGGCCAGATATCGGTTCTGCCAGCTCTGAGCCGGCAGGTTCCCGGGCTGTTCGTCCCGGAACGGGGTGTGATCGGTTACGGGCTCGGCCAGGGTGCCGGGGGCATTTCCCTCCGCGGCATGGGAGGGACCCCGAACACGCAGGTTCTGGTCCTGACGGATGGTATCCCGAATATCGCCGGCTTGTTCGGGCACCCCATCCCCGACATGCTCATGACGAGCGGCGTCGATCGTATCGAGGTGATCCGCGGTCCCGCCTCGCTCCTCTACGGCTCCAACGCTCTGGGTGGTATCGTGCACATCATCACGCGCAAGGCGCCGGTCGGCGGCTTCGGCGTCGATGTGAGCCTTTCGGGAGGCTCGTATTCGACGGTGAGAGCGGAGGCAGGAGTCCGGGGGGGAGCAAACGGCAAGGGATTCACGTTTCGCGCGAGCCGTTCCCAGACGGAAGGCCATAGGCCGTCTTCCTCGTTCCGATACACGGGCGGGAGGTTCGGCGGCGAGTTCGAAGCGGCCGAGTCCGTCCGCCTCTCGGTCACCGGAAGCGCCTGTTCGTTCCGCGCGTTCGACCCCGGCCCGGAGGAGTCGCCGTACGCGGACCACTGGGCCGAGGCATTCCGCGCGGACGCGGGACTCTCGGCGGTCAACGTGTTCGGGGCGGTCCGCGGGGGAGGGAGGATATTCCTCGCATACGGGGACCATGATATCTACGACGGGTTCCGCTCGAGGGATTACACGACGGGGTTGTCCGTGTACCAGGGGGTTTCCCCCTTCGCGGGCGTCACGTTGACAGGAGGCGCAGACGTGCGCGTCAGCGGCGGTTCCGCTTCGAACGTCAAAACGAACAAAGATTTCGGCACGCATGACGTCACCGAGGGCGGCGGTTTCCTTCTCGTCCAGGCGCAGGTCGACAAGGCGGCGGAGGTTTCGGCAGGGGTGCGCTACAACCACCACCGGACGGCGGGCGGGGTGTGGGTCCCACAGGCGGGATTGAGCATCTCGCCCCTGAGGGGAACGACGCTCCGTATCCTCGCGGCTCGCGGTTTCCGAAACCCCACCATCCGGGAAATCTACCTCTTCCCGGCGCCGACACCGTCCCTGAAACCCGAGGATCTCTGGAGCTATGAAGCCGGTGTTCTGCAGGAAATCGGTCCGAGGGCGCATGTGGATGTGACAGCTTTCGTGGCAGAGGGTTCGAACATGATCCGCGTCTCGGGAATGTATCCGAATATGAAACTCGAGAATTCAGGGAAATTCGTGCATCGGGGGTTCGAAGCAGGAGCTGTGTGGCAGCCGTCCGCTGCCCTGGAATTCAATGCAGCCTTCAGTGCGTTAGACCCCGGGGAACAAACCATGGCGAACCCGAAACGAAAGTTGTACTGCGGCTTGCGGTGGAAGGTGTCGAGATTCGCCCTGCGCACGGACATCACGAGCGTTTCCGGATTGTTCGGTGCGGACAAGGGGCAGCAGCCGCTGCCGGACTATGTGCTTGTCGGCATCCGAGCGGAGAGCGAAATCATAGGGAAACTCTCTGCATACGTCGCGGGCGACAATATCCTGAATCGAAAGTATCAGCTCATCACGGGCTACCCCATGCCGGGGACGACGTTCCAGGCCGGACTGGCCTGGCGCGCCGATTGATCCCGGCTGTTCTCGTACCGCTGTTTTTCCGATATTGGGGCCCGTGACCGCCGGGCGTGCCCCGGCGGCAATGTATCGGGGCTTCGGAGTGAAAAGAATCGCGGTCCTCACACTGCTGTACCTCGCGTTTGCCGCGGCTGGGCATGCTCAGACACCCGGGAAAGGCGACAAACGGGAGGTGCCCGCCTGGACGCGGGGTGTCGTGTGGTACCGCATCGTGATCGACCGGTTCTGCAACGGCGACCCATCGAACGATCCCGTGGCGGAGGATATTTTCCCCGAGGAACCCCGGCCATGGACCGTTTCACGCTGGACGGCGAACTGGTACGAACTGTCCGCCGAGGAACGAGCGGCAGGCGGTTCGTTCTACGAGAATGCATTTCTCCGGCACTACGGCGGGGATCTCGAGGGGTTGCGCCTCAAGCTGGGGTACCTCAAATCCCTCGGTGTGACCGGACTCGTGCTCACGCCGGTTTTCGAATCGCATTCCGCGCACAAATACGATGCGGACAGTTATCACCACATTGACCCACACCTGGGGCACCGCGAGGCATCCGACACGGCCATCCTGAACAAGGAGAACCCGACCGATCCGCTGACATGGGGATGGACAGCCTCGGACCGGTTTTTCATCGAGGTTTTGCGTGCGGCACACGATTCCGGTTTCAAGGTGGTGCTCGACATCCAACCGGCGCATGTAGGGGTCAATTTCTGGGCCTTCCGCGATGTGCTTCGCAACCAGGAGAAATCCCCGTACGCGGATTGGTTTACGATCCTCGAGTGGGACAGGCCGGAAACGCCGTTCAAATCCGAGTTTTCGTATCGCGCTCTCTGGGACCTCCCCGCGTTTCCCTTGTTCCGAAAGGATAGTCTCGGTCTCGCAAAAGGACCTCGGGATTATGTATTCGCCTCGGTGAAGCGCTGGATGGACCCGAACGGCGACGGCGACCCTTCCGACGGGGTAGATGGGTGGTGGGTCGAAACCGCGGGAGCGCTCCCGGTGATATTCTGGGACCAATGGGTCGATTTCGTCAAGCGAACGAACCCCGACGCCGTCGTCATCGGGGCGCCCCTGAAAGACGCTTCGAACAAACGCGTGTTCGATATCGAGGAGACGGACCTCTTCGGCAAGCTCGTTTCGCGTTTCATGCTCAACCGCAAAATGACGCCGACGCGTTTCGAAGCGGAACTCTCGGCCTCTCGGATGAAGTACCCGATCAACGACGTCGATGCGCAGATGCTCGTGATCGACAACCACGAAACAGACAGGATCGCGTCCATGTGCCTGAATAGGAATGTCCTGTACGATGCCGACAACTCCCCGATGGACGGGAGCGGTTATCGTGCAGGGAAACCGGACGAGGCGGCCCGGCGGCTTCAAAAGCTCGTGACGGTATTTCAGATGACATACACCGGCTCCCCCCTCATCTTCTACGGGGACGAGGCGGGCATGTGGGGCGGCGACGACCCCGACTGCCGGAAACCCATGGTCTGGCCGGACAGCGTGTACGACGATGAAGAATTCACCGGGCCGGACGGAGAGACGGTCCGTTGCGCCGTGGTTTTCGACAGCGCTGTATACGCTTGGTACCGGGCACTGCTGTCCCTGCGCTCGCGGCACATTGCCCTCAAGGTCGGTTCCCAGACCACGCTCCTGCTCGACGACGAGCATCTCCTGTTCGCGTACATGCGCGAAGCGGGTGCGGACCGCGTGTTCGTTCTCCTCAACGCAGGGGACAAACCTGCGGAATTCCGTTTCCCGCTCCCCGGCGTGCCGGAAGGCCTCTGTGTGGACGCACCGCTCCAGAATCTTGCCTTTTACGCGGAGCGGAACGGTATCGCACTCGTTCTCCCCCCTGAGACCGCCGTCGTGCTCGTCCCGAGGTTCTGACCGCCTTCCTCTCCGCACGGCTCGGAACGACCGATCATCGCAAGCGCCCATCGTCGGATAGTGTGTCCTTTCCGATGTCGTGTACGCCCAGCGTCCCATCGAATCGAATGGCACGGAAATGAACGGTGGTACGTCTCGATCACCGGTGCCGGGATGGGAACGGGAAGGGTCGAGACTCGAGGGATGGAGAAATAAACCTCGATCGGCCCTGGACATGTATCATGACGAGACCGTGGGCGGTCGTTTCCCCTGAAACGGAACACAAGAGGGCGGAAACGGTGGTTCGGTTTACGAATCGCGGCGAACGAATCGTGGGAAGCGATTGTCCTCCCGCCGCGCGTACCCGATACACAAGGCGACTTTTCCCTTTCGATTCTGAGACGGTGAACCGCTTCGGCATAGCCCCGCTGAGCGGTCGTCCCCATACGATCTCGTTTTTCAACACTTCATCGATGACGAAATGAGGACTTTCCGCATGAAAGGACGGGTTTCTCCCTTTCCCGTCCATCCATCTAACACGCCGCATTTCAATTTCGTTTATGCAATTCTTACTTTAAAAGCTCGAAGCTCTTCACATTTCCTCCATGAAAACAAAGGATACACCCCCGGATGAATAAAGGGAAAATCGTGCAAGTGATCGGTCCTGTTGTGGACGTTGATTTCTCGGGAGGGAGGTTGCCGTCGATTCTCGATGCCCTTATCGTCCCCCTCCCGCACAGCGAGGGGACGGATGGCGAACTCGTCCTCGAAGTGCAGCAGCATCTGGGTGAGGACCGCGTGAGAACGGTCGCGATGGACTCGACGGACGGCCTGGTCCGGGGGATGGAAGTGATCGATACCGGCGAGCAGATCACGGTCCCCGTCGGCCCCGGCACTCTCGGTCGCCTCATGAACATCACGGGGAAGCCGATCGACGGGCTGGGCCCGATCGAGGCGGCGGACCGGTACCCCATCCACCGGCATGCGCCGAAGTTTTCCAGCCTCTCCACGAAGAAAGAAATGTTCGAGACCGGTATCAAGGTGATCGACCTGCTCGAACCGTATACCAAAGGGGGCAAGACCGGTTTGTTCGGCGGCGCGGGCGTCGGCAAGACGGTCATCATCCAGGAACTGATCCACAACATCGCTACGCATCACGGCGGGTATTCCGTTTTCGGCGGGGTCGGTGAGCGCACGCGAGAGGGAAACGACCTCTGGCTGGAGATGAAGAAGTCCGGCGTCCTCGCGAAGACGACGCTGGTGTTCGGCCAGATGAACGAACCGCCGGGGGCGCGCCAGCGCGTCGGGTTGACGGCTCTGACCATGGCGGAATATTTCCGCGATGTCGAGGGGAAAGATGTGCTGCTCTTCATCGACAACATCTTTCGGTTCACGCAAGCCGGTTCCGAGGTCTCGGCGCTTCTCGGCCGCATGCCCTCCGCCGTGGGGTATCAGCCGACGCTGGCGACGGAGATGGGAGAGCTGCAGGAACGGATCACGTCCACGGACCGGGGATCGATCACGTCCGTCCAGGCGATCTACGTGCCGGCGGACGATTTGACCGACCCGGCCCCCGCAACGACCTTCTCGCATCTCGACGCGACGACCGTTCTCAGCCGTCAGATCGCGGAGCTCGGGATTTACCCGGCGGTCGATCCCCTCGACTCGACCTCGCGTATTCTCGACCCCCACATCGTCGGGGAGCGGCATTACAACGTCGCCCAGCAGGTGAAGCGGATCCTGCAGAGCTACAGGGACCTCCAGGATCTCATCAATATCCTCGGCATCGACGAGTTGTCGGACGAGGACAAGCTCACGGTACACCGGGCGCGGCGCATCCAGCGTTTCCTGTCCCAGCCCTTCTTCGTCGCGGAGCAATTCACCGGCTACAAAGGACGTTACGTCCCGATCGAGGAGACGATCCGCGGTTTCGAGATGATCATCAACGGCGAGTGTGACGAGCTTCCCGAGAGTGCGTTCCTCTTCGTCGGGGGGATCGACGAAGCGTTCGAGCGCGCGAAGAGTATGGAGGCTTAGGAGACCGCGCCGCATGGGGAAACCCTTCGTGCTTCGGATCATGACGCCCGCTTCCGTCGCTTACGACGGGAAAGCGCTATCGGTCACGTGTCCGGGCAGCGAAGGGCGTTTCCAGGTTCTCTTCAACCATGCTCCCTTGCTCGCCACGCTGGACATCGGCCGGATCGACGTGGAGACCGAAGACGGCGGGAACATCGTGTTCGCGACCGGCGGGGGGATCGCCCACGTTCTGTGGAACGAGGTCGTCATCCTCGCCGATTCGGCGGAAAGGCCGGAACAGATCGACTGTGCGCGCGCGCAGGCCGCATTGGACCGTGCGAGGCGCCGCCTCGATCACCCCACGCGGGACGTCGACGTGGAACGCGCCCGAGCGGCTATGCACCGCGCGCTGAACCGTTTGAAACTCGCGGGGGGATGACGCGGAGAACCGTGCGGACACATCTGTACGCACGCGGAATGAGAACGAAGCGGACGCGCAACCCATGAAAGTTTTCGCCGTCATCATCGCCGGAGGCATCGGTTCCCGTTTTTGGCCGCGCAGCCGGGAGCGTTCCCCCAAACAGCTGCTGGAAATCGTCGGGGAAGGGACGATGATCCAGAACACCGTCGCACGTCTCCACCCCCTCATCCCTCCGGAGAATGTGCTCATCGTCACGAACAGCGCCCAGGTCGGGGAAATCCAGCGTCAGTTGGCACACATTCCGCCGGAGAACGTCCTCGTCGAACCGTCGGGGAAGAACACAGCGCCCGCGATCACCTATGCGGCAGAGGTTCTCCGGCACAGGGCGGGGAACGTCGTGATGGTCGTCGTCCCGGCCGATCATATCGTCCGGGATGTCCCTGCGTTCCAGGACGTCCTGCGCCGTGCCGTCCGAACCGCCGTGCGCAGCCGCGGCCTGGTAACCGTCGGTATACGACCCACGCGCCCGGAAACGGGTTACGGGTATATCCAGTACGACGATCGTTCCGTCCCGGAGACTCTCCGCGCGCTCGGCGCTTTCCCTGTCAAGACGTTCGCAGAGAAACCGAACCTTCCCACGGCCAAGCGCTTCATCGAGAGCGGCGATTTCCTCTGGAACAGCGGGATGTTCATTTTCAAGGTGACGATCATCCTCAATGCCGTGGCGGACCACCTCCCCGACGTATCCGAGGAGTTCCACCGTCTGCGCGGTTTCATCGACACCCCCGAATTCTACCCCGCGCTCGAGGCGGCATATCGGGGCATGCGATCGATTTCCATCGATTACGGGGTGATGGAGCATGCAGAGAACCGTTTCATCCTCCCTGCGGAGTTCGGGTGGAACGATCTGGGGAGCTGGGACGAAGCCTACCGCATCGCGGAGAAAGACGAGAACGAGAACGTTCTGGAAGGGCGTGTGTTCGTCCGGGACGTGCACGGTTGCCATCTGAGCACGACGCGAAAACGCGTCGTCGCTGCGATCGGTGTGGAGGACCTGACGGTGATCGACACCGACGACGCCCTCCTCATTTGCAAGCGGGGGCGTTCGCAGGAAGTGCGCGAGATCGTCGAAGCCCTCAAGAAAGCCGACTTGAAGAGGCACCTCTGATGCGCACGGTATTCGTTTACGGCTTCGGGTTCGCCCTCGGCGTTGGCGCTGCCGCGCTGAACGGCTGCACCTCTCTCCGGGAAACGGCGGAGGAAGACGCCCTCGGCGGACACGCGTACCGCGTTCTCGAAGCGAGCGAGGGAACCGCATCCTATTACAGCGACCGCCTGCACGGACGGAGGACCGCCAGCGGGGAACGGTATAATCGTTCCCGGTTCACCGCCGCGCACAATTCCTACCCCTTTGGAACGTGGCTCCGCGTCACTGCAAAACGAACCGGTAAATCCGTACTCGTCCGGGTCAACGACCGAGGGCCGATACGAGGGAACCGCATCGTCGACCTGAGCTACGCGGCTGCGCGGGAACTCGGCATGCTCCGCAGCGGTGTCATCCCGGTCCGCGTCGAGGTGATCGACTGGGGGGGGGAGGAAGGCACGGCACGCAACTGACGAGCAACGGAAATCTCCCCGCCGTTCTCCCTGGCGGGCGTATTGCAAGGACGTATCTCTTTCCCCGACGCGTGACTTCACCACCCCTCGTTCCGATCGTCATCGACTGCAGTCCGGCTTTTGCCCGAAGAGCCCGGTATACGGCGACCATGTTGGGACTCGCCGCCGGTTTCCTCCCTCGGTTTCTCCCGCCCGCCGAATCGCGGAACGCCCGCCTGATCTACGCTTACGAGGCACCATCCCACGGCGGGGATGCCGTGTTCCTCCCCGCTTCGAGAGCCGCCCACGCTTTTCTCGCGCGGAAAAACCGGTACGACATCACCGCCTGCAAGCACATCGCAGCGGGCGATCTCCGGCTTCTCTCGTTGTTCCCTGTTGAGGCGTCGGAGGGGTGCATCGGGACGGACCTTCTCTCCGACGCCTTCTTTTTCCTTTCCCTCCATGAGGAATGGTCGGTACCGGAGCGCGACGCCTTCGGGCGTTTACCGGTCGAAGCGAGCCTCCTCGGGGCGGCCGGTATTTTGGACCGCCCCGTCGTCGCGGAATACGCCGCATTCCTCAGAAAGGTTGCCGGGGTGGAAACGCGCGCCGAGCGTCGTTTCTCGGGCAGGTGCTGGGCGGTCTGCCTGACACACGACATCGATTACATGACCAAGTTCACGCCGGGTTTCGCGAAGAGGGAAGCGTTGGACCGCTTTATCCTCGACACGTGCGAGAAGCCGTTGCGGGACCGTACGAGACGTTTTGCCCGCTATGCGAAAGGTTTCCTCACGCGCCGGGACCCTCCCGCCGTCTGCCTGGCAAGAATCATCGAAACGGAGTCGCGTTTCGGCACCCGCGGAACGTATTTCTTCAAGGCGGGCGCGACGGATAAAAGGGATGAGCGGTATTCCCTGAATTGCCGGGCGGTGAGGAAAGCGTTCGAAACCCTGCGTGCAGGCCGACATGAAATCGGGTTGCACACCAGCTATCGCTGTCCCGACGAGCCCGGTCTCATACAGAGAGAGAGGGATCTGCTCGCCGACGCATTCGGAGAAACGCCGCGTTCGATGCGCGGGCACTACCTGCGTTTCCGATACCCGGACAGCTGGTCCGCTGCTGTGGCTCTGGGGTTCGATATCGATTCCACCCTCGGTTTCGCAGGGCGCGAGGGGTTCCGCAACGGGTGCTGTCACCCGTTCCTGCCGTACGATCTCGAGAGCGAGAATGTTCTCCCGATCTGGGAAGTTCCGCTTCACGCGATGGACGGAACTTTCCGTGATTACCTTCACCTGAGTGCCGGGGAGAGCATGGAACGAATCGACACGCTGGCCCGGGTAGTGGAGCGTTTCGGGGGAGTATTGACACTCCTTTTCCATAACCTCGTGTACGATGAGGACGAGTATCCCGGCTGGGGCTCGCTCTTTGAGCGGTGGGCGGACCCTTCAGGCCGCCATGCATTCACCGGCACGTTGCATGAAACCCTTGGGGAATGGCTGGGTTCACTCGGTGTTCGTTCCATCGAGGAAGTTCAAAAGACAATCCTTGACGGCGAATTGACCTAGAGGGAGATGTGATTTCCCACCGGTCTGTCTATATTTGCTCGAAAATTTCTCACGAAAGTCGCCACGCGAAGCATAAAGCATCTTGTCATCGCTTCTCTTTCCCCTGCCGGAACAAAACGGGCTCTTTCCCCGTTTACAGTGGAAGAGATGGACCGATGCATGCATGAAAAAGTAACCTTTTCGCTTTTCAGGTGTCATATCGTCAAGGACCACTAGATGGAGAGGAACGTATCGACCGTTGTTGTTCGTGTTTCGCTATGGAGAGACGTGTCACACCCACAACACAACGGAGGCAGTCATGAATTACCAGTCGAAACCCATCGAAAACCCCCTGCGCGATCTGATCGACGATAAAACGTTCGAAGATCTGTATCGCCACAATCTGTTCAACGAGAAAGCCCTGCGCGATTACAAGATCCGCCGGATGTTCAAGGACATGAGGCGGTTCATGAGCGCGGGCGACGCGATCGACAAGATCCGGGAAGAGTACCCGTACCTCCAGTTCGACACCGTTCGCAAGATCGTCTACCAGATCAACAAGTGAACGGCCTCACAACTTTCACCGATACCCCGCCGCGGCGGGGTATCGGCGTTTATGAGCGGCTTTTTTCGATTCGAGAAAAACAGTACCATTCCTTGCGGTGTCACATCACGGTAGACCCATGACGAAACCCCTCGTTTTTAACCGAGATCGATGGAATCGAGGGGTGGGCCGCCGGGCAAGGGAGAGAAAATGAAGCGCGCATCGATGCCATACGAAACCATCGTCCTCGCGACGCGCAACACGCACAAGTGCGACGAAATCCGTACGATGCTCGCCGCTTTGCCGATCTCTGTCAGAGATTTGCGCGAATTCCCTCAGTGCCCGGAAGTGGACGAAGACGGCGAGACGCTCGAGGAAAATGCGCTCAAGAAGGCACGGGTGGTATCCCGTTTCACCGGCTTCCCCGCTCTCGCGGACGATACCGGTTTGGAAGTGTATTACCTTCTCGGAGAACCCGGCGTGTACTCCGCCCGCTACGCCGGGCCGGAGGCGACGTACGAGGACAACAATCGCAAACTCCTGCGCCGGTTGACGCAGGTACCGGAACGGAAACGCGGAGCACGGTTCCGATGTGTCATCGCGCTCGCAGGCGCAACAGGAGAGCGCGTGTTCGAGGGTCTCGTCGAGGGGAGCATCGCCTTCGAACCGCGCGGGAAGAACGGTTTCGGCTACGATCCCATTTTCGTCCCAGCGGGATCCACGAAAACATTCGCCGAAATGGCTCCCGAAGAGAAGAACGCCGTCAGTCATCGGGGCCGCGCTCTCGCCGCGTTGAAATATTACCTCGAGAATCTCTATCATGTATCGGTTCGGTCACATCCCCCGGAACCCGCCGGAGGGCGGAACGCATGAGACACGTCATCATTCTCTCGCTCGCCTGCACGGCGTTCCTGATGACATCGTGCAGCGACGACACCACCGTCGTGACGGCGAACGCCGTGCCGTTTCTCGTCGACCAGCAGTATTACCCGACGGAAGAAGGGACATTCTGGCGATACCGCGTGGACACGACGGGCGTGACCGGACCGACCGTGCGCGACGTGAGCAGGAAAACGTCTCGAATGGTCGGGACGATACGAATCGACTCGCTGGTTTACGCCGTCCAGGTCAACGAAACCGTCAGCGGGGTGACGACGACGCGCGATACGGTCTATATCCGGAAAGACGCCCAGGGTGTGCACGGGTCGAGCCCGGCCCTGAGAAACTTCAGCGGGTTGGGAAGCATCCTCCCGAATTTCCCCTCATTCCCCAAGGAATACCTGCTCATCCCGGCGGACATTTCCTCACGGTCCTCGTGGGATATCCTCCGTTTCGAATACAACCAGATTCCCCTGATCCCCATCCGTTTCATCGTCACTGCTTCGTATCTCGGGCGGGAGACGATACAGACGGACGACCGCAGCTTCCGGGAATGCGCGAAAATCCGTGTTTCTCTCGACATCCGCCTGCCCAACCTGCAGAATCCGCAAGATATCCTCAACCCGATCGTCATCCAGGAAGACGCCGATTTCTGGTTTTCGCGCCCCCTCGGGCTCGTAGTGGGTGACGGTGCGCAGACGATTTTCACTCTGCTCGAAGGGGGCCTTCCATTCACCCCCGCCAGACGCAGGGTGCACATGGAAGTCATCGGTTACGAGATCGTTCAGCCGACGGGACGCTGTCTTTTCTGAAACGACTGCGGGGAAACCGTTCTCGAACGGAATCGCGGACAATTCTCAATCGTGACGAGTCCCGCATGGATCCGAATCCCTGACTCGCCCTCACGAAGGGCGGTTTCCCTTCAGAAGCCGTGGCCGGATCATTTTCTCAGGAACAAAGAAGGGAAAAACCTTTCGGCGACGTCTCGACGGAGGACGCGGTATGCGGGCTTCCAGCGCTCGCTGTAGAGTGCGGAATGGTGAAGGACGGGGTACGAGCGCTCGGGTAGCGAGTGCGAGAACGAACGATAATCCGCCGTGTCGAACGGGAGCCGTCCTCGTGAGACGAGCACCCCCACCGACGACCAGAGTGCCGCGAATTCCGCCGTGTCCGGCACGGTACACCGCGCGCTCTCGATCATCGCGGCGACAAGGGCGGTCGGCGATCCCCCGTGCTGCGTGAACGGGCGGAGGTTCAGACGCAGGACGGAGGCGTCCGGCCTGCACGACTCCCAGAGGGGGTCATCCGGCGTCCCGTCCATCCGCGCGATTTCCGACTCGAGGTATGCCAATGCGGATGCGCTGTCCTCGATCAAGTGCCCGACGCCGAATACGCCCTGGTGGAGAAGCTTGTATACGTCCTGGATCCCCATGCCGGGGCGCCGGTGGATATTTTCGAGGAGAAAGGCTTCGAGTTCGGAAAGCCTGTCCTGCGCGTGGAGCATCGGGGAATGAAAAAGAATTTGGGCGAGAATGAGGAACATGAAGGAAAACAAACGGGTACGTCGGGATTTCGCGAGCACTTGTCGGAAACCCCTCGGCGAATCGTGGAAGATATTCGGGGAAAAAGCGTTCATTCTCCTCATTTCACTTCGTTTTGCCTTCCCTTGAGATCCTGAGGTTCGATGAGCGCACAGAAATGCGGATGAGGGGTCGGTAACAATATTCACCTTGTATTTTCAGGCACGACGGCGTAATATTGAAATTCGAATTCATTTTGCGAAACATTTTTTTCAAACAAGTGAAGGCGTCATGATTCAGGACGGAACAACAACGGGGACCAAGATGCTTGCCGCGATGGTCGTTCTGATCCTCGGCGGCATGCTCTTCGTCGGATGCGGCGCAACGGGGGATGAAGTCGTCGCCGTGATCGGGGATTACACGCTGACGAAGGGGGAATACGAGCGGCAGTATTTGAAAAACAACGGCGGAAAAGCCGCAGCGGACACTTCGACATTCGCGGGGAGAATGGATTTCCTCGAGTTGCTCGTCAAGTACCGTCTGAAGGTTCTCGAAGCGAAAGCGCAGGGATACGACAAGGACCCTGAGATCATCAAAGAACTCGCCGAATACCGGAACAGTCTCGCCGTCCCGTACCTCTCCGAGCGGGCCGTCATCGACCCGCAGATCAAGAAGCTGTACGACCGCCGGAAGGAAGAGGTCCGCGCCGCGCACATTCTCCTCCGCACCCAGCCGGATTCGACGGGTCGGATCGATACCGCGACCGTATACCGGCGGGCGTGGGATATCCTGCGGGAAGCCCAGGAGGGAGTGCCCTTCGACACGCTGGCGGTGCGATGGTCGCAGGATCCGGGCTCGGCGAAGAACGGCGGTGACCTCATGTATTT
>JARYLZ010000001.1 GCA_029907355.1 Bacteroidota bacterium | reverse complement strand
GTCAGGGATACGGGTACCGCCGACGTTGTCGTGGAGGCTCGGAATAGAATCGGTGCCCACGCTCAAGGCTTCCGGGTCCGTGTCGGTCTCCCTTCCACCATAAGAAGGGAATGCTCGGCGGGCGGTTTTGCGCTCTCGCCTGTCTATCCCAATCCCGCCGAACCGTGGAACGGCGTGAGCTTCATGTGCACACTTCCGGCGCAGACGCCAGTGTTATTCCGCGTGTTCGACATGGGGGGCAAGGAAATCCGGGAATACGGGCTCGGGGTGTTGGACGGCGGTACCCACGTTCTTCGATGGGACGGGTGCGACACCCGAGGAGTCCCCGTTCCACCGGGTGTCTATACACTTGAGATCTCGACGGGCAATACGGCGGCTCGAACGGTAGCGATCGTCCGCTGAAGCGTCCTTCCTTGCAGGAAGTGGCCGTGGCCCTCTCGTCGCGTTGGTGAGGTGGGCTTTCTCCCCTCCACATGAGAGGGTGCTGAACTCAAGGCGTAACACCGGAGTTCGCTTTTCCACCAATGTTGATGAGAACGGTCGAAAGGGTATATTCCCGATCGTCCTGACCCTCTATGCCTTGATATGGCGCTATAGAGTGATCGAGGCGTTCATAGCGGCGCTCACGAAGTGACTGGGGTTGAGGAGGGGCTTGCATGAACAGGTGATTGTTTTGCACACAGCGGGTTTTTTCATGTTCACGGATCTCCACTCGATTGATACGCTCGTCTCGCTGGCCAAGCGGCGGGGTTTCATTTTCCAATCCTCCGAGATCTATGGCGGTCTCAACGGCTGCTGGGACTACGGTCCGCTCGGCGTGGAGCTTCTTCGAAACATCAAGGAAGCCTGGTGGAAGGCAATGACCTACCGTGACGATGTCGAAGGCTTGGACGCCTCCATCCTCATGCATGCGCGTGTCTGGGAGGCATCGGGACATGTCGAGAATTTCACCGACCCGATGGTGGATTGCCGGGGGTGTAAAGCCCGTTACCGTTTGGACGTTCTCTTCGATTCCTACAACGAAAAACGGAAAAGGAAAATCGCGGAAGGCCTTGCCGCGATGCGACCCGGCGTATTGGTTGGAGGGAGGGATACAACGGCGGAACTCGCGGAAGCGGTTGCCGACGCTCTCTCCGAGGATCCCTCAGTTTTCGAGGCGCTGAACGAAAAAGAACTTCTCCCCTGTCCCGCATGCGGCAGGACGGGGTCATTCACAATACCGAGAAAGTTCAACCTGATGTTCAAAACGTTCATCGGGCCCGTCGAGGACGCGAGTGCCGTCGTATACCTCCGACCCGAGACGGCACAGGGTATCTTCGTCAATTTCGCCAACGTCGCCCAAACCATGAGGCAGAAAGTGCCGTTCGGTATCGCGCAGATCGGAAAGGCGTTTCGCAATGAAATCAATACGAAAAATTTCCTCTACCGCACGAGGGAATTCGAGCAGATGGAAATGCAGTTCTTCGTGGAACCCGGCACGGACATGGAATGGTTCGAGAAATGGAAGGAAGAGCGAATGCGCTGGTTCTTGGATCTCGGGATGCGGCAGGGAAAGCTCCGCTTCCACCCGCACCCGCCGGAAAAACTCGCCCACTACGCCCGTGCCGCCGTCGATATCGAGTACGAGTTCCCTTTCGGCTGGGGTGAAATCGAGGGTATTCACAATCGAACGGATTACGACCTATCCCGCCACATGGAATACTCGGGTAAATCGTTGGAGTATTTCGATGACGAGAAAAAAGAAAAATACGTCCCATACGTTATCGAGACATCTGCAGGCGCAAGCCGCTCGCTCATGGCTTTCCTTGTCGATGCGTACGCGGAAGAACAGCTAGATAACGAAACGCGGACGGTACTCCGCTTCCACCCCCGCCTCGCTCCTTACAAGGCTGCCGTTCTCCCCCTCGTCAACCGTGACGGGATGGAGGATATCGGCAGACATCTCTACCGCTCTCTCCAAAAAGAACTGCCCGTCTTCTACGACGACAGCGGATCCATCGGAAGGCGGTACCGGCGGCAGGACGAAATCGGTACCCCGTTCGCCATCACGATCGACTCCCAAACGCTCCAAGACGAGACGGTAACGGTGCGAGACCGCGACACGATGCAACAAATCCGCATCGCAATGGACGCCTGCAGCCGCTACCTGCACGATGAATTGAAAATGTAAGCGCTATTCTGCGGGGCGGGTTCCTCTGTGTCCGTGAGCGTTTTCCGTCGTATCCGTTCTCTGCAAGCGGGCCTGAATGGAATCAGCCACCATACGAGCGAGAGCGGCGCATTCCGGGTATTGCTCGGCGATGGCATGTGCACGTGCGATCCGTCTCTCCGCGAGCAGTCGCACGAAGGGCAAACGGTAATTCATGCGCTCATGGAGGTAAAATTCTAATTCCTCTTGCGGTGAGGCGTAGTGCTCAATGATCTCGGGCCCATCGGAAGGTTGCCCCGATGTGAAGATGACCCACGCAAGGACGAGGACCGATACAATCCCGAATGCAGCGAAAAGCATGGCTTTGAAGCGGGTCATCGGAGCGATGTAGGAAGGGGAAATGAGCTGTCGTTGCCTGTCTCTTCCGCGAATCTACCGTTTGCACGTGAGAATCCCGCCGTCGAGAGATGTCCTGACTGAAAGGGGGATTGAAGGTCGTCGTGAAACAGCGGATATTGGGGGCAAGCATTATGATCGAGGTGAGGTCGGTTACTTTTTCCTACGGCGAGTGCCCTGTTTTGACAGATGTCTCTTTCGCTGTCCACCGTGGGGATTTCGCCGTTCTCCGCGGCGAGTCGGGTAGCGGAAAATCCACCCTTCTCCGCTTGATGTGCAAACTGGAAACGCCCACGACCGGGTGCGTGTTCTACGAGGGTATCCCATACGACGAGATCCCGCCCCGGTTACTCCGGCGGAAAGCGGCCCTCCTTCAGCAAAGCCCCGTCATGGTGGAAGAAACGGTGCGTGACAATCTGCTTCTCTCGTTCCGCTTTGCACGGTCGAAAATGAAATCCATCGAGGATAGGGAACTCCGTGCCCTTCTCACCCGGGCCCGCCTCGATCACGCCCTGCTTTTGAAGCATGCAGGCGAGCTTTCCATGGGTCAGAAGCAACGCATTGCCTTTCTCCGGTTGCTTCTGATGGACCCGGAGGTGTTTCTCCTCGACGAACCTGTCTCCGGGTTGGACGAGGAATCCACCGATGCCCTTATCGGTTGGCTGGTTGAACTGAATACGCTGGGGAAAACCGTTTTCCTCGTGTCCCACACTGCATCGGGGCTCATCCCTCCCGGCGCACGTCTTTTCCGCCTTGAAAACGGGCATGTCATGGAAGAGAAGTGAACGGTATCATCGACATAAGCTGGGAAGGACTTGCCGTTTCCACGGTGTTCGTGCTCCTCGCAGGGGTGACATCGCTCACACTTCGGCTCGGTCTCGAGAAAGACCTTCTTTGGGGGGCATTGCGGACTGTTGCACAACTATACCTTATGGGTTTCGTCCTGAGGTATGTCTTCGGCTTTGATGCCTGGTATCTTGTGTGTTCCGTGTATGTCATCATGATAGCCCTTGCCGCCGTCATCGTGAAAGGTCGCGTGAAACGTCCTCTCGTCCGGTTCGTCGCCCCCGTCTTCTTCTCGATGCTGTTGAGTTATCTCGTCGTGACAATGCTCGTTACCTCGGTGATCGTGAGAGTCAAGCCTTGGTACGATCCGGTTTATTTTATCCCGCTTGGCGGCATGGTCATCGGGAACTCGATATCCGCGGTCGCGCTTGCTCTCGAGCGTCTTTTCGAAGAACTGCGATTGCGGCGGGACGAGATTGAACTCCGCCTCTGCCTCGGCGCGTCGGCGGCGCAGGCATCCGCGACGGTGTTCCGCTCGGCGGTTCGGGCAGGAATGATCCCCAGCATTTCCTCGATGATGGGGGTGGGAATTGTCTGGATCCCCGGTATGATGACAGGACAGATCCTCGCCGGGGCTTCCCCCCTCGCGGCGGTGAAGTACCAAATCGTGGTCATGTTCATGTTGGTCGGTGCGACGACGGTCAGCACGGTCATGATGGTAACCCTCGTACGTAGGAAATGCTTCACGGATGACGAACGCCTGATTCGCCGGTGAACACCCCTCGTGCAACACACGTCGTGCGTCCCTTCATATTCTCTTCAATTCTCTCGTTTCGAAAGCGGGTGAACTCTCTGCCTGTCTTGCGTGGAAACAGAAAAGGGTTTCGCTTCCCTTGAGCTCGAAATGCGCGGTGCAGGGCGGGGTGATTATCGATCGGGTGTGATTCTCCATTTGCGTCGCATATCCTTCCGGCTGTATACTGGTTGTTCGAATTGAGAATCTTTCACGGAGAGGAATACTCATGCGGCCGCTTTGTCTCGTTCTCGTTCTTACTGTGCTTTCGTTCCCGAGCTGCAATGCGCAGAAAAAGAAGAACCTCTCTTCCGGCACGAATACCGCGGATCAGACCGTCCTGCAGGAAAAGAAACCCGTCGTTCTTATGAAAACCGAGCTCGGCGATATGGAAATCGAAATGTGGCCCGATATCGCCCCCAAGACGGTCGAGAATTTTATCGGTCTTGCCTCGGGGACAAAGGAGTTCACCGATCCGAAAACCGGGCAGAAAGTAAAACGACCGTTTTATGACGGGCTCACGTTCCACAGGGTCATCAACGATTTCATGATCCAGGGGGGGTGTCCGCTTGGGACGGGGAGCGGGGGACCGGGCTATCAATTCGAGGATGAGTGCTACGATACCGCCGGTACCGCTCCTATTACAGGCATGTTCACCGATGAGGCTACTGCTGTCCGGGTGTACCAGGAAATTCTTACCCCGTATTTCCGATCGACGCAGAACCCCGACGCTGAACTGGTCGCCCTGGCGCAGGAATGTCAGCAACAGCAGAGCGGAAAACCGCTGATGAAACACCCGGTTGAATTTTACCTGAAAAAGACCGGCCGCACGGAGCCGCTGATGTCACATGGGAAATTGAAAGCCAAGGTCGCATATGGAACGATCTGCATGGCGAATGCGGGACCGAACACGAACGGTTCGCAGTTTTTCATCGTGACGAAGAAAGAAGGTTGCGAGTGGCTCGACGGCAAGCACACCGTGTTCGGTAAGGTCGTCAAGGGAATGGATGTCGCTCATGCCATCGAAAAAAAAGGCAATGGAGTGAAGATCCTTAGCGTGAGAGTTCTCGAGTAAAACCCATTTACGGAAGAAAGCGGCATGTATACGGAGCGCCAGCTGTCATGCCGGCGCTCGTTTATTAGGCGGTTGAAGGGGGAGCGTATTCCCTCAAAGCCCGCCGGTGTCTATTGGGAAAGGCTTGGTTTTTCAAAAGAAAACACATACGGTATCCCACCTGTGTGTAGGAATACCACCGCTTTCCCCTCGGGGAAATTTCTTTCTCTGCAAAGAGCGATCAAGCCGGCTGCTGCTTTCGCCGTGTAGACATCATCGACGACAATCCCCTCGAGGCGCGCGAAGAACGATTGAGCTTCCCGTCCTTCCATTGTCGGGATCGCATAGACCGGTCCGAGATAGCGGTCATCGACGTGGACATCGTTCTCGTCGATGACCGTATGGAACAAAGTAGCAGTTGCACGGGCGAGGGATGTCGTTTCTTCCCTCAATTGGCCGGACGATTTTGCGACAGCCATACCGATGATACGGCCGTTCCAACGGGTGCGGGCTTTGCCGACGAGTAGGCCCGCATGCGTGCCGCCGCTAGACGTCGCGCAGATGATCGTCCCGATTTCGATCCCGGCATGGCGGGCGTCCTCGAGGATTTCCGTGAAGGCATCGGTGTAACCTCGGATACCGGTCGGCGTCGATCCTCCGATCGGCATGCGGTATGGAATGCATCCCTCGGAGACGAGACGTTCTTCGAGAGCACGAGCTTCACTCTCCCATTCACGCCAGTCGTCCGAGTGGACCCGGTTGATGGATGCGCCGAACAGTTCAGCGAGGAATAGATTCCCTCCCCCTCGCTCGTGCTCCAATGTTCCGCCGAGTATGAGGTGGACGCGTAATCCCGTTCGGGATGCATATGCAGCCGCGAGCCTGCAGAAATTCGATTGTGTGCCGCCGACGGCGATCAGATCCGTCGCCCCCCTGGCGAGGGCTTCCGCGACGAGGTAATCCAGCTTTCGGGTCTTGTTTCCACCGAGAGCGAAGCCGGTCATATCGTCCCGCTTGCACCAGAGATCCACCCGGAGCATTTCGGAAAGTCGATCGAGGCGGTGGAACGGCGTGGGGAGTATGGAAAAACGGAGCGGTTCCATCCCTTCGGCAAGGATCGATGGTCAGGTTTTCCTGAGCGCGGAGAAAATGATTTCCGCGATGTCCAGTACCTGGACACGATCGCCCGCCCCTTTTTCCACCACCCCGTCCGTGAGCATGGTCATGCAGAACGGGCAGGCGCATGCGATCGTCTCCGCACCGACGGAGAGCGCTTCCTCCGTGCGTTCCACGTTGATCCGTTTCCCCACCGTCTCCTCGAGGAAGAGACGTCCTCCCCCCGCACCGCAACAGAATGCGCGGTCGCCGTGGCGCGGGAATTCATCTAGCGTCACGCCTGGCGTTTCCGCAAGGGCAATGCGAGGGGCGTCATAGATCTGGTTGTAGCGTCCGAGGTAACAGCTGTCGTGGAAAATTGTTTTCCCGCACACAGGTTCCACGAGCGGGAGAATGCCCTGTTCGACGAGTTCTCGGAGCAGTGTCGTGTGATGGATTACTTCATATCTCCCGCCGAATTGCGGGTACTCGTTTTTCAGCGAGTGGAAACAGTGCGGGCAGGCGGTCACGATCCGCGTTACCCCGTACCGTTCGAGGGTTTCGACGTTTTCCCGGGCGAGCATCTGCGCGAGGTACTCGTTGCCGGTCCGCCTCGCGGCATCGCCCGTGCATTTTTCTTCCGACCCGAGAATGGCGAAACGGATACCGGCGCGCCGGAGTACCTGTGCGAACGCCCTGCTTACTTTCACGGCTCGCGCGTCGTAAGACCCCGCGCAACCGACCCAAAAGAGAAAATCGATCTCGTCCGCCGAGCCGAGATCCTTCAATGTGGGAATACCCAACTCTTCCGCCCATTTTCCCCTGTCGGCCGGGCTGAACTGCCAAGGAGCGAAGTTGTTCTCCAGATTCTTGTACAACACCTGCAGTTCGTCGGGGAAAGACCCTTCGGTTAAAACGAGATTGCGCCGCATCTCCACGATTTCATCGACATGTTCGATCATGACCGGGCATTCCTGCACACAGGCACGGCAGGTCGTGCATGCCCAAATTTCTTCCGGGTTGATGAAATCGGGGACGAGCCGCTTCTCGAGGACGGGGGAACTCGTTTCTCCTGCGATGAGAAGCGGGCCTTTCTCTTCCAATCGTACACGCGTTTCCATGATGACCTTTTTCGGGGACAGTTGCTTCCCCGTAAGGTTGGCCGGGCAGGATGATGTGCATCGCCCGCATTCGGTACACGTGAATGCGTCGAATAATTGCTTCCAGGTCAGGTCTTCGATATCCGCCGCGCCGAACCGCTCGATGGTTTCATCCTCGAGATCCAGCGGCTTGAGCGCTCCGTTCCCCTCTGGACGGATACCTCGATTGCTGAAAAAAGTATTTGGGATCGAGGTGAGAACATGGAAGTGCTTCGAATAGGGAAGAGCGTTCAGGAAACCGAGAACGAGAATGATGTGAATCCACCAGGCCGTTTCATGGACGGTTCTCGTAATGGACCCGCCGTGGAAAAATGCGGAGAGAGCCGTGCTGACGGGGCGCCACGCTGGTGCGAAATCCACATTGTCGCCAAGGGCGATACGCGTGGCGTTCATGGCGAACATCGAGAGCATGATGCCACCGATCCATGTGAGGATAAGAGCCGCATCTTTCCTCGATTTCGCCTCGATGTTCCTCAACCGTGATGGTCCCGAGATGAAACGGCGGTACAGAGCAAGGAGAACGGCGACAGCGACAGCCGTTCCCATCACGTCTCCCCCGATTGCGAAAAAGTGATAGATGGGACCGAGAAACGAGAGGCGGAATCCGGGGATGAGCCCTTCCACGATTGATTCGAAAACGGAGAAAAGGAGGATCAAGAATCCCCAAAAAATGCCAGCATGAATCGGTCCCGCGACGGGATCGCGGAATATTTTCGATTGCCCGAACGCAACGGAAAGGACGTTCCCGATGCGTTTGTCCCATTGGTCGAAACGATTTTCCGGTTTTCCCACCTTCAGGAGAAGAATGGTTCTCCTGACACTGAAAGTGAAAAACCCGAATGCAGCGAGAAGAACAAGCAGGAAAATGAAATTTTTCAATGTTATCATGATGAATTGCTGATAAAGGAAGGGAAGAACTTGAGGGTCCCGCTCATCGGTCGCAGCGGTCAGCGGCAAGAGATAATACCAAGGCCGGAACCCTTTTCCAATTAGCAGTCATGATGGGTAGCGGTCGCTCCTGGTGAAGGGAATGGTCATTTTCCGGTGTCCCGGCTTGTTCCCTCGGGACAGGATGACAATTGGGAAGAGTTTCTCTTATTGCTTCCCTGTATCGAGATTTTCTTACTTCGTTAGGAGCATTTTTTGTTTTCGGTTTGCATATCATACCTTGCCTTTCAACTCAATGAAAGAACTGTTCGAAAGAAACTCTGTTTTTACCCTTTTCATTCATTCCTGGAGGTGATCACGTTATGGGCCGACGTTCGAATCTCATTGCAATCGGTATCTCCGTCCTTACTGGGTGTCTTTTTTGGGGGTCTTGCTCGAAGGAGAACAATCCCGTAAAAACAGATGACCAGCAGACGGCCGTTCAGACCTTTACATCCACAACGGGCGGGAAGATCGAAACCCCCTCAGGGAACGCATTGGAAGTCATTCCCGGTGTCGTCCCGGGCAATCAGAACGGCACCCCCGCCACGGTCGCGTTCTCTGTCGAGTCCCCCGTTCAGCTCCCTGCACCTCTTCCGTCAGGCGCGACACAGGTGGGTTCCTGCACTCGTTTCGGGCCGGTGGGATTTCTCTTCAATTGGCCTGTCCGTGTCATTCTTTCCTATCCAGAAGGAAACGACCCTGCCTCTCTTTTCATTATGCGGTACAATGCCGCTCAGGAGAAATGGTTCGTCGTTCCCGCCTCCTATGCGGATGCATCGAAACGCGTCGTCGGCGCGGATGTTCTCGAGCTGGGGGAATTCGTTCTCGTGAAGCTCCAGGGGATGGGCAAATTGCAGGCGCCGGATTCCCAGGGCGGCTTCGAATACGGTGGCGAATCCGGTTATTACTATGCGCTGACCGTCAAGAGCGTCACGTTCAAATATCCTGCCCAGGCCGCATGGTTCAATCTTGTCGGCGTGGTCGCGGGTGCCTCAGGCAGTGGACCGACCGGCGGGCCGCTCCAGCCCACGCATGCCATACTCCCTCAGGGGACGTACGAGATATGGATCACGAGGACCAAGCCGGGGACACTCACCGAACTGCCGAAGACGTGGACTTATACGATACCTGCGCGGGGTACCATCGACAATCCACTTACGTCCTGGGGCTACGGAAACACGACCGGGTGGACAACCCTGAACTCACCGTCCGGAGGCGAATGGCGGGAGGGGAGACCTGGCGAGTGGCCTCAACCGACCAACCCCATGGGAACCGGCGAGTTCCAGGCAACTCTCAACTGGGTCAATACGAGCACCACCGCGGCCGATCTCGACCTTCACCTCTATGGTCCGAACAACATGCATGTGTATTTCGGTGAGGACGTGAGTTCAGACGGGTCGGTCATGCTCGACCGTGACTGGCAGGAAGAGACCGGTAATGCCGTGGAGAATATCTTCAGCGTCAAGCAAATGCCGAAAGGATCATACACGGTGAAAGTCCATCATTTCAGCGGACAACCGAAATCCTACACCGTTCGTGTTATCCGTTTCGGGTCCGTGAGAACGTGGTCAGGTTCGATCTCCAACGGGAGCGATATGCACGTCATCACGAACTTCAGCATCAACTGACACGCGGTCTCTTTTCGCTCGCCGGCGGCCGGGGAATTTGGCCGCCGGCTTTTTTTCGATGAACTGTGTCAACGTGGGGCGGAATTGGGATGACCTTTACCAAACGCTGCCGTTGATTGGCACCCTTCACCATTGGAAAGATGAATGATGCACGGCATCAGGGCTTTTCCCACCGTTCGGGCGACTCGAGTTTCTCATGAAAAATGATCGAACGTTCTCGGAGCCCGCGTGTGAGGAACGCGTACGCTGCAGCGTCGGCCCCGATGTATTCAGGCGGCGAGATCCCCACCCGTCGATAGATCCCTTCGGCAACCATGCGAACGGCAACGGAACAGGTGTACCCCGTCGTTCGCGCCATCGATGTCGTCCGTGTTCGCTTGTCGTAGCGGTCCAGAAGGTCGTACGTGAAGCGGAGGGGAGAACCGTTCTTTTCCCCTTCCACCATGACATGCATGACGGTTAGGTCTTCTTCCTCCTCCCGTCTTTTCCAGAGAGGAAAAAGTAATGCGGAGGTTACATCCAGGGGACGGATAGGCTTTCCGTTGATGTCGATCGGTTCTTTCCTGAAAAAACCCGCGTCACGGAAAACGCGGAGCAATTGCGCATGACCGGGGTACCGAAGGGTTTTTTCCACCATGTTCTCGGCGTCGATCGTGACGAGCAGCGTCCGAAGCCCATCCGTGTTGAACGCTTCGAGCGTCCCCAGACCCTCGATTTCGATTTCTTCGACCCCCGTTAAGGCGGGCATGGTGATAACTTTCCCGTTTTCGACCAATCTTGCAGGTCTCGTGTATTCCTCGATGACGTCCGAAGGGGAGAACACTGCGCTGTATTCCCAAGGTTTCCGCCTAACGAGGGGTAATCCGCCGACGTAGCAGGCGAATCGATGTACTCGATCGAGCATGGAACGTGCGTGCCCGAGCAGGGCGTTGCTGCATCCCGGTGCGATGCCGCAATCGACGATGGCGGTCACACCGCCCTCCGTTGCGCAACGGTCGAGTGTGAAGGGATCTTCCGGCGAGAACGAGATGTCTACGATGTCGGTCCCCGCTTCGATCACGGCCCGAAGCACTTGATAGCCGAGCATGCCCGGCACGGCCCCGACCGCAATATCGAATGAAGCGGCGATACGCCGAACCAATTCAGGGTCTGAAAGGTCTTCACGGAGGCGAAGGAGCCGTTCGTGCCCTGCGAGACGGTCGAGAACCGATTGGTCGATGTCTACTGCCGTCACCGAAAATGCAGGCTCGCTGCAGAGATCATGGATGATCGCCGACCCCACGAGGCCCGCACCGAATACGACGATGTTCATGGTGCCGGTCCTGCTGTTGCGAGGATGATCGTGTCCCGAGCGTTTTCGTCCCATGCGTCGCCGAAAAGCGTTGAGGAGAAGAAGATATCCGTGAAACCCGCATCCAACGCTGCGTCGTGTATGGTGGAATGCAGGAACGGGGTGTGTTGCGTGGAGAGGAGCTCATGCGAAGGGTGGGATCCATTCCCTCGAACAAAGAGAATGTTGAATGTCCATCTCGGGTCCGTGAAATCATAGAATCGGACGGTGAGAACCGATCCGCTCCGCGTCACGGCGACAATCCGTTCCCCCGTTCGCATGAAGCGGTCGAAGTTCAGGAGTTGGACGATCAAACGACCTTTTGGTTTGAGCAGACCGTGCCAGTGGGTGAGAACCGCCCGGAGAGCCGCTTCGCTTTCGATGTGAGGCAACGAGTTTCCGAGACAGAAAACGGCGTCGAACATGTGGAGTGAGAAAGAGGAAAAGAAATCGCCCGTCTGAAACCTTGTCCGGGTCCGCGAGCCTGCCGATTCTGTTGCAACGGCGATCATTCGTGGAGAGATATCCACACCGACCACATTCACCCCGAGGTCGGCGAGGGCTGCGGCGTGCACCCCGGAACCGCATCCCATGTCGACGGCCGAATGGATATCGTATTCTTCTACGAAGTGGGCGAGTGCCCGGCGGGCGGCATCGATCCTTTTTTCCCGCCCCGTCATCCCATCGTATTCTATCGAAATGCGGTCGTAGAATTCCGTCGGCAGGTCATATATCATCGGGTTTCGTTTCATCGATATGTACTGAATGTAAGCTGGGGGAACCTTCTCGATAACTGCTGGCGCAACATCGTGTCGTTCGTTCGACGGTGCGCGATTTTCATGAAGATCGACTCTTTACGCGTCGATTCTCCCTTGCCCTTCCGTGGAGGGTGGGGTATATTGACGATCCGAAATCGACGAACCATCATGCCGAATCCGGTAGCGACAATAAAAGCGGTCATGATGCTTGCATCAGTGTTTCTGGCCGCAAGTTGTGGAACCTCGGTGTATTATGTCAAACCGCCCGATTGGCGCGAGCCTTCAGCGCGCGATTCGACGATACGCGCCTACGCGAGTGTTCTCAAAGGGAAAACGATCTTTCTCGACCCCGGCCATGGTGGCGATGACCGCGGTGGCAAAGGTCCTGCTGGTGATGTCGTGGAATCTCAGGTCAATCTTCGTGTCGCTCTCGCATTACGCGATTATCTCCGGAAAGCAGGTGCGAACGTTCTCCTCTCGAGAGAAACGGATCAGACCGTACCCCTGGCGGAACGCGCGCGGATGGCGAATGCGAACGGGGCCGATCTTTTCATATCCATCCATCATAACGCAACGGAAAATCCCTACACGAATTACACGTGTACCTTTTACCATGCACGCCCCGGTCGCCCCGGTTACAAGTCGTCGAGCCACGACCTCGCCCGATATATTCAGAGGGATCTTGCGTACGTCATGGGGAACCCGGGACCGCTTGTGGGTTTTGATGGCACCCTCTCCGATGAACTTATTTACCCGGGGGCGGGGTTCGCAGTCCTTCGCGAGACGAACATGACATCCGTCCTTATCGAGTGCGCATTCTTTACGAGTGCATATGAGGAACAGCGACTTCGCCGCTCCGAGTTCAATGAAATTCAAGCATGGGGCATTTTCCGCGGTATCGCAAAATACCTGCGGGCTGGGGTCCCTAAACTCGCTTATGCTTCCCCGACAGTTTTCGAGGAAGCACGCCCTCGCATCGATATCGAGGTTGTGGAATCCCAGGGAATCCAGGATGAATCTATCCGGGTCTGGATTGACGGGAACGAACAAGGATTCGTTTTCAACACAAGAACCAACCGCATAACCGTTACACCGACAGAAGACCTCCCGTTGGGCTATCATCGAATCTCGGCGCAGGTGCGCAACTTGAACGAGAATTCATCGGCTCCATTCGAACGCTTTTTTTCCATTGGGAAACCCGCCGCACTCCTCCGATGGTCGGCGGATCCGCCGACGCTTCCGCCGGATATGGATGCCGTCTCCCGGGTCACTGTCACCGCTGTCGACAGTTCGGGCCAGCCTGTCAATGATGGTTATCCCCTCCATTTCCGAAGTGCCGGAGTGATCGATACCGTCCTGTTTGCACGGAATGGAACCGTGTGTGTGGAATTGCACAGTGGTGCTGTTTCGCGTATTCCTTTTGAGGTGTTCAGCGGTCCCGTTGAGACCAGCGGTTCCATCGCTGTTGTCTCCACCGCCCTCTACACGCGTGGACTTGTCATGAGCTTGGACGGCAAGCCTGTGAATGGAGCGGAAATTACACTTCCTGGCGGCCTGAAAGCCGTGACGGATAAAGATGGCGGTTACCACATCGCAGGGAGGAGTACCGATGGTGTCGAGGTCGTTGTCAGAGCGAAGGGGTATTTCGGTCGGCATGAAGCCCTCACCGGTCAACGTGTCCAAGACCCGATCATCCTCACACCTGTTGCCCGAGGTATCCTCCACAACAAAACGGTTTTGATCGATGCATCGGGGTATTCTGCCGATTCCGTGAGCGGACACGTCGCTTTTGACGCGGCAGAAGCAATCGCGCTTCTGCTTGAAGCCTCAGGCGCTATCGTCCATAACCTGGTAGGTGTGAATGCATCGGAACGGGCTCTTATTATCGCGCACAACAAGGGTGCATACCTCATCCGATTCGCATACCGCCCTTATGCAACACGACTTGCTGTTTCCATAAACGCTTCAGCTCGGGCTCGCTCGGCAGCGGAACACGTATCCCGCTCGCTCCGGGATATAACCAAGGTCGCCGTTTCTCCGATCGTCCAGCGCGTGAGCCGACGGGATGAGATAACCGGCGTTGCACAAATCCTCGTCGACTTGCCGCCTTCGGGACAGAATCGCTATGAGCGAAGGCATGCCACTCACTTTGCGTGGAATACCGCATGGGGCGTATATGAGGGGATCCTCACCGCAGAAGGGTATAGTCGGTCAGGCACGCGGAATGTCGAAGCGAAAATCGTGGACAACGCAACAGGGGCACCCGCAGCGTTTGTGCTTGTCACGCTCAATCATGCGCTCCTTTCCATGGCGGATAACCAGGGGATCGTGAGATTCCGAGCTGTAACCGTTGCCGAGGATGACGTACGCCCTGTCGATGCAGAACGGCACCGCGTCGATGCAGTCAAAACCGAAATCATCCCCTGACCGGCATGTTGAACTACGTCTGGCTCGCTCTCATCGTCGTCGGGATTCTGACGGCAACAGGTCGGGATATGTACGATACATGGGCGAACACGTATGGGAATGATATACCTTGGCATCTCTCCACGTTCGAAATCGAAAATGCAATCGATGCTGGACAGGGCACGGTGGACCTGACGCTCAGCCGCGAGGAGGTTCGGAAACATTTTCCGTTGATGAAAGATGATCCTCCCGAGGTCGTATGCCGTGCGGAAATTCACATGCACGACGCATCGCATGGGAGTATCTTGTTGAGGATTCCCGCCAACTCACCCGCTGTCTTTTCGGATATAGCCTCGGCGCAGGGAAACGACAAGACAGTCGTGGGAACCATGGCTCGACGAGGTGGGGAATGGCTCATACTGCTGGAACCTGTCCGGTTCGTCTTTATGAAGAAGATCACGACGGCTGCCTTTGAAGCCGCCACCCTCGCCGTACAGATCGCGATCGGTTTAATCGGTATCATGGCGCTTTGGCTCGGTGTAATGAGAGTAGCCGAGGCTTCGGGATTGATCGTTCACCTCGCACGGCTCGTCCGTCCTCTTACCGTTCGTCTTTTCCCCGATGTTCCCCCCGATCATCCTGCGATCGCCGCCATTCTCATGAATGTATCTGCCAACATGCTGGGGCTGGGGAACGCGGCGACACCATTCGGCTTGAAAGCAATGGAAGAACTCAATCGCGTCAATCATCGGCCTGGCACGGCTTCCAACGCGATGTGTACCTTCCTGGCGATGAACACCTCCTGCATCACCCTCATCCCGGCGACTGCAGTCGCCGTACGAGCCGCTTCCGGTTCGGCGGATCCGGCCGTCATTATCGGCACGACATTTCTTGCATCCACAGCGGCGACGCTGTCCGGTGTCACTGCAGCGAAACTCTTGCAGCGGCTGCCGATGTTCCGAATGGCACGGAGCGAAACATGACGGAAATGTTTAAATCCGTCGTCGTAACACTTTCCGCGCTCGCAATCCCGGCACTCCTGCTGTTTTTCCTCGTCTACGGGGCGTTTCGGAAAGTCCCGGTATACGAGACCGCTGTCGAAGGTGCAAAGGAAGGATTCTCCATCGCCGTTCGGATCATCCCCTACTTGGTCTTGATGCTCGTTGCCATTGCTGTGTTCCGCGCCTCCGGGGCCATGGATATACTTATTGCAGGAATTCGGCCCGCGACCGATCTCCTCGGTCTTCCCGCCGAGGTGCTTCCTATGGTCCTCATGCGCCCACTGTCCGGAAGCGGCTCCCTCGGCGTTATGACGGACATTATGAAAACCTACGGGCCGGATTCCTTGATCGGGGTGCTCTCCTCGACGCTCTACGGGAGTACGGAAACGACCTTTTATGTTTTAGCGGTGTACTTCGGAGCCGTCGGGGTGAGAAAAACACGCCATGCTCTTCCTGCAGGACTTTTTGCCGATCTCATTGCCGTCCTTGCCGCGCTTGTTGTCGTCCGTGCTATCATGTAGAGATGATTGAGCCCACCGACCGTGCTCAATAACTGATCCCGCTCTTCGAGACAAAGAGGAATAGAGAGGGTATCATGACAAAGTCTGCTTAACAGGATATGATTGGGTCCGTCGATTTTCTTTATCGCGTGAATTATAGGCGGTTTTTCATGCCGGGTGGCCCTGTTATTGGTGAAATCCGATCACCAGCGGGGAAGATGAGCGTTCTTTCCATCCATCTTCCGAAATGTTCACCTGGTATCCCGGGGGACTCCTCTCGTAACAACATTATCGTTGCGATGGAGTGAGCGCTCGTTCTTGTCATGGAGTGGGTTGCGTGTGCAGGCCGTCTCCCGGTGTATTCTCGAGGCGCGGAATGTATTCGGGTACATTCTCTAAGGATAACTGAAGTTCCGCACCCAGACCTTTTTCGATAGTGCAAGGGAAAAAATGCGGAGGGCATGCGCGAGCAGATTTCAGCTTGACCGATCGAAAGGATTCGAGCGGTCTCCGTTTATGTCCTGGGGTCGATGTAAGGGGATGATGTCGGGACTCCTCTCGAGCGGAGCGGGATAACGGTTGCTCCCGGTGGACTTGGTCATGTAAGCAATCCTTTGCCGCGACGGATCGACTTTTCATATACATCGGATCGCCTACATTTTAGGGCAGGTTCATCCTTGGATGATGGATGCCGATGACGCAGTGCGGCGGGTTGTGAGGGAGGGTATTTGCCGGGGCTTGTCATGGGTCCTCATATCTGGGAACTGAAACGGGGCTCGTCACTATGGAAAAACGCTCCTTGAATCCCATCTGACCATCCTTCCAGGCTATATTCGAAGGTCCATCGCGAACTGCCTAAACGATGCCTCGAAAGAAAATGCCTGACCCTTTTGTACGTGGATTCGTAAATGGATCGGTGTGCCCACTCCCCGGCGTGTTGAGGTGTTCATCCGTGAACTTCGATGCCTCGTCGATGACCTGCTCGTGTTTTCGTTTTACATTTCCGTAACGTGGTGATTTTTATGTGAATTCGTTCTGGTCGTCCTCGAAAAGGTGTCGCTGAATGCTGCGATCCGTTTCGAAGTGGAGAGCGACATGTCTACTCGTACCGCTATCCCTTTCATGTTCCATGTCGTCATGGAAGATCCAGAAGCAGGCTGTTCCCGACAATGTTTTGCTACCAGGACGGGTCCGGCGTAATGCCTGTAGATACCGCGAACCGTTTTCGCCGAAGGCGCCCGTTGCCCCCATGATGGCACAGATGAAACTTCACGAGTGTTCGACCGTTCTCGATTTCATATCAAGGGTATTCCTTTCGATGAAAAGTTCTTTTCATCGAAATTCACTCCATCTGAATCTTTCCCTATCTTCACGATGGTTCCATCCATCGCGTGGAAAAAGGGACCAGACGGGGAAGAGAGCGGAGATGATTGCTTCAGTATGATCGAGTCCCTTGTTATTTGGATCCGGGAAAGAAACTTCAAATCGGGAGTGGGGAAAGATCATGTCATGAACTTATCGAGAGACAAGCATGCGACAAGCCCTGATAACAATCCCTCCGAGGTTTGCCATGGATGTTCAACGTGAAAACATGTCCGATTTCGACGAGACGGATGATGAGATGGATGAGCGCCAGTACGAGGAGAAGGCGCGTATCGTCTCCTCCGGTTTCGAGAGGAAAATGTCGGAAGTGGGGAGCAAACTGCGATTCGCGCAGGACCTCATCGCCCTCTGGCGTTATTTCACTGATTCATCCGTTCCCTGGCAGAGAAAGATCATCGTCGTGTCGGCCCTTCTGTATTTCATTCTCCCTCTCGACGCGATACCCGATCTTTCCCCATTCTTCGGCTATCTCGATGATTTTGGTGTGATCGTCGCCGTCACCCGCTACATGGCTGACCAACTCGCCCCGTACTATCCTCTCTGAGGGGGCGAGCGACCGCAACATCCTCGGTTACGAGGGCAGGATGGGACATTCCCGTCACCCGTTGCCCTTGAGAGAGTGCAGTGGAAACATTCAACCCTTCTGTTGTGTAGAAGTGGAGTACGAGTGGGAAAAGGTGATGATTGAGATGCAACAACAAACGAGACCGTCCCTTGCCGATGCGCGCGAGATCCTCCGGAAATACTTCGGGTATGAGGATTTCCGCCCCGGTCAGGATGAAATCATCCGATCTGTACTGGATGGTCGGGACACCCTTGCTGTCATGCCGACGGGGGGAGGGAAATCCATCTGTTACCAGATCCCCGCCCTTCTCCTCGAAGGTCTGACGATCGTTGTTTCCCCCTTGATTTCTCTCATGCACGATCAGGTGGAGTCCTTGCTGCGGGCGGGAATCCGCGCGACATTCGTTAATTCGATGCTTGATTTCCGCGATGCGCTCGAAAGAATGGAAAAGGCACAACGTGGCGTATACCGGCTGATCTATGTCGCCCCGGAAAGATTCGAGAGCCCTGCGTTTCTTGAACGAATGCGCGGGATACACGTTGGGCTTTTCGCGGTGGATGAGGCGCACTGCATCAGCGAGTGGGGGCACGATTTTCGACCGAGCTATCTGAAACTGCGTACGGCGATCGAACTGTTCGGGAGACCTCAGGTCGTCGCCCTCACCGCCACGGCGACTCCGGATGTCCGTGAGGACATTGTACGACAACTTGGCCTCCGTCAACCGCACATCATCGTTCGTGGGTTCAACAGGGAAAATCTCGTCTTCCGCGTGCGCACGAAAGTCTCGAAGCGCGAGGAGATCTTCGCGGCATGTCGTTCAAACCTCACCGGTATCGTTTATACTGGTACGCGGAATACGGCCGAAGAATTGGCCGCCCTCCTCCAGAGCCGTGCGATAAAAGCGGAAGCCTACCATGCAGGACTCGAAGACATCCGAAGAAAGGAAGTCCAGAACCGTTTCATGGAGGGGGATACCCGCGTCATTGTCGCAACAACGGCTTTCGGCATGGGAATCGACAAGCCCGATGTTCGCTTCGTAATTCATCACGACATGCCGGGGACCATCGAACAATACTATCAAGAGGCAGGTCGCGCCGGCCGAGACGGCGGGGAAAGCATCTGCACGATCCTTTACAACCCCGGAGACCGTGCTCTTCCGGAATTCTTCATCCGTCAGAATTACCCGGACCGTGCTCTTGTGAAAACCGTCTATTCGCATCTCCATAACGTGGCGGGAACCCAGATCGGTGGGAGGTTCCGCGGTCTCCTGAATCTCAATGAGCAATCGATTGCAGCGAGAATAGGGAATGTTGGGGAAGCCGCAGTGCGAGGCGCACTTGATGTGCTCGAACGAAGCGGGTATATCCGGCGCTACGATGCACGCTATGTACAAGCCTCGCTCCGATTCCTCTTGGATCCCGAGAGCATGCGTCGATGGCTTGTCGACACGGCGCCGGAGACTCTCGCTCCCGTCGCTGTCGCACTTCTCCGCGCCGTCGGGGCCGAAGCCTTTCATTATCCTGTCGTGGTCTCTCTTCCGGAAATTGCAGAAAAAGCGTTCCGTTCCGAGGACCAAATCCTCACGGGGGTAAGAGAACTCCACACCCTGCGTATTGTGGATTTCCGTTCTGGCACGACACAAGGAGGAATAGCTCTCCTCGGAGAAAGAGTGCCCTCGCGTGATCTTGCGGTTGACTTCTCAGCCCTCGAGGAGCGCATGCGGAGACAACAGCGGAAACTCCATGCGGTCGAACACTATCTCCAGAGCTCGGAATGCAGGCGAAATGTCATTTTGGAATACTTCCAGGAAGACGATGTAAGAGGTGTTTGTGGGAAGTGCGACAATTGTACCCATTCGACGGTTTCCCTTTCTGGGGAAGACTCCGGTGATCTCTTCGACAGGTGCGCGGGAAAAATTCTCCAATGCATTGCGGAATTGGATGGAAAATTCGGTGCTCATGCTATTGTTGATGTCCTCCGTGGTTCCAATTCACGCCGCGTTTCCCAGTTCAAACTCCATGAGGTACCAAGCTACGGTTCCTGCCATGAAGAAGATCGTTCCGACCTGTTTGGGGTCATTGAGACGATGCTCGGCATGGGATGGATCCGGAAGACTACCGGGCCCCGCGGGACACTGCGCGTGACGGAACTCGGGAAAGCGAAACTCGGGCGCGATATTAGCCCTCTCGATCTTCCTCCTCTCAAGGAGGCCATTGCCGGTGGGGCAAAAGATCGGCTTCTATACGAAACACTCCGCGCAGTCAGGCGCCGTGTAGCGGCCGATCTTATCCTTCCCTCGCATGCTCTGCTTCCCGATTCAGTCCTTGTGAACATAGCCAATGCACTCCCGAAAACCGATGAGGAACTTCTACGTGTCGAAGGCGTTGGTCCGATCACGGTGAAACGGGTGGGGAAGCAGTTTCTCGCCGCGATTCGCGAATACCTGCATGAGAGAGAGCTTGCCGAGACTGCATCTCGCACTGGTGATGCGCTCAAGGATCTATCCCCCTCCCTTCGGGCGATTCTCGATCTCTGCATCCAAGGTTTGTCGATTCCCGAGATCGCGAAGCGCCGGGGTCTGACAGAAGGGACCGTCTCTCAACATGTGTCAGAACTCATAGAACGTGGGATACTGAGGGACATTGATACCCTTGTGCCGCCTGTGCGACAGGAAAAAATCCGATCGGCATGTGTCCGCTGTGGGAGGTCGGACCTCAAGAAAATAAAGGCGATGCTCGGTGATGAAATGACCTATGCGGAAATTCGCATCGTGCTCGCGCTTGATTCACTGGAATATATTGTTCGGAAAAGGGACTGATGTCCGCTCATCCTCCCCGATCTGCATTTCGTGAACGATGGATTCGGTTCGCGACGATTCTTTACTCCGCACTCTTTTTCCTTGCGGCATGCTCGTCGATGGAACCTGTCGCGAGCAATGGGAATCTTGCTCTCCCGTCGCTCGGATCTGCTCCTCCAACCGTGGGGGAAAGCCACTGTCTGCCCCCTGTTCGCTTGTCCGAACTTCCGCCTGATTCATTGCTGATCGACGATCTCGAGCCGGTCCATCCTTCCGTTTCGACACCATGGGTCGATAGTGTTTTCGCCTCGATGACACTCGAAAAGCGGATTGCGCAAATGATTGTCCCTTTCACCTATGGAGACACGAGTGAAGTGACTTTGCATCGCCTTCGGCCGTTTCTCTCCGATCTCGGTGTGGGAGGGCTCGTTTTATCGAAGGGTACGGTGGGAGCAGCCACCCGCTTGATCGAATGGGCTCAGTCGCAGGTTCAGGTACCACTGTTGATCTCGGCAGATTTCGAAAACGGCCTTGGGATGCGTCTCAGAGATGCCGTCTCATTTCCGTCGGCAATGGCAGTCGGTGCCTGCCGCTCACCGGAACTTGCGTACACCTTGGGGCGAATGGTCGCCGAGGAGTCACGTGCCCTCGGAGTCTATCAGAATTATGCTCCCGTCGTCGATGTGAACAACAACCCCCTCAACCCTGTCATCAACATTCGTTCATTCGGCGAAGAACCGGAACTTGTCGCACAGCTTGCCGAGGCGTACTTGCGGGGCATTCAGGATGAAAGGGTGATAGCCACGGCAAAACACTTTCCCGGTCACGGTGATACCGAGAGAGATTCTCATACCGATCTCCCGACGCTTTGGCATTCTCAATGTCGATTGGATTCCGTCGAACTCGTTCCGTTCCGCCATGTCGTTCGGGCCGGTGTGCTGGCGATTATGACGGGGCATCTTGCCCTTGCGATAATCGATACAGGGGGTATACGACCTGCAACATTGTCGGGGGCGGTTCTCGATTCGCTTCTTCGCGGTGTTATAGGTTTCAAGGGTCTTATTGTCACTGATGCAATGAATATGAAGGCGGTAGGGAGATCGTTTAATAATGATTCCGCCTGCGTGGAAGCGGTTCGCGCAGGCGCGGACATAATTCTCATGCCGCATGATCCTTTCTCAGCCGTAAAAGCTGTTGCATTAGCACTTAGCCAGGGGACGCTTGATACCTTACAGGTCTATCGTTCGGTTCGCCGCATTCTACGCTACAAGGAGTGGCTTGGTCTGTCCACGCATCGTTTACCAAACCGGCAAGCTATGGATTCGACTCTGCAGGACAGCACGCATCGTGTTTTTGCATTGGACCTCGCCCGGAGAGCAGCCACTCTCGTTCGCAACAACTCGGGGATTTTACCCCTCCAGGGAAAAACCACACGGAATATCACGTGTCTCTCTTTTATCACTCACGGGGATAGGAGGATTACAGAGCGGTTTGAAAAAGAAATGGTTAGGCGGTTTCCTGCTGCGAAATGTTACACGGTGGAGCGGGCCGTGACACGTTCAGATATCAAGCGATGGGAGAAGATCGTCCGGAAATCAAGTTGTCTTGTTCTCGCTTCGTTTGTCAAAGCAGAACCAGGGACAGGCGAGATCACCTTTTCCCGGGACCAGCGAATGTTTCTTGAAAGGATTGCTCGCGGTTGCCCTCGAGCGGTGTTAATATCCTTTGGCAATCCGTATGTGATCACAGCGGTGCCTTGGGTGAATGCGTATATCTGCATGTATGGTGACGATGATGCTTCAATCACCGCTGGGATTGAGGTTCTTGTCGGGGAAACCAATCCAACTGGTGCTCTCCCTATAACGATCCCTGGAATTGCCCTGCGCGGTACTGCTCTGGGATTCTCCCATATCACGAACGACCGAACTCGCAAGGCCGATTTCCGTCGAGTTGATTCGCTTGTCGAAAAAGCGATCCGGCAACACGCATTCCCCGGTGCCCAACTCTTAGTCATTCATGGCGGAACGCCGGTTTACTACCGTTCATACGGCCGTTTGACGTATTCACCTTCCTCACCGGTCGTCGATTCCAATACGATGTACGATCTTGCCTCGTTGACCAAAGTCATTGCAACGACGGCTGCGGCTATGAAGTTAGTGGAGGAAGGAAGCCTCGATCTCGACACCCCGGTAGAAGTGTATCTTCCTGCGTTTAGGAAAAACGGCAAGGAAAAGGTCACGGTTAGAAATCTACTCCTGCACAACAGCGGCCTACCTGCATTCAGATCTTACGAGTCATTCTGTTCGACAGCCGAACAAGCTCTCGATACCATGCTTTCGGAACGGCTCGTGTACTCGACAGGAACAAAAACAGTGTACTCGGATATCGGGATCATTGCCCTTGGCAAAGTTATCGAGAGTATCGTCGGGAAATCGTTGGATCGCTACACCGAGGAAATCTTTTTCAAACCGCTTGGTATGAAACATACGATGTTTCTGCCGCCGGATTCCTTGAAAGCCTTCTGTGCCCCAACGGAATACGATTCGGTATGGAGACATCGCCTCCTTCAAGGGGAGGTCCATGATGAACGTGCAGCGTTACTGGGTGGTGTGGCGGGTCATGCCGGTCTTTTTTCGACAGCGACGGATCTCGGTCGGTTCATCCTGATGTTGATGAATGGGGGTGAGTTTAATGGGACACGTTTTCTGAAAAGCAAAACAGTGGAGATGTTCACCCACAAACAGTTTCCTGGTCCACGAGCACTCGGTTGGGATGGGAAATCTTCGGTCGGTTCATCGGCAGGTCGGTTTTTCTCGTTCGAATCATTTGGACATACCGGTTTTACTGGGACATCGATTTGGGTGGACCCGCAAGCGGAGGTCGCCGTTGTCTTTCTCACAAATCGAATTCACCCGACGAGAACGAACACACTTCTTCTTCCATTCCGTACTGTTCTTCATGATGCTGTCCGGCAAGCACTCGCAAGTATCGACAGCGGGAAAGAAGATCCCCCATGATGAATGACCGATTCTATATGCTAATCATGATCCCTTGAAAGAATTCCGGTTCTTTTTTGGGAAAAGGAAGAAGCGAAACAAGAATCATACGGATACAGGCAAAATCCATTCCTGAGGACACATTTCCCATGGATGAAAAAACGAGTATTTTCAATTTCTGAATGAAATATTTCATCTCTTGCATCAGGATGTGGATAGGGAAAGATGGGTGGACGTAGAAGAATCCAAGAATTATGGGTTCTGCTCCTTGCGGATGTCATAGCCGTTTCCTTGGCATGGATGGCTTATTACTACATCCGTGTACGATCCGGTCTATTTATCCTCCCGACCATTCCAGATTTTTTTCTCCCTATGATGGTTGTCAACCTCTACTGGCTCATCGTATTCTGGCTTTTTGGGTTGTATCGCCCATGGTGGGCCAAATCCCGCGTCGATGAGCTGATCCTGGTCGGTAAAGCCGTCACATTCGGCGTCATTATTCTTTTCTTCGTGATTTTCCTTGACGATGCATTAACGCAGGAGACGGCGACATCACGGTTGAAAATCGTTTTATACTGGGCAATTCTCCTCGTTTTTGTGGGTTCCGGGCGTGCATGCGTACGTAGTGTGCGTCGACGCATGTTGCTCGCAGGTATAGGGCACAGAAATACGCTCATCGTCGGAAGTGGAAAAAAGGCTGAGGAACTAAAATGCCTCGTCGAAAATTTCCCGGCATTAGGTTATCGCGTTATCGGTGGAATTTTCACCGATAGTGATGCACATGACGAAAAGAATCATTGTCTTCAAAAAATTGGAGAGTTATCTGATCTGGAGGATGTCATAAAACGAGAAAATATTGAAGAAATCTTAATTGCCCTTGCTTCAACAGAACATGAACTCCTCCTTGAAATTATAGGAAGATGTAGCGCTTTTAATGTTGGGATAAAAATACGTCCGGATATGTATGACATCGTTTCGGGACAGGCGCGGACGAATCAACTCTATGGGATACCCCTGATCGAGGTTACTCCTCAACTTTTAGCACCATGGGAAGCTTTTTTAAAGCGCGCAATTGACATTACAGTATCCTTGGTCATCCTCACGCTTGGTGCCCCGCTTTTCCTCATTCTTGCGGTGGCTCAAAAACTGACGAATCCCGGTCCGGTTTTTTATAGGCAGCAACGTGTGGGGAAGGATATGAAAACGTTTCGGATCATAAAATTCAGAACAATGTACGTCGATGCGGAAAAACAGACCGGACCCCGTTGGGCACAAAAAGATGACCCGCGTGTAACACCGCTGGGAAGATTTCTCCGGAAAACCCACCTCGATGAACTCCCCCAAATGATCAATGTCCTTCAGGGTGATATGAGTCTCGTCGGTCCGCGACCGGAGCGTCCCTTTTTCGTTGAGAAATTTATCAAGGAAATACCGCTCTATAGACGTCGTTTGAATGTCCGACCTGGACTAACGGGTTGGGCTCAGGTCAAGCACAGGTACGATCAGAGCATCGAGGATGTGAGAACGAAACTGAGTTACGATCTATTTTACATCGAGAACATGTCGATTAGGATGGATTTGAAAATCCTATTATCGACGACTTATAATGTGCTCAGAGGGCGAGGGCATACATGAACCTCCGCCGTGCTGTTCTCATTACTCTGTTTGTCCTTCTCCCAGGAACGGCACGAACTCAGATGGAACATGTCCCGGCGAACCACCCGGTCTATGACTTCCTCGACCGAATGCATGTGAAACAAATCGTTACTGGGTACAGCAGAACCATCTTGCCTCTAGAACGAAGGGCGATAACCTCTTTCCTTCGACAAATAGATACACGTATCGATGAACTGGAAGAGGGAGAGAAAAGTCTTTTGCTTCGCTATCGTAATGAATTCATCGAGGAAGAGGAAGGTAATCAGAGGGCGGCGGTTCTCTTTCGAGATGGGACAAAAGGGATACTTTCTGATGATGAGAAATATCTCTACACCTGGGCAAGTGAAGATCACAATTCTCGGTTGTACATCGAGGCTTTAGGTTCAATCGAATATCGTTTTTTCGTGAACAAAAAGAAGAGCTCGAACGTTTTCATGGGACGTGTCGGGGGAAGAATACGCGGGACCTTTGGGGGTGTTTTAGGGTATGGGATGCAGGCTACGAATGGGACATTATCCGGTGACACGAGCTACGCGAGGAAGGACCCTTTTCTCAAACAAGCGGTAAACTTCGCGGATTGGGGAAATGCATTCTTTGACTTGAGTGAAGGACATCTTTCGCATGGATGGTCGTGGGGTGCATTGTCTTTGAGTAGAGAACGCATCATGGTGGGAAACAGCCCCTGGTCGAAGACAATAATAAGCGATCGCGCACGTGTTTTCGATGCATTTCGATTCGATGTCTTCACGAGTGATTTTCGCTTTACCTACATCCATGGCTTTCTCATGGGGGAAAAAGAACTCGTGGAAAATGCACGCCCACACTACCCGGGAAAATATCTTGTGTATCATCGAGCGGAGATGGATCTTTTTCAGTTCCTGCGAGTCGGACTTTTCGAATCGGTTATCTACTCCCAGAGATCGCTCGATCCTGCATACCTTCTTCCGGTGAATTTTTTTAAATCAGTTGAACATGCTACGGGAGATCGGGATAACCCGATGCTGGGAATTGAAATGCAATCACTGTGTCTTAAAGGGACCGAATTCTATGGATCTTGGCTCATCGATGACATTGATTTCGGGAAAATAGGAAATGGGTGGTGGGGAAATAAATTTATTTGGCAGATAGGGGTGCTTAATGACGACCTTTTCACTGATACCCGTATAGGTATGGAGTACACCCGTATTGAACCATATGTTTACAGCCATATTTTCCGAAATAACGATTATACGATGAATGGAGTAGCCTTGGGATTGGATCTTCCCCCTAACAGCGACAGAATTCGATGCTCGATATCATGGAAACCCTCAACAAAATTCGAATCTACGGTGTGCCTCAGCATGGATCGGCACGGGGCAAATGAGTATGATTCCACGGGTAATTTAATTAGAAATCATGGGGGAGATGTGACGGTAAAATTTGATTTTGAGAGAGATAACCAGACGGCACGATTTTTAGAAGGGCCAAAGGAATACAAGTATGTGGTCGAAGCCGGTTTTCGCTATGAGCCGATAAAGGATATTGTAATGAGCTTTACATATCGATTCACAAAAGATATTAAAAAAGAAAGGGGTGAGAACGAAGGAACCGTCTTCCTCAAAACGGAAGTCATGTGGTAGAACAAGTCAATATTTGAAATCCCATCGATTTTTTGAGATGAATTTCACTCGTTAGAAAGTGTGAGAACAATAGATAAAATTAAAAGAAACAATGGTATAGAATAGAATGGTCCTTCCGACATAACAATGAGATTTTGTAGTCGTTATAACGATCCTAATATGTATCCTTCGTGAATCTGAAAAAGTTCCTTGGTTTTCCTTCATAGAAATATCGTTTGCTTTCAAATGCAAGGATTTGTAATATTGGAATCTCTACTTTAACCGAGTGAAATCATATGAAAAGGACTTATCAACCAAGTGTAAGAAAAAGACGGAATACGCATGGATTCCGTCAACGGATAAAAACAAAAAATGGAAGAAAGATTTTAGCCCGAAGACGTGCAAAGGGAAGATGGAAGCTAACCGTCAGTGATGAACCGCGTTATAGATGATGTGACGAAGACACATGGGTTGAAAAAATCGGAGATTATCAGGGGTTATCATTCTTTCGCTCGTGTTTTGAAAGGGCGAAGAATAATTATAAAAGATAGGCTCCGATGTTATTTTACCTATCAAAGATCGATCCCACCTTACGAATGTAAGGTGGGATTTGCTGTGAAGGGGGTTAGGAAAAATGTTCGGCGCAACCGAATCAAACGGCTCATGCGCGAAGCCTACCGACTTCAGAAGCAAGTTCTCCATGATTTCTGTCAACAGCATGGCTTGAATGTATCTTGTGTCTTTCTCTACGATGGGAGCGCAAACGATAACATGCCTACTTTTCGTGAAATAAAGAGAATAATGTCGGATATCATGGGTACTCTTCAATGGAGAGTAATTAGGATATAGCGGATGAAAAAAGCATTAATATTTATCATACATGTCTATCAAGGGGTTCTTTCGCCCCTTTTTCCATCTTCATGCAGGTACATACCAACGTGTTCTTCCTATGCAATCGAAGCGATTAACAAACACGGTGCGTTAAAAGGAGTTTTTTTAAGTTTGAAAAGAATTCTCCATTGTGCCCCCTGGGGAGGGTACGGTCACGATCCAGTGCCATGATTGAACAGTAAGATTTCTATGGACAGACAAAGTATTATCGGTTTTATATTGATGGCCATCCTTTTCATTATCTGGATGGTGTACACAAGCGTCCAGTACCAAAAACCTGTTGAAACTGAGCAGAAAAAATACTCAGACTCGATAATTGCTGGATCAGGGAAGCAGATACCCGAAAAAAAGGCAAAACCAATAGAAAAAAAAGATTTAGGAGGCGAAAGTATAACAAACCGACAAACGAAATACGGGAAATGGTTTGGGGGGCTTTCTATAGGTGTAGAAAGAAACATTAAAATTGAATCCAAAAAAGTTTCAGCTGTTTTTACATCTCGCGGGGGCGGTATCAAACGCTGGATATTGAAAGGTTATTCCACGTGGAACAGATCACCGTTACAGCTGATTGACTGGAAGGCAATCAGTGAAGCGAATCTATTCTTTATTACAAAAGATGGTAAGGAAATACATACGGAGAACTTTTTCTTCGATTCCCCTGATCTTATGGATGGAGATTCAATTTTTATACACGATACATCAAAACTTACATTTCGTTACGTTTTAAAAGTGATCGGTGATAGTTGCATGATAATCAAAGAGTATACAATCTATGGAAATGCATATCACGTGGATCTCGATGTTCGATTTTTAAACATGGGCGAAATAATAGCAAATAATGAGTACCAGATTACGATTGGATCGCCTGCATTGACAGAACTTAATACTGTTGAGGAGGCTGCTTTCTCGGAAGCAAATGCGTATGTGGATAGCAAAAGATATACATTAGATGTAACAAAAATTGGTGATATTGAGGAAAAAAGTTTGAATGGAAATACCAACTGGGTTGCCGTCCAAAACAAATACTTCATTTCGGCTTTATTGTGTCGAGATGAGTTTAGAGGAATAGGGGCATTTTTAGAGGGGGTACATATACCATTGCCTTTTAATGGATCAAGAGAGATTTATCAGGCAAGCATGAAAATCCATTTCGATGAAAGAAAGGACGAGACTGCAAAACTGAGGATATTTATCGGACCGATGCAGTACGATCTTTTAAAGAGCGAATACGCAGGTTTGGAACAGACGATAAGTTTAGGTTGGAAGTTTATCGTAAGACCTTTTTCCGAGTATCTGATCATTCCTCTCTTTGCGTTTCTTCATAAATTCATTCCAAATTATGGGCTTGTTATCCTTGTTTTTACGATCATAATAAAACTAATTCTTTATCCGCTCACAAAGAGCAGTACGACGTCGATGAAAAAAATGCAGGCATTGCAGCCTTTAATGAATGATATCAAGACCAAGTATAAGGATGATCCTCAGAAGCAGAACGCTGAAATCATGAGGTTATATAAGGACTATGGTATAAATCCTGCAGGCGGTTGTCTTCCTCTTTTGTTGCAAATGCCAATTTTGTTTGCCCTTTTTACCATTTTTAGATCGACTTTTGAACTTCGTCATCAACCGTTTGTCTTATGGATTTCTGATCTTTCATCACCGGATATTTTGTTTACCTTACCATTTAAAATTCCAATACTTGGGACGAATTTCATAAGTTTGCTTTCTGTTCTGATGGCAATTACAATGTACATACAGCAAAAGCAAACCGTGAAAGATCCTCGTCAAAAAGCGATGATATATATTATGCCATTGATGTTTTGGATGATGTTTAACAATTTCCCTTCTGGTTTAAATCTTTATTATTTTTCGTTTAACCTCCTTTCAATTTTACAACAGTGGTGGATTTCACGAAAAAAAGAAAATTTTCAACTTGTCAAAGTTCAAAAAAGTAAGAAATCTGGAGTTTTAGAACGAGCAATGAAATCTCTCGAAGAACAAGCAAAGAAACAAAAACAACATCCATAATTTTGGGTTCCATGTGAAACATGTATTATCTTATTGTTTTTTTGTAGCATAAGGTAATAGTTGTTGATTTGTCGGCTATTTATCCATGCTATTTTTTATCGAGATGGATATGATTTTCTTACCACATATTGACATGATGGGTCATAGAGAATAGAGAACGAATCCAAACCCATCGAGATAGAATTATTATTCTCTTACCACTATGTGCTTGGCAGAGTTCTTGTCACTATTTTTTCTTTCAAATTAAAGTGCGAATCTTATCATCTCTTTCCCTTACGCGTTGAAGCGCATTCCCATCAACAACTTTTATTTCCCTTCCAATGTACCTGTCGCATTATACTCGTTGTGGGATAAAGATTTCCTATTTTTTTATTTTTTCAATTATTCTGCCAATTTTTTCTTCTATTTGTATCCCACAAATACAATTCTTTAAACCGTGTATACGGTCTTTTACTGATGGGGATGTGGGAATTTTAAAAAATTCTTCCACTCGTTCTGTTATCGATCTCAATGGTGTTTGGCGTTATCGAACGCTCAAATCGGAATCATGGTATACTGTCACAGTTCCTTCTTCTTTTATCGGTTCGTTACCTGTTATATTTTCCAAGAGCTTCGAAATTGCACCGGAACTTCTTGCAAGAGCTTCATTTCATTTTGTAGCTCTGCAGATCTCGTATTACTCCGAGATTTCCATTAATGGTCATTTTATCGGGAAACATGCCGGGGAAACAAGTTTTACTTTAAAAATTCCGAACGATGTTTTGCATGCTGGTCAGAATGAAATCGTTGTTCTTGTTCACAATACGTTGAGTTCAAGTGAAACTATTCCCGTAGAAGAGCGCTTGTGGGATCCAGTCCATTTCGGTGGTATTCTTCAGGATATAGCAATCATTGCTACAGGTCCGGTATGGGTTCAAGAAACAATTCTCCGTCCTATTTTTTTACCGGATGGGAAATCCGTAACCCTTTCATATCGTACTCTTATCAATTCCAGTTCAAATGTTTCGCGTATTCAGAGAGACTCTTCATCGAATACCGGTACAGGAAAAACGACATTTGAACACACATTAGAAGTTTTTGATGCTCAGACGGGGGGCTTCGTGGCTCGAAGTGTCCCGACCCGTTTTTCGATAGCCCCTGATCGTATGGTTTCTTTTTCTCTGATGTTGGATTTATCCCAAGTGAAGTTTTGGTCCCCGGAGAACCCGTATCTCTATATCATTGTTCAGAAGATTTTTCATAATGGGATATTGATAGATGAAGCTGTTCTCCAAACAGGATTCCGTTTTATTCGCTCTGCAAACAATCGTTTATCACTAAATGGCTCTCAGATTTCTATCCGAGGCGTGACGTATTACGGTATTTCAGGTTCTAGAGGGAGTTCGATGTCGATTGAAGAAATCGAGAAAGATGTATTGATAATGAAAAACTTAGGAGCGAATGCTGTTCGGTTGATGAATGGATCGGTTCATCCCATGTTCTATTCGTTCTGCGACAAATATGGATTGCTCGTTTTTCAGGATATGCCGGTATCTCAAGTACCTTCACCTCTTTTAAGTAAATGGGGATTTTTATCGATTGCGAGGAATGTTGTGCGCGATATGTTGGTGAAATATGCATATCATCCTTGTATCGTGGCTGTTGGTCTGGCCCGTTCGATTGATTGGAATACAGAAGGGTATTCTCCTTATTTATCTGAAATGTCATCAGTAGTGAAAACGAATTCCGATCTTCTCGTATATGCATCTTTTCTTTTTCCCGGCATACGTGAAATACCCACTGGTTTAGATTTTTCTGCTGTTGATATTCCTCCCTGTGATATGAAAAGGCTTGAAGTGATGTGGGAAAGTTTAGATACCCTCCATAGCTCAGGGCAATTTTTGATTGGTTCCATCTATTATCCCGTTGAAATCAATAATAATAACGGAATAAATGATCCCCGTTCTCTTGATGCACAAGCTCAGTTTGTTTCTGTAGTGTATTCTGACGTTGTAAAGCGAAAACTCCCCGGTGTGTTTTTCCATTCGTTCTGCGATTATCCCGTTTCAATTCCTTTTCTCACCATGGGAGTACGGGATCAAAGAATGGCAAGTGTGGGTTTCCTTGATATATTAAGGCATAAGAGGATTGCTTATGATATTCTTAAGGCAAGGTTCAACGATGAAAAATCACCTTCACTTGTCGTAGCGAATTTCAATGAGGAGTTCCCCATCATATTTGTCATTATCGGCTTGTTGCTCATTGCGATATTTGCTTCTATGTATAATATATTCAGACGTTTCCGTGAGAATATTAGTCGGTCTTTGCTTCGTCCCTACAATTTTTATTGTGATATTCGGGACCGTCGAGTACTCTCAATATTTCAGACAACTTCTATCGGTTTTCTTGGGTGCCTAACCTCAGCCTTGCTCTTTGCGAATATACTTTTCTCCTTTCGTACGAATTTCGCTTTTGATGAATGGTTGAGTGTTTTCATCCCATCTATGGGGTTAAAGAGTTTCCTAGTGTTCAATGCCTGGAATCCGTTTACTAATATTCTTCTATTTGCCTGTGTATTGTTTTTCCTGCTCATCGTTTTCGCCATTCTGATTCGTATTGTCGCTTTGATGCGAAGAAAATCTCTTACTTTGTTCGACACTTATAGTGCTGCCATGTGGAGTGTTATTCCCATCCTTTTTCTTCTGCCTCTCGGACTTGTATTAACACGTTTGTTGTCACCTGTATCCCTGACTGCTGTGTTCTTTTCTCTTATTGTGGTTTTTCATTTTTGGGTTTTTTCAAGACTTTTAAAAGGTGCAGCCATTCTACTCGAGAGTAAAGTCGGAATGTTTTATTTCATCGGGTATATCACGTCATTTCTTGTCGTTTTTGTCACCTTGTGGGTTTTGGATTCACGTCATGAAACATTTTTCTATATTCAGTACATGATACATAAATGGTTGCCTGTATTTGCGCATTCACATTTCTAAATAATATCTTTTGGGTGTTCATCCGCGTTCCCAGATTTATCTTTCTCGATGCAATATATGGTCCCATTCCCTTGTTTTCCAGAATCTTAATAAACACGATCTCTTTCCTGTACTCATTAATTGTCTCGCTGTTCGCATGTACCTTTGCAAACTTGATATCTTCGGTTTTAAGTCTTTCGCGTTGAAGACGAGTGTCGTTTTCAACGATGGAATAACCGCTATCGTTGGTCCGAACGGGTGCGGGAAAACGAATATAGTCGATGCTTTGCGGTGGGCACTCGGTGAACAGAGGTATTCCGTGCTGCGGAGTGACCGTATGGAAGACGTCATTTTCAACGGAACGAAAGCGAGAAAGTCCGTGGGCATGGCTGAGGTTTCCGTTACCGTCCAGAATAATAAAGGTGTATTACCCCTTGAATATTCCGAATTGACCATAACCCGTCGTCTCTACCGATCCGGGGAAAGCGAGTATTTTTTAAACGGCACACAATGTCGCTTGAAGGATATCCAGTCGCTTTTCATGGATACGGGGATGGGACCCAATGCATATTCCGTCATCGAATTGAAAATGGTGGAGTCTATTCTCAACGATAAGGTCGAGGAGCGAAGAAAATTATTCGAAGAAGCCGCCGGTGTGACGAAATACAAGATTCGACGCAAAGAAACACTGAAAAAATTGGAGGATATAGAAGCGGATCTCGTCAGGCTCGACGATATCATTTCTGAAGTGTCCCGTTCGGTGAATTCTCTCATTCGTCAATCCAAAAAGGCCGAACGGTATAATCATCTTATTGAAAGGCTTCGATCCCTTGAGATCGATGTGATAAAAAGGGATTATACAACGCTGGCGGGGAGACTTGGACCACTGGCGGAACGTTTGAAGGCTGATACTATGTTACGTTTCTCCATTGAAGAAAATGTGATCCGTGAAGAGGCACAACTTCAATCGTATCGGGTAAGCGAGCGGGAAATTGAGAACCGGTTGGACTCGGCTCGTGGCGAATTAGCTCTCTGGATCTCTAAAATCATGAATTGTGAACAAGATTTTGCAGTTAATGCAGAGAGGGAAAGAAATATTCTTGAGACGATCCAACGTCTTCAAGGTGAAAAAGAGTCCTACACTCGGCGGATTGAGGAGATGCAGAGAAACGAGGCGCAAGCGGTTATCGAGTTGGAAAAGCTTGAGAATGAACTTGCTATCATTGAGCGAGATGAAATGGAGCATCGCTCGATTCACACGGATCTTGAAAGCGTTGTATCACAAAAAAAACTCGATGCCGATCGCCGTCGAAGTCTTCTTCTTCAAGTGCATGAGAAGCTGTCGCAGGTCCAGAGTGAAATCGATCGATACGCGACTCGTATGGAAGCGGCGAAAAACCGCCTAGAGAAACTTGCGGAGGATGAAAACCGTATAGCCAGCGCACTTCAAACTGTTCGTGAGCGTCTTTCTAGAGAAAAAATAAAGAGATCCGGAATTCTCGAGTCAGCTGTACGTGCTGAGCAAAAATTCCATGAAATGGAAGAAAGGAAACAAGCTCTGCGGGCCGAGATAGACCGCTTGCAGAATATTTCGTTCGATCTACAGGGTAAAATTGGGGAACGAATGACGCAGTTGGATTTTCTTTCGGGTCTCGTGAGTAGATTTGAAGGGTATCCGCAAAGCGTCCAGTATTTACTTCAGAACCGTGAGTGGTCTGTGACAGATATCGTGACAGTAGCCGATGTAGTCGATACGAAGGAAACCTATCGTGCGGCAATCGAAGCGGCTCTTACCGAGGCGGCGCAGTACATTGTTGTACATGATATCGCAGAAGCCATTACCGGTCTATACCTTCTCAAAGATCAACGGAAGGGAAGAGCGACTTTCGTATGTCTCTCCCGGATACCGGAAAGCGTTGCCATTCCGTTCTCAATTGCTGGAGAGGGGATCTTCGGCTGGGCGATCGATCTGATCTCGTGTCCGACGACATACCTTCCCCTCTTTCAATTTCTCCTTCGGAATGTTCTCATCGTTCGTGACGCAGAAACCGCCCATCGATGTATGCGCGAACACCGTGACATCCGTTGTGTAACGCTTGATGGTGATCTCTTCGATAGCAATGGATTAGTTCGAGGCGGTAGTAACAACCAAGAGGAGGTGGGAATCATCGGGAAGAAAGAAAAAATTTCTCGATTGGAACGCGAAGTTCAAGAGTTGAAAGCAGCATTAGTGAAAAATCAGCAGTTGGTGGAAAGAAAGGTTCAGGAATACGAGTCTATTGACCTGAAAGAATACGCCGAAAACATGAAGCAGTCCCAGCAAGACCTCTCAACCTTTGAACAGCACACTGCCCAGATGATTTTCGAGGAAGATGAATATGTTCGGACTCTTTCAAAAATCACCGATGAACGAGCTCTTCTCATAGAGGAGTACCAACGCGATGTTGCAGAGCACAGTGCACTACTCCCGGCACTCGAACGTTGCAAGCGAGAGAAGGAAAGCATGGAAATCGAAATCGAGATGGAGTCATGTGAATTGCATCGCCTCGAAGAGGAATATTCTCGGAGCATGACTACTCTAAACGACAAACACTTGGCGCGTGTGGGGAAATCGGCTGAAATCCAGAACATTCTCAATCAACGCGATCATTATCGAGACTCTTTCCTCGAGCTGCATCGTTTGGTGACCCAGACCGAACAAGAGATTGTGGATGCCCGACGGCTACTCGAAGCGCTTCTCAAGGAGCGCACTTCCACTCAGTTGACGCTTGAGCAATGGAAAGAAGAACGTCGTTCCGCCGAGGAAAGGGTCCGGAGCGTCGAGAAGACCCTATCCGACCTGCGGCACGTGATCGAAGAGAGGGAAAATGTTCTCCACGGACTTCGCCAGGATTTCAATCGTTTGACGTCGATCGTTCACGAAACCGAACTTAAAATAGAAGAAATACGCCACCGAATGGCGACGCTCGAACAAAGAGCACGGGATGAATTCGAATTATCGTCAATCGAAACGGAGGACCTGAGCGGGGAGGAGGATGTTTTCGACCTTTCACAAGCGAAGGAGGAGATCAATGTGCTCCGTGAGAAAATCCGAACGCTCGGGCCTGTGAATCCTCTCGCTTTTGAGGAATGGAGGAAGGAAAAAGAGCGCCTCGATCTCTTGCTCGCTCAACGTGAGGATATCATCGAGTCACGACAAACGTTGACGGAGACAATTCAGGAAATCAATGAGACGGCGAAAACAAAATTTCTTGAAACGTTCAACGAAATACGAAAGAACTTTTTTGACGTATTTCAATCACTTTTCGAAAAGGGCGACGAAGCGGACATTATTCTCGCCGATGGTGAAGACCCCCTCGAAGCACGAATAGATATCATCGCGAAACCCAGCGGAAAGCGCCCTCATTCTATAGAGATGCTTTCTCAGGGCGAGAAAACCCTCACCGCCATCGCCTTGCTTTTTTCGATCTACCTCGTGAAACCAAGCCCTTTTTGTATCCTGGATGAAGTTGACGCTCCACTCGATGATGCAAATATCGACCGGTTCCTCCGAATTCTTCGATCTTTCTCCGATAACATCCAATTCATCATCGTCACTCACAATAAGAAAACTATGGCGGCTGCGGATACCCTCTATGGAGTCACCATGGAAGAAGAGGGCGTTTCGAAGATCGTTGCAGTGAATTTCACTACCGACGCTGTTTCCCAATTTATCCACAATTGAAAAGTTAGCGATAGCATGTTCTCTCCCTCGCCTGGACGTCCAGCATGTCACGGCATTCGTCGTATTGAAATTTCATTCCCACCTGCGCTTTCCGTGTCGTATTTCCCAATTGTCGTGACGAAATAGAAAATGGGGGATCCCGATCCAGGATTCATATCGACGTACTCCCGTTGGGTTAAGGGAAGCGTCGCTATAGGATGTGGTTTAGAACCCCTAGTGTACTTGTATACTTTGAATCCCGTTGCATTCGGTTGAACAATTTCATCCCAAGACAATCGAATATTGTTCTTCTCGACTTTCGCAGTAAGGTTCCCAGGTGGATATAGGCGAGGCAGTGGGATTATTGTACTCGCGATCATACTCCAGCTACTGCTATCGCCTTCGACCGAATAAGCCTGTACCGCGTAGAAATATTTCTTCCCAGGCTCAGCGGTATTATCGTCGAAAAAGTTTTGCTGAGGGGGTAGAAGCGTGCTATTTAAAGTCTTCCAACGGCTTGTCCCTTCACGGCGATAAACACGGAAACCGTCCAACGAGGGATCGCGTTCCTTCTGTCCTTGCCACGTCAGGTGAATGGCATGCTCGTCCGCGTATGCGGCAAGTCCCATAGGTGTGGAGACTCCCATGGGTATGATTGGTTGGGCGGTAACTGTGTCCGACGGTACGCTGGGAATATGACTTGAGCTTACACTCCGAAGGCAGTAGGCATATATACGGCCTGCCTGCATGCCGAGTGTATCGAGGAATTGTGTCGTGCCGGGAGGCAAAAGTGTGGAGATTTGCACCATGGTATCAATCAAGCCTTCCGAGCGGTACACGTAATACCCTTCGAGAAGTTGTTCTGTGTCAGAGAACCATGAGACGCGGATTCCGCCGTGGATACCTTCCGCTCGGATACCCTCAGGGGGTGTCGGTTCAATATTGCTGCGGAAATGTCCCATGATTTTTGCGCTCTGCCCTGAGACGATTCCCCCCGGTCCGACTATCTTGAGGCGGTAATAATAGCGCTCCATCGGGGTAACGGTTATGTCAGTGAATGCCGTATCACGTGGTGATGCAGTGAAAAGTTCTACATAACCAGTGTCGAAATCCCTGCTTCGCTCGATGATCACTCCATGGACAGCGCTAGTATCATAAAGAGTCCAGCGTATCTGGATACCGACGGAATCGATCGAGCGGATGTGGAATTGTTGCGGCAAAGGGACATGGATCATATCGAATGAGTAAACCGTCGCGGTGTCGCTTTCCATCCCCGCGTTCTGAAAGATGTCCATCGGCTTAATGTAGTATTGATAAACAGTTCCAGTTTTTATCGTCCGGTCGATGATCGTGCAGAAAAGGCTGTCCCCTCGTGACATGAATCCTGCGCTGACAATGCAGCAGGTGTCCTTAACATTGACGGGCAAATGTTCGAATGGGCCACTGACACCTTCTCGCCTGTATATTTTGAACGATCCGATGTTCTTTTGTTTCCCGGGTGTCCAGACGACGTTGACGGCGGACGCATCCGAGTAATGACGATACACGAGGAGTCGTGGTGTCGCTGCAGGCTGGGGATATGAGATAGGTTCGCTCGTCACGCGGTCTGTTGTCATTCCGTCTTCAGCAACTCGGCTCACCTGGTAATGGTAGACCTTCCCTTTCTCCGCCGTTGTATCGTACCACCGAGTTCCAAGGGCTGCTTGGATAGGGAGCGACTGGCCGAGGAATCCGATAGAGGAAATAGTTCTCTTTTTTTCAAGCGATTTCCAGATTTCGGAGTACTGTATTGTTAGCGTGCGCAACTCGGGGAATCGATATGTCTGTGCTTGGACTGCTTTCTCGAATTCGTGTTGTGACGTCGGACCCTGGACTTTTGCTACGGTTTCCCATCTATTCTCGCCGATCGCCTTTCGTTCGACGATGTAAAATTGGCAGGCATTACCTTCGATGCGTGCCGGCAGAACGTATTCGCCGAGATCAACCCAGATGCCTTGGGGCCCCGCGTGAACAGATTTGCGTTGCTGGCATTGTGTGATAGGAACCTGCATTGCCAGAATGAAGAGAATCGTCCACATTGAATGAAAGGGGAGCGACTTCATTGGTATCATTCGCAAGAATGGGAAAATCTCTGAGGGATACATATGCATCATCCGTTTCTTTCGAGAAGTTCTATTTACCTATACGAGTTGAATCCAGCGGATTTTCATTCCTGCTATGATGTCTTTCTATTATCGGATGGAGAGGACTGTCTATTCATGAATGGATTCTATGCGCTTCCATGCACCGATAGGTACTCGCGGACCCTAAAATGGATTTCTTTTAGATAGCGTGACTGCAAAAATTGATTCGAGCCCAGAGAAAGGAGAAATCATTGAGGACGTTAATTTGAAGGACGCTTTCTTTCCCATATTTCATCAGAGGTACCTGTATTTCCGCCAGTTTGCTCTTCTGTTTTGATAGACGGGGGAATGGTGGGCATGTAGGTGAAACTCCACGTTTCGCTGAGACCTCTCTTCGCGAATACAAATCTCGAGTCAGGATGAAATGCTTGAACCCGCCAAGCGTATGTTTTCCCTTTTTCAAGAGGTGGATCGGAAGGGAGATAAGCGTACATCGGCAAATCTGTTTCACGTACGAGAAGAGGAATGTTCGTTAAAATCGCGTCTTGCGGGTTCTTTTGACCGGGTTCCAGTTCAACGATTTTCAATTCGTATTTCGTGAATTCACCCATAAAAAGGGGAACGAATGACCATTGGAAAACTGGAAGAGATTGAACAATGGCTGTGTCGCTGGGAGTGATCAACGAGGGAGGAAGGAGGAAATGGATTTCGAACGTCGCGCAGGATTCGTTCGAGAGCGGAGAATATGGATCATGGTACGCGACAAACTGTGCACAAATGCGAAAATGGTCTTCTGGTAATCGACCTGTTCTTTTCGTTTCATCTTTCGTCGGTCCGATATAACGGATCGCGCCTTCTTCGATGAATCGAGCATCAACAGCATTGAAAGTCGATGTCCCCGGTGGTACAGTGATCGGTTGAATCTTCGCGTTGAGTTTGGTTTCCGCCACACGACCTCGGATATCGCCTTCGATATAAGCTTTGAGCCGACCGGTAACAGGTGTGCCTGTTGGGTTTGTGAGAATGAATCGGATCGTGTTAGGGTGGGAGCGCCAATCGGAGATATAAGGAGAGGGTAAGGGTTCGAATTGCACGACGAGAGAGAGCTGCGCGGACGCCGTTGTAATGACGAAAGACCAAATGCTGACGACAGTGAGGATGTGGATGCGTCGGTTCATGTTTTTCGGCCTTGTCTTGAGAACCATTATTTCTTGTGTGAGGTATTGAACATTTGTGATGTTAAGCGGGTGCTGTTCGCGGCGAATGGGAAGATCTATACCCGAGATAAACCGGGATGAAAGTTATTCGCTCTTGAAGTAAAATTTAAAGTATTGCTCATCCTTTCCATCCTTCGAACCATAATACGCTTCGGCGCCCATTTCGATACTCCCGCTCGCCTCCTCCTTCACGCAAAGATCTCCTTCGCATTGACTGTCACAGAAACCTCCTCCGCAGTAGCATGATCCGTAAATGATAATCGGCAGTTGCCCTTTTACGTACCAATCCCCATTTGTTTGGAAAACTCCTTCGATGTTCGGTTCGATGTCGATGCCGAGGGTTAAACCTGCGCAGAAGACAACGACGGAGAGTCCAACCCCGGCTTCGAGATGAATGATCCCTCTTATGGCGATGAAAAAGGTTGTATACTCAGGTCCGAAGTTCATTCCGAACCGAGCGTTCGCACCGACCATGCATTCCATATAGGCAGAGACGAGAATGAAGTTGAACTCGAAATTCGGGCAAAAAACCGATGGCTGGACCATAACGGTCCCTTCGAAAAAGAAACCGCGGAGGTTGTGGAACTGTGCCGGGAGCGGTTTGTTCTTGTAGGAATATTGTGCGAAATCATCCAACTGCTCTTGTTCCATCTGCCAATTCCCGCAAATGAACACTGCAGAACCCTCAACGGTGGGTGTAGGTAGTTTGAACGTGATGTAGAATCGGAAGTACCATCCTTTGCCCGTCCCGCTGATGAGAAGATTTCCGCCGCCTTTGACTTTCGTTCCCCCGAGGTCGCAGTCGATATCGAGATTCCCCTCGAGGCGTTGCTTCTGGAAATTGTACACGATGCGGATATCACCGAAGGGTGTTTCGATTTTGTCGACACCGATCTCTTGGTTGTTCGCGACAATCTCCCCTTCGACAACGAAATGGATGCGACCCCCTTGGTTCGAATTCTGAAGGTCGCCTTCATACCAGAACAGCGTCCATTCGTCATTTTCGACGAGCATTTCCCCCGTCACGTTCGTGAATTTCGCCGTGTGATCGTCCCCAATGTATGTTTCCTCGCCCTGGTTGACGATGATATTGGTTTTCTGCAATGTCCGGTGAAGCATGCTCCGTAAGCGGAAGGCGCCTTGCTCCTGAACGTAAACGCTGCTGTGAAAACCGGTGTTATCCCAGTATTGCGGGTTCGTTCCGCTTGCGATGAATACAATCTCGACGCCGTTCACGGCAATCGTTTGATCGATCGGGACAATCACGCATTTCAATTCATTGTCAATGATCGAGTAGGAGACCGGGTAATTGAATGGGGGGAAATTCGGGATCTGGAGGTCGAGATTGCCCGACAACTGAATGAGATTGGGTGCGACGTAGAAATGGTTGAGATTCCATTTCGCTACCTTATGGAAGGTAACTTGGTTCCCTCCCGCTAGGGTGAATCCTTTCGAGTCATTCGCGCGGATAAAGAAATTATTGAATCGGATCTTGTCGTTGGAAGCCATTCCTGGGAGAGCATTCGCCCAGCCGCAAATATCTTCCCCCGTCTGAGGTACGACAGACAGTGCCCAGCTCCCCACACCGCCGTCGATACCGAAAACAGCCTTCCCTGTGACCGTCATCGTGGTAATCCCCGCTAGGGGGAGTTCCGTGAGATTGAATACCCCGAAATCCAAGTGATCGGGAAATACTTTTATGCCAGTAAATCGGATATATATCGGCCCAGTGTCAACGTAACCACTGTCAAGTGTAAACCCATTATTGTCTATCCGCCATGATTTCGCGATGAGTTTCCATTCTCCCTCAAGACCGATTGTCGTAACCTTTGTCGATAAAATCGGTTCGATAGAAGCATGGTGAATTCGAAGGTTACCGAGATCGATTGCCAGATCAGGGTTCACCGTTCCGATGATATCCGTGTGGACCGTCGTCCGCAGAGAAAGGGTATCGTCGAGAAGGTATGAGAGTACAGGATCACCACGTGCAGGGAAATCGTAGAGAGTATATTCGAGACCTTGCCCACTTTCATTCACGACACGGTAGCCATGGGGGATTGCAAGGGGTACCGAAGCATCGGACGTTATCGATGAGAGTGTGAGCGGCCCTTCCGGTTGCGGTGGAGCGAGGTATAACCAGGACTGGTCAAAATCAATCGAGCCGGGACTGACGGTGAATGATGCCGGGTCTATTCGGATAGTGCCAGTTATTTCTCCGCGTCCTTCTGCCAGTGAAACACGTACCCCGTTCATGGGGTCGAATTGGTTAGCCTTGAAGAGCCCAAACGCTTTCACTCCGAACGTGTTGACATCCGTGATCAGTGGAATCGACGACGGCTGAGCAAGGGGGATACCGTTTACATTCGTTTCTGTCGAAGGTATGATCACGATATCGGAGAAGTGGAGGATCGTCTTCGCTGTGTCGACAGAAAAATGGGCGTTGGCCGGCAGATTGCAGAAATTCCCAGAAATCCGAATGGATCCCATTGACGAGTCCAACGCGCTCACCTCGATTGGAAAACCGAGGAGATGTGTAATATCCATGTCATTGTAAAGGGTAAGCTGGAAATCCAACATCGTGGTTTCTGACGTTTTCACGATGGTGGAAACTGTGTCACCGATGTATTGGCTGCTCGATTTCGTCGCCCGGAAAGTGTGCAGACCGAGTGGTACACCCGGAAGTTCATATTTTCCTTCGCTGTTTGTTGTTGTCTGAAGTGGAGTGGGATCGGATGGATTATCGAAGAGCATGACACGTGCATTAGGGATTGGAACGCTACCCACGCGAACTGTTCCGGCTAATTTTCCCCCCTGAGATAAAAGTGCCGGGTAGAGTGTCCATGTGCGGCTGACGGGTGTGGAAATCCCCGTAATATCTCTCGGGACGAAATTCGAGCCCGGCGGGCCTTCCACATGGATTTCCGTGTTCGCTCCTATAGATTGCCATGCGAAATAATGTACACCCTCATTGTCGATGGAGTCCGGTTCCATCCCGTTGACCCTGATGACGGCATCCTTCACGATCTCCGTAGGAAGGAATAACAGTTCAGGCTGAATGAGTTGCATCACGCCACCGGTGAACAGGAGAGCCTGGCGTAACCCGCCACCGGCCATAGTCTGGCTAGTGATTTGCTGCATGTATTGAGAGGTGATCTTAGTTCTCGTGCGTTCTCCGCCTGTCTGGAGGCCCCCTTCCGTACGCTGCCGAGTCGGCGGCTCTGAATGCATCTTGACTGCCACTACTGCCAGACGACGGAGTTTGAGGGAAACGACAAATTCCCCGAAATATGCCATACCGCCGCAGCAAACGCGCAACGTTTCAGGGAACCACGTGGCGAGGTCATCCGGCGTGATAATCACGCGTGCTTCCTTATTCGGTTGCGGGGCATAAGCGGAGCGGAATTCCTCTTCCGTGTCAACGAGTATGCCGGAAGCAGTCAACCGAAATCTTGATTTTTGAGTGAGGGCAGCGCGCGGTGCAGTATATGTGATGTGCAGTTCTTGTTGCTGGGTTCCCTGGATTTTCCGTATACACCGCACGATGCCATTGTCATCTATGTTCATATCGGTAGGCTGAGACGATATCCGTTTCGGGACGAATTTCGTCACGGTATGCACTTTTTCACCATCATCAATTTGCACCCACGCTTTCACAGGTCTTCCTAATTCATCGACGATTTTTCCGCTCACGATCATATCCGGTTCGAGGAGAATTTTCGGAGTGATTTTTTGCCTTCCGATCGTAGGACGATAGGCGTCCTCTTTTCGCTCTGGGAACAGTAATCCCTTGAAGCCAGATTTGATGATTTTCAGTTGATAATACACGTCGCTCGTGTGCGATGTATCCTGTGCCGGTTCGATATTTTCGAAACAGAATTTGCCTGATGCGTCGGTCCATTGAATACGTTCCACATACCTGGTTGTCCCTACTGTACGGTAGAGAAGTATGCATGCACCAGCAACCGGGGAGTTAGGATTGTCTTTTCGATATACGCTCCCGAGAATTCGCGGGGGCTTCGGGATCATTGGCACGATCTCTGTCGCTTTCATTTTTGTGGGATCGTAATCCTCGTTTAGCACCGCATAATCGAAAAACAGTCCATTGCCGGCGTCGTCCTTCTCGTCCAAGAGGAACGAATTCCTAAAGCTTTCAAAGGCGCTATAATAGTAATATTCCGAGCCTTCGGCGGTTTCCGCGCGTAGGAGGTATCGGTCATTTGGCCCAACGCTTTTCACCAAATACTTGAAAGACACCTCGCCCATGGCATTGGTGATACCCTCCGCGATGACCGTCATCGAGCCCATCAATGGCTCGGAAATTTCTCCCTCATTCGAGGGGATATCGTACGGGCGAGAAACGCGCATGACACGGACTTTTATCCCGCTCAATGGATATATGACGGATTCCGATCCCGCTTTCACTTCGTAGTGGTTCGTACGAATAGTAACGGTGTACCACCGGACTAGGGAGTACAGTGTTCCGACGTCGGCGTTCTCGAGCGGCTGGACGATAAAGCGGTCGGATGGGCTACAGAGATGAGGGTCTGTCACTTCGATTGTGTAAAATCCATAGAAATCCCCCGTGATGATACTGCTAAACTCCGAAGTAGATGAGCCGCATCGGATAGAAGTATTTTTCGCAACACGACCTGTCGAATCGGAAGCGAAGAACGTGAACTCGAACGAACCATCTTCCTGAGTGACCGTCGTTGCGACGAGGGTTTTTCCCATGTATAATTTGCCGTTGACTGTAAAGCTGGCCTGATCGAAGCAACCTGTCGTGGGATGTGGTTGATAACACTTATACAGCTTGAGATGTAATCCACCGAGGGCTTGTGCGGGTTTACTCAGGGAAGCGGCGAGTGAAACCCCTTGAGCTTGGAGAGTGCCTGCTTGTGGTTGAGTCTGTTGTTGAGGAAGCTGTTGCTGGGTCGGATGATCAGGCAGGGGTAATTGTCCCTTACCCGGTGGGGGGATGATGATACTTTTCGGCGGCGGAATCATTCCCTTTAGGAATGTCACCTTCAGTGTGCCCCGAATACGTGTCAGTCCGGTATAGAGAAAATTCGGCCTCGATAAATCAAGTCCAGCCGAAGGGGAAGGTCTTCTCGGAACGGTCCCGGTTATCCGAACATCTTCGCGATACGTGAAGGACCAAATTTCGCTCTTCCCCTGATTGTTGAATGTGTAGCGATTGTTGGGATCGAAAGCGCGTACCCGCCAAGCGTAGGTTCCTGCTGTGAATTGTGGGTCTGAGGGCAGGCAGGTATAGAGAGGCAGTGTCGTTTCACGTTGGAGGAAAGGAACATTCGTTTCCATTGCATGGGCAACATTCATTTGCCCTTGTTCGAGGCGCACGACGGTAAGTTCGTAGGAAGCGAAGACACCGATGCCCATAGGCACGGCAGACCATTGAAATGTCGGGAGAAGAGTAATGCTGGTTTTATCGGCGGGAGAGATAAGAGAGGGCGGCGATAGTATCTTGATCTCAAAAGAGGTGCAGGTTTCAGGAGACAATTTTTGTTGAGGATTCTTATAGGAGACAATCTCAATGCAAAGACGGTACCTGTCTTCGGGGATACGACCCGTGCGCTCGGTTTCTGCCCGAGAGGAACCGATGTATCGAACCACCCCTTCTTCTACGAGGTGGGCATCGACACCATTGAAACTCGACGTACCAGGTGGAATAATAACGGGTTGGATTGCAGCATCAATTTTGGTTTCAGCAATTCGGCCTCGCCGTTCGCCTTCTATGTACCCAACGAAACGTACTTCGTACGTCATCGAAGTCGGGTTCGTGACGATGAATCGAACCGTGTTCGGATTCGAACGCCAGTCGGAGATATACGGGGATGGTGATGGATCGATTTGAACCGCTATCCCGATTTGGGTAAATGAATCCGTGGCGAAACAGATTAGGAGAAAAGAGATTTCTATGAGAATGTCCCGACAACGCATGGTAACCCCTCCATAAAATTCTATCTGACAGCAATAAATTTTCTGCGGCTCTTGATATCGATAGACTCATGTGCCGAAGAAAGCGGAAAACCATGAATGAACATGCAAGCAACAGATTTTCATATGAACCTCGGCATAAAAAGGGGAAAAAGAGAATTTCTCTCTGCACGAGAGTATTTCCCTTTCTTCAAAGGTTCTGATTCAGGTGCGGTATATGAAAGTGAAATAAACCTACACTATTTCTTCAAAAAGTCAATACTAATACTTTATGATGAGATGATGGGCTCGCATCATTCAGAACAATGAGATCCATTCGTGTAATTTGCTGTGATTGTCCGTCCATGAAAATCAACATGTACGTAGAAGCAGAGAACCGCTCATGCGCCAGATGTCCTGTCTTCGAAATACTTGTTTCTCAAAGATTTCGGCGAAACAAGATTACATTCTTCATCGACACGCGATGTCTGGATACTTTCTTTCTAAAACGTTATGTTCCTGATAGTTTCATCGTGTTATAATCCACCCGAAGAAGAACGAATTCTGGGGATGAGGTTATCATGAATTTCCTGCGCTCGATTTTTCCTGTGCTACTGATGAGCGGGACTTTTCTAACCGCTAACCGGATCGCAATCGCGAGAAATTTCGAAAAGTCCTCCGTCGATTATCCATCGGGAAAAGTTCTTTTTCCGGAGGCTTTCATTAGGCGGATGAGTTCGAATCCCGTGAGAGGTTTCGTCGAGAACAAAGGTCAGATTTACAATGTAGACGGTTCCGTTCAAGAAGACGTTCTCTTTACGGTCTCTTACGGTTCGACGAGTCTCTTCTTTACGAGGAAGCATGTCAGCTATGTTTTTCTCAAACCGAACTTCGAAAAGGGAACGGGTGAGATACCCAAGGCCGACTATGGTCACTCCTTCGCGAAATCATGCGAATCATATAGGATGGATATCGAGTTCGTTGATGCAAACCAGGATGTATCCGTGCGAGGCGTCGACAAAGTGGAAACACCGGTCATGTACCATAGGGGTGGTGCTCTCAATCTCATGGCGCATGAATACCGATGCATCATTTATGAAAATCTCTACGAGGGGATCGACCTGATCTTTAGAATTACCGATACAGGAATCAAGTATGAGTTTGTAGTTCATCCTCGTGGACGCCCGGAGGATATCAAGCTTCGAGTTGCGGGAGCAAAATCCCTATCTATCGGAGAAGAGAGGGATCTCATCGTGGAGAATCCATTCGGATGCTTGAAAGAAGAACGACCTTTCTGTTATCAACCTCCCGATTTGTCCTCTCCCTACGCTTCCGGTATGCCGACGGTCCCTTCCTCCTTCCGTGTGGATGGCAGAGAAATCCATTTCGACGTTGGTACCTATGATGGACGATTCCCTCTCGTGATCGACCCAACCGTTCACTGGTCGACGTATTACGGCGGCTCGAACGGCGATCGGATAACATCCGTTACAACCGACGCAGGAGGGAACGTCATTGTATGCGGATTCACATACAGCACGAATTTGCCGGTCACCGCGGGTGCGGTCCAATCCATAAACGCTGGCAGTCTTGATGCTTTCGTCGTGAAATTCAATTCTTCAGGAACGCGTCTCTGGGCAACCTATTACGGGGGAACCGGTAATGATGCCGCAACGTCGGTTGCAGTGGCAGGGAACGGGAACATCATCGTAGCAGGTGAAACGAACAGTACATCATTCCCCACAACAGCGGGAGCATTCCAGGAACAGAATGGGGGAATGTATGACGGTTTCCTTTTGTGTTTCGATGCATTAGGGTCTTTACAGTGGGCGACTTACCTGGGAGGCGGAGCCGACGACAACGCGTATGCGGTGGCGACGGACCGGAGTGGAAATATTCTGGTAACTGGTGTGACGACCAGCGCAAATTTCCCTGTCACTCCTGGGGCTTACCAGACCGTGATCGCAGGTGTCGGTGATGCATTCGTTGCCAAATTCAGCGGGACGGGAACGCAAATTTGGACGACATATTATGGAGGGATGATGGGAGATGTCGCTCGGGCAGTGGGCTGTGATTCGAGCGGCAACGTGTACTTTGCAGGGAACACGAACAGCACGAATTTCCCGGTGTCTGTAGGATGTTTGCAGAACACCCAGGCCGGGCAGGGAGATGCATTCCTCGTGAAACTTGCTTCCGACGGCACTCGTCTCTGGGCGACGTATTACGGGGGAAGCGCCTTCGATATCGCACACGGGCTCGCCGTCGACAAGTTCCAGCGTCCCGTCATGGTCGGGAGGACGGAGAGTGCGAATTTCCCTGTGGCGAATGCGTTCCGTCCATACCTGATGAGTGGTCAAGAAGCATTTCTCTGCGTTTTCAGTCCGACAGGTGCGCGGGAATGGGCAACATTTTACGGGGGGAACCAGGACGAGTATGCGAGCGGGGTAAGCACGGATTTCCATGGCAACATTGCTTTCACAGGCCAAACTGCGAGTACAAATTTTCCCGTTACACAGGATGCCATCCAGCCTTCGAAAAACGGATCGACGGATGCTTTCATCGTAAAGTTCAATCCGCAGGGAGGGCGGATCTGGTCCACCTTTTTTGGCGGGAATGGCGATGACGCTGCGAATGCGATCATGGCACAATACAGTGGGAATGTCGTTTTCGGCGGCTGGACCTCGAGCACCGATTTCCCCGTTCTTTCCGCAGTCCAAAATGTAAACGGTGGAACCGTGGATGGTTTCATCACGAAAATTTGCGATGTAAAGCCGCTCATAACCGCCAGCGGACCGACGAATCTCTGTCCAGGTGGACGAGTGGTCCTGGATGCGGGTCCGGGATACACCAGTTATCTCTGGTCAACGCTCGAGACCACAAGAACGATTACCGTTGACACGACCGGTTCGTATGCAGTGAGAGTGACAGACGGGATCGGTTGCCACGGTGTCTCCGATACCGTCCGGGTAAATGTCGCATCCCCGCTGTTTGCGGATGCAGGTCGTGACACTGCGATTTGTCGTGGGTCCGGTGTCCGCATCGGTGGTCAAGCCGTTGGGGGAGCCAGACCGCTGCGTTATATCTGGAGGCCCAACACGACGCTCGACGATTCAACCTCCGCAACCCCCCTTGCATTCCCAGCGGTGACAACGACGTATCATCTTACCATTACGGATGCATACAACTGCACTGCCACGGATTCCGTAACGGTTTTCGTGTTCGCCCTTCCCATACTCCATGCGGGTCCGGATACTATGATTTGTCGTGGTGGCAGTGTCGCAATAGGCCATTCGGCAAGCGGGGGTACCCCACCTTATACTTACGCGTGGAATCCGCCGAGCGGTCTCAGTTCGACGACCGACTCAGTGACGATCGCATCACCGCCAGTCTCCACGAGGTACACGGTTACCGTAACGGATGCAAACGGCTGCAGTACCGTGGACTCCGTTCTTGTCATGGTAAACCGTGTCATCGCTGACGCGGGGACTGATCGTGTCCTTTGCGCCGGTGATACAGTTCGTCTCGGCGGAGGCGGCAATTTCGGTATCGGTCCACTCCAGTATACATGGTCACCTGCCATTGGATTAAGCCAAACGAATGTCGCCCGCCCCCTTGCGTTCCCGTTATCGACTACGAAATACACACTGGTCGTCCGTGACAGCCAGGGGTGTTCCGACACCGATCAGGTCAACGTTTCCGTCTACACGAGCTTTACGGCACTCGCAGGACCCGATATCCATCTCTGCAAAGGAAGTTCCGATGTTATCGGGGACACCGCGGTGTGCGGGATACCACCATACTCGTTTCGATGGTTCCCTGCAACCGGATTAAGCGACACGACCGCCATGCGTCCAACCGCTTCGCCGACGACAACTTGTACGTATGTACTCACCGTGACGGATGCAGCATCGAATACAGTTTCCGACACCGTAGTTGTTTACGTTGAAAATACACCGGTCGTCTCGGCTGGTGTCGATTCGCTCATCTGCTCAGGCGACAGCGTTCAGATCGGTTCGGTGGCAACCGGAGGGACCCCACCCTACACGTATTTCTGGACACCTGCCCAGGGACTCAGCGATCCTTTGATCGCGCGGCCCTATGCCAAACCGCAGGTAACGACGACGTACACTGTTGTTGCCCGCGACGCCTATGGCTGTTCGGGTATCGATTCGGTAACCATTTCCATCGTCGATTTCACCGTTCATGCTGGAGATGACCGGTCCATCTGCCTCGGCGATTCCATCCAACTTTCCGCGACTGTCGGCAGCAACCAAGCCGGGCCGTTTACCTATCTCTGGCAACCGTCAACGGGATTGACGGATCCTACGATCATGAATCCCAAGGCTTCTCCACAAAGCACAACCGTTTATGTTCTCACCGTGAAGAACCTAAAAGGTTGTACTGCCTCGGACACGATTACGGTGGTTGTCAATCAACCTCCTGTTGCGGAAGCTGGAACGGACCAGATTGTATGCAGGAACGAGTTAACGCAGATCGGTGATACGGCAACAGGGGGGAAACCCCCGTACAAATATGAATGGACACCGTTGAAATACTTCGTCGGTTCCAACCGTGTCGCACGACCCCTTGTGCGCCCCCTGGAACCCACGAGGTACTATGTCACGGTGACAGACGCCAACGGATGCAAGTCGGTCGACAGCGTTTTCATCGCGCTTCTCCCGTGGCCCCGCCTCAAAGACACGAGGGATATTTCCATATGTCGTGGCGACAGCGTGCAGATCGGATCAAATGCTACAGGGGGCACCCCACCGTATACATATAAATGGAGTCCCGTAGGCGGACTGAGCGATTCGACGGCACCACGTACATGGGCACGACCGTTTTTCCCGACCACGTATACATTGACCGTCACCGACGCCAATGGGTGCGTCGAAACCGACGATGTCCGCGTGGATGTCATCGCGCCCCCCATGCCAATTATTCGTGCGAGCGGACCACTGACCTTCTGCGAATACGACAGTGTCGTTCTTTCAATCGATTCCGCACGTCTCTATTCCGGTTACCTGTGGTATCGTGACACGATCGCCATCGACACGAGCCAGAGTATCGTCGTGCGGGAACCCGGTCTCTACAAAGTGCACGTCAACACACTTCAGGGATGCAGAGGGGAATCCCCCGCCGTTCGAGTCGTCGTCATGCCACTCCCACGCGCACATGTCAACGTCAGTGGTCCATTGACTTTCTGTGCGGGGGGGAGCGTGACGTTCGAAGCGGATTCTTCTTACGGGGATAGCTTTTTGTGGTCGAACGGAATGGGGGGACGGCGAATCACGGTGACGAAACCGGGGACATACTTCGTGACCGTGACAGGGTATAACGGATGCAGGAAAACATCCCCCTCATATACCGTCACAGTGTACCCGCTCCCACAACCGCGCATCACCGCCAAGGGACCGGTAAGTTTTTGCGAGGGTGACAGTATAGTCCTCGATGCAGACAAGTACGGTCTCTATGGTGGTTATCTCTGGTCTACGGGGGCGACGAGCAGATTTATCACGGTAAAATCACCCGGCGATTACACGGTGACCGTCATGGATGATAACGGGTGTTCAGCGACATCCCCGCCGATCCACATTACCGTGAACTCAATTCCCACACCGAGGATTACGGCAAGCGGCCCATTGAGATTTTGTGAGGGGAACGAGGTCACCCTTGATGCCGGAGGCGGCTATGCACGCTATCTTTGGTCAAATGGCGCGAATACCAGAACAATAAAGGTCAATCAAGGAGGGTCCTATTACGTGGCAGTATGGACGGATTCCGGTTGCGTTGGTAGGTCGAATCCCGTTACGGTAACGGTAAATCCTCTCCCTATGCCTCATATTACACCCCTCGGTCCCACAGAGTTTTGCCAGGGTGACAGTGTCAGACTGGATGCAGGAGGAGGGTACTCGTCATATCAATGGTCGAACGGTCGGACGACGCGAGTGATCACCGTCAAGTCCGCGGGGAATTACCTTGTCACCGTTCGGGATGCGAACGGATGCCAGGGGACATCAGCCCCCGTTTCCGTAACGGTGTATTCGAAACCGCAGCCGGTTATCTCTGCAAGCGGACCCACATCATTCTGCCCCGGCGACAGTGTCGTTCTTGACGCCGGTGCGGGGTATGCTACCTATCTATGGTCCACCGGCGCCATTACCAGGAAAATCACCGTGAAAACCTCAGGCACATATTCCGTGACGGTGACGAATGCGAATGGGTGTATAGGTACATCAACCCCGATTACAGTAACTCGACACTCAACACCTGTTCCACAAATAAAAGCCGGTGGACCCTTAAATTTCTGTGATGGAGGAAGCGTTGAACTCGATGCCGGATCGGGATATCAATCATACTTATGGTCAACCGGCGCTAGAACGAGGCGGATAACCGTTTCCCAAAGCGGTTTGTACAACGTTCGTGTGACGAATCAGTATGGTTGCGTGGGTGAATCCGATGTTGTCGAAGTCCGCGTCAAACCGACCCCCCCCACCCCGGTCATCACGCAGATAGGAAACACATTGATTTCAACCCCTGCGTATCGGTATCAGTGGTATTTCAGCAGTGCACCGATTACGGGAGCGACACAAAGGACGCACAATCCCACCAGGAACGGACAATACTCCGTCGCCGTTTGGAATGAGGACAGTTGTTTCTCTATGTCAGCCCCATTCGAATTTCGTGCCACCAGCATCGAAAATAATTTGGGGATTGAGTCATTTTCGGTATATCCGGACCCGAATGAAGGGCTCTTTACAGTAGAGATTCAGCTTCCTTTCCCTTCAAAAGTGCGTCTCATTGTCAGTGATTTGCTTGGGCGTTCGGTTCATGAATCTCAAGAAGAGAGGGTACAAGGTCCCTATATCAAGCAAATCGGAATCGGTGACGTCCCCGGTGGTTTCTACATTATCTATCTCTATGTCGGTGAAAGGGTTCTCGCACGACCTATTATCAAACGTTAATATTTCATATTCCCTGATGAAAAAACCGGTCTTCCAGACCGGTTTTTTCATGTTTTTTCATAGGAAGCGTTTACAAAGATATTTAGTGAAAAAATTCACGTCCATTTTGGAGAAGAACTAGGTCCCATTTTTCTAAGAATAAGTCAATGCAAATATTGCAACATATACAAAAAGTTCTATTGCCATATAGTATGCATTGAAATATTTTCACTATCATAAAACTAAGTCAATAAAGAAAAAGGGGCAGTCTTATGAAAACCGGATCCATATTGAGAATGTGGTCGGTGATAATTCTTCTTGGATTCATAACCATTCAGTTTTCCCATGCTCAACAAGGGAAAAGAACTGCTACTCTTTTTCGTTCTATCCATTGTCAGGTCATGAGTCCAGAAGGGCTTCGGTTGCCGGTGTTCGCCTACCGTAACATGAAAAATGCCGATGAAGTGATACTCATTTCGAAGATGGCAGATCACGCTCTTCTTGTGAATTTCAGGACGCATAAAGCCTATAAAGTTCCCAAACCATTGCTTGGTGTGAATACGGTCACCGTTTCTGACGAACGACCGGCTGTCAGCGGTCATATCGGTTTTGCCGTACACAACGTTCCCGGTAAGAAGGGATTGGTGGAAATCATCGTCCACTTCGAGGGTGAGAACTGTTTCCTTTGCGGCGCGCAGCAATTCGCGGCGATTTGGGATTGACGCGCTCGTGGCCGCCCACCTGGCCGGGGCACGGCCGGGTATCGTCCACACACGGTCCCGGCGGACAAGGGCCGGAGTTCTGCTCCGACCCTTTTCTTCGTTCCACTGTCGCAAGATCATTGTGGCCCGGCTTGAAGCCTTTTGAAAGTTTCGTAACTTTCACTCGGCATTTTCATTCGTTTCATGTCTTCGGTGAATACCATGAACAGAGCTCTTGGACATTTCCTTTTCCTCGGGGTCATTGTCTCTTCCATATTTTACAAACAGGCTGATGGCCGCGAAAAGGAAAGGCCTATAGGCAGGTCGAACGAAACCGCAAAAGCAGCCCCCCATCTCGTTATCGTCAAGCTTGTTTCCTGGGCACCGATGTCGTTGCAGGCCACAATGACGGGGGTTAATGCCATCGACGCGGTGCTTCAGCGCATTGGAACCACACAAATCGTCCCGTTCCATGATCCGCCGAAGTTGCTGAAGGGTGCTATGAACGAGTATGAGGCGGCGCTGGCCAGAACATTCAAGGTGCATTACCGCTCATGGGAGGATCCCGGAGTCGTTGCCACAGAACTCGCGAAGATTCCATACGTAGAACATGCCGAACCATATTATATTTTCCCGCTCCTCCATACTCCGAATGACCCGATGCTCAGTCAACAGTGGGCTATTTCGGTCATGAAACTCCAGGAAGCGTGGGATATCACAACAGGAGACACAACCGTTGTCATCGGCGACGTCGACTCCGGAGTCGACTGGACACACCCTGATTTATCGGCGAGTATCTATGTCAATAAAGGTGAATGGGGGGTGTCGGGAGAGTTACGGGCGAACGGAATCGATGACGACGGGAACGGGAAAATCGACGATTGGCACGGCTGGGATTTTATCGGGACCGGCTCCGCTCAGGCTCCAATCCCCGACAACGACCCTATGGACGGTGCGATCGGCCATGGGACGAACACATCCGGTTGCGCCGCCGCGACAGCGAACAACGGAATTGGAATCGCCGGCACCGGCTACCGCGTGAAAATTCTCCCCATCAAGGCTGCCGGAGAAACCTCGGCGGGGATTGCTGCGGGTTACGAAGGAATCAAATATGCGGCGGATATGGGATGTAGAGTGATCAACTGCAGTTGGGGAAGCACGGGGGTTTACAGCCAGACCCTACAGGATATCGTCAACTATGCATTCAATAAAGGAGCACTTATCGTCGCCTCGTCAGGAAACAACCCTCTAGACAATGATCGCGTCCCGCATTGGCCGTCTTCGTACACGCACATTCTCAATGTCGGTTCCATCGAATCTAACGGGGCAGTATCCAGCTGGTGCACGTACGGCACTTCGGTGCACGTGTATGCGCCGGGTTCGAGCGTGCTAACAACGAGGAAAGGGGGTGGATACACGAATCAGACCGGCACCTCGTTTTCTTCTCCCCTCACAGCCGGTGTCGCCGCCCTCGTGTTCAGCGTTCACCCGACATGGACACCCGACCAGGTCGCGAAGCAGATCCGTGTTACTGCAGACCCCTTCACTACGCCTCCGCAAGCGAAAAGATATGGTCGTGTCAACGCATTCAGGGCAGTGAGTACGAATCAAAATCTCTCTGACATCCCCGGGATCCATCTCCGTAATTTCCTCGTCACGACATCTTCAGGGTCCATGTTTACGCAACCAGGGCAGACAGCACGTGTCGAGTTCATCCTTGAGAACGTCCTCGCGCCGACGAGCGAATCCGCCGTCGCAACACTTCAAATCGAGGATACCTCTGTATCGATAACCTCCGGCACAACCTTCCCTCTCGGTGTCATTCCGACGTTCGGCACGAAATCGATTATCGTCGATTTGAAGCTGTCGGACAATCCTCTCATCTCCGAAGGGTATATTCCTCTCCACTTGATGATCACGGACGGAGCATACACGGATTACGTGGTCGGTAGGATTGCAATTTACCTGCAGACAGGTTGGCATACAGCCCTCTCCATTTCGATCCCGACGTTTTATTCCCTGGATATTGCGAACCCGACCGCCGTGTGGGGGACGGTTATCGTCATGCAGAACCAAACGCCTGCCCAGGAGTACTGCTTCCGATATGACGGCGGGCAATGGTACAGTGCCAATGGGAGCGGATATCCTTCGCTCCAAGGGGCCTTTTGCATCACGGCGCGTGACGGTTCTACGGCGTTTGTCGGGACAGGACCTTCTTCCGGAGCCGCGACGATTTGCAGGACGACAAACGGTGGGCAATCCTGGAGCTCCGCCTCCGTGTCATCCATAACGCCTTTCGTCGATGCGATCCACATGTTTTCGGCAACGGAGGGAATCTTTATCGGGGACCCGTTAAGCGGGCGCTGGGGAATTGGGAAAACGACAGATGGAGGCGCGACATGGACGGCAGTCACACCATACGTCTCAGCCGCTAGTGGAGAAGCCGGTTGGAACAACTCATGCCAATTCATCGGGGATATCGGTTGGTTCGGCACAAACAACGGGAAAATTTATAAAACCACGGATCGCGGTGCGACGTGGAGATCGTACCCGACACCGAGCAGGCATTCCGTGGACATCTCGTTCAGAGACCAATTTGTCGGTGCAATCCGGTTTTCCGTTCAGAACAATACGGGTACGAATGCACTCGCGGTGACGACGGATGGTGGAGAAACGTGGTCTCTCGTCAACACGATTCAAATGACCCCCTATGGGTCGATCATCATGGAACCGAACGGGAAAAGGCTCTGGCTCCTTCGGGACGGGAATTCCTATGTGAGCTCCAATCTCGGTCAAACCTGGAGGGTCGAACCACGCCCCTCCGGTTTCGATCCGATAACGGTCACCGACGCTTACGTGGATAGAACGGATACTTACGTGTACGCCGCAGGGTTCGATGTGTATCGTTTCATTTCTCCCTTCGAGTCGGTTGCGACGGACTTGAAAAGCACACCTGCGGAGGCAAACGGTTTGTTCATTTCAGGCATCTACCCGAACCCCGTATTATCCGGACAGGCGGTTGTGGAATTTCACGTGTGTAGACCCCTTCCGACTGAACTTGTGATCACGGATCTCAACGGCCGCGTCGTCAGAAAAGTCTTCTCAGCTATCTTGGAAACCGGAACACATTCGGCATGGGTCGATCTTTCGGGTCTCTCAGCCGGCGTGTACCACGTTCAACTGACTTCGGAAGGGATGCGAAGCGTAGTCCCTCTATCCGTAGTTCGGTAACGTATTCCTCTCGGGATTGAAAAACAGCTTTGCTGCAAGACGGTTCTCCTCCATGTCTGCAGTCCCGTTTCTCCTAGACAGCCACGGTGTTCTTTTCTCGATTCAGCGGGGAGATCGCGTGCAATCGTTTCTGCTGCTCTCACCCCGCCATCGGATCAAGGATGATGGACAGAACAAGGCCACATGGCGTTACGTGAAGACCCCATCTCCGTCACCGTCTTGAATTTCATCTTCGTGGGGAGCGGGGAGACATTTGGGGAAGAGGAATACCCGCGTCGTTGCCCGTTTGTGTATGAAGGGTACGCGTAGCTTATCCACCGCGACCGATAGCTTAGGGTGGCAGGAGGTGAGAGTATCGATGGTGTAGCTCTGCATCATCGAGAAAAGTCCGTGTGCAAGGGTTTCGAACGCATCTTCATACGCGTACACATATGGGACGGTCATTGCGGAATTTCGTACCTGTACGAGGGCGAATGCCTTGAGCGTATCTCCCTTGTCCCGTACACAGAGGCACCGGAGAAAGAATCGTTTGCATCGAGAGGAGAAGTAGTACCGTCTCGTGTCGTCGTGATCCGCCGGTGCTTCCACAACCCAGGGGTAACGAAGGATCCAATCAAATTCCTCGCGACCTCGACGCGTCCACTCTCCGCAATTCATCCTTTCGATGAAATCTACTGCATCTTCCGGTATTGTCCCGACGACTTCCCACGTCAATCCCTGCGGACAGGGCGGTTTCCAAATACGTACGAGCGGATCGTGAATCGTATTCACGCAGCAATCGAACGCATGGAGCAAAGGTCTGACCGAATAGAAGAGTTTGCGGCGCGGAGGAAGGACCATTGCGAGCGGCATGCGCAGGTATGCCCGAAGTCCCTTTTTTCTCATTGTCGGGTGGAAAATACCAAGGCGTTGGAAGACCGTTTCGAGCCAGGGAACCATCCTCGTAACGCACAGGCGACCATTCCACGCGTTCACGGCATGTTGGAGGAGTTCCCATGCTAGTTTTCTTCCGCGCGAGGACTCCTTGACCCAAAGGCATGTCATCCAACCAACGGCCGTCGGTGGGGATGTAGAATGCGCGAGGTCCGGAAGAATCCCGAGATACCCGACCAAGTTTCTCTCGTGGTAGGCGGCGATAAGAAGGGTATCCCCCTCAGCAGCCCGCGGGTTCATCACGTGGGCTAAGCCCCGTTTAGGGTTGATGGGGATATTCTCGAGCGATTGGAAGAGCTCGGAACGAAGAAATTCGGCGAGGGAAGATTTTGTGTACGAGACGATATCCACGATCACCTCCGAATGCAATCTTTTCCCACCATAGCTCGGATAATGGAAGCCGTGTATTCCGCAGTGAGAATATCCCTGGCCTGGAGTGTACAGCTCTCCATGGGGATGCGTTGAATGTTCCGGCGGATGCTGTCGCGTTTCAATCCGGCACACCCGAACGTGAGATCTACGAGTGAATCCCCGCTGCGGAAGATCGTCTCGAAGAACGTTTTCGGTACACCGTGATCAGTGAAGGGGAATGAGAAAAGGCGAAGAGGGGGGGAGAAGCGGTTCTGTATCTCAGTGAGGCTTTCCACCATCTGTCTGATTCGTTCAAAAGGTTCAATGGCTGAAAACTCGGGGTGATCCACGGAGTGTGAGCCAACGGTGAACCCTTTTGCTTGGAGTTCCTGGACTTGTCCGGTCTCGAGGTAAGGCCTGTGTTCCCGGAGGTACAAGGAGAAATCGAATTCGAGTATTTCGGCAATCGCATCGAGAACAGCGGATTTTGAATACGGAACCAGCCGAAGGTCTGTCGTTTTTTCACTCCCTTTCACACCAGCGGATGCAAGGAATTTCCGTATTTCCTCTTTACACGCCGCGGAAAAGTTCCCCTCGTTCAACAATCCGATTAAAAGGCTTGCTTTGTGCCGGTACATCATCGAGCGGTTATCGAGAAGGGAAGTCGTGATAAAGAGCGTTGCAGGTACACCTTTCCTATGGAGAATCGGTGCTGCGATTTCGTACACTTCTCGGAAACCGTCGTCGAAAGAAAGAAAGAGCATGTTCCGATGCGGGTTCTCCCCGTTCATGATCAAGTGGTAAAGTGTTTGCGCGTCGATCGGCTCAAAGAACCGCAACATGAAGTCAAGATCATCCTCGAAGAGGCGGATCCCGCGATAACGGTACAGATATTCGATATGCGGGAGCGGCTCATCGGAAACAACGTGATAAACCGGACAGATAAGGCGGCGCCCTGTAAGTACATCGTAGCTGCCGAACGGGAGGGGGAAGCGGACCCTCGGGTGCAGCCGGAGGAAATTCCTCATCTCAACTCCGAGCAGATTTCGTCACAGAGGAGCATCCCTCGTAAAGTAAGTCGCACGAACCGCTCCGAGATTTCGATGAATCCTGCATGCATCAGACGCTCGATGGTCGAAGCGTTTTCCTCGAGGAAGTCTCCGTCGAATTTTTTTTGAAACGCATCGAGATCGATACCGCGAGTGCGGAGGGAGAGAAAGATGTGTTCCGTCCTCAGCGCTGCCGAAGAGAGTGTCTCACTCCCTTGTGATGGCAGCGTCCCCGCTGCGAGAAGGCGGATGTATTCTGAAACGTCGGTGGTATTCCAACTTCTGCTCCCTTCAAAGTAACTGTGGGCCGATGGACCGAATCCCCCATATGGTTCGTGATCCCAGTACGAGATATTGTGTCTACACTCGAACCCCGGTTGGGCAAAGTTCGATATTTCGTATCGCTGATAGCCTCTGCCGGTGAGAAATCGGTACGCGAGGGTGTAAAGATGCGCATCTTCTTCTTCTGACGGCAACATGACTTCTCCGCTTTCGATCCATTGCACAAGAGGTGTCCTTGACTCGGTCGTAAGAGAGTAACAGGAAATATGGGGAAGACGCAACGACACCGCACGCTCGAGATTGGCTTGCCACCTTTCGAGAGGTTGCCCCGGGATGCGAAACATGAGATCGATACCGATATTCTTGAACCCTGCGGTACTTGCCGCCTCAATCGCCTCGAGAGCCTCTCTGCCATCGTGCATTCTCGTCAGAAAGACAAGGTCTTCATCGAAAAACGATTGAACGCCTATGCTCAGCCGATTGAAGCCGATGTCCCGGTATGCACGGAGCGCGCCTGCATCGATGGTCCCGGGGTTGCATTCAATTGTCCACTCGATGTCGCTTGAGAGTCGGTAATTCCGGACAAGTGCATCGGCGATATATTCGAGTTCGGATGGCTCGAGGAGGGACGGTGTCCCACCGCCGAAGTAAATCGTATGGATGAGGGAGCCCGCGAACATTTCCGAGCGGAGCCGTATCTCCCGGACAAGGGCATCGAGATATGGGGATTTCAACCCGTCAGGACGGACCGACACGAAATCGCAATACGCGCACTTCCGCGTGCAGAAAGGAATATGAATATATATACCGGCCATTGTTCAACGGACAGCCATGCCGATTCGGTCCCAGCGAATGGAGGATAGTAATGCGAAGGGACGCGTAAACCGAATTCTGTTGTCCCAAGACCAATAGAGGAACATGGCTCGACCGATAATGTCCCCGTGCGCGATATACCCTCGATAACGGCTGTCCTGACTGTTGTCGCGGTTATCCCCAAGAACGAAATAGTAGTCACGCTCGACGGTGTACACAGACCCTTGGACGCCACTTATTTCAATGCGCCCGTCGAGGGTAAAACGAATCGAGTGCCCTTCCCTTTCGATGAACGATCTCCACTCATCGATATTCTCGAGAGTCAATTTGATCTTCATCCCCTGGTAGGGGACCACGCGCGGTCCCCACCAATCGCGGTTGTAGGGGAACCCCTTCGGGAATATCCCCTCTTCCCTGTTCCCACGTGGGAGTGTGAATGCGGAGAAAACGCATGACGCGACTTCCCGCCGAGGGACTCTATTGATGAAGACCTGTTTCCCGGCGATCTCCACAGTATCGCCCGGTAAAGCTATGCAACGTTTCACGTAATACATCGGACGAGCATCCTCTTCCGTTGCATTTGTGGAAGTGGACTCGAACACGATGACATCGTTGCGTGAAGGTGATCTGAGGGCCGGCAGTATCTGTCGGTGCGGGATGCGGATATGTGTCAGGGGAATGGTTCGAGGGGTGGTCGCCCCGTATGAGAACTTATCGACGAAAAAGCAGTCCCCGACGAGAAGAGTATTTTCCATAGAGCTCGAGGGGACTCCATACGCCTCGAAGATGAAAATCTTCACAAATAGGGCCAGCCCCCCAGCCCAGAGCGTCGTTCGCAGATATCGACGCGACAGAAATCGGTTTGATATTTTTCCGGATTCTTTCTTTTGCTCCGATCGTTGAAGGGAGGACGATTCCTTCGAGTCGTCGGAACCGCTGTCGGGAGGATGGGGAAAGCTACCTTCGTCTTCTGTCATCGTCAATGGATTATCGTTGCGATACGATCAAATCGTATCGATCCTAATTTCTTGATCAAATTCCAGATGGGAATAGAAGGATTCCACGACATGTACACGATCATCGGTGTCCCGATAACGTAATCCTTCGGGATGAATCCCCAGAAACGGCTATCGAGGGAGACGTCACGGTTATCCCCCATCCCGAACACATAATCACGTTTGACCACATACTCCGATGAGGCTTTGCCGTCCAGGAGGATCGTGTTCCCTGCTATCTCGACGGTATGTCCTTCCCGTCGGATAAATGTGATCCATTCGCCGATATTGTTCCTATCGAGATGAATGACATCACCTTTCGCAGGTACCACGAGGGGACCATAGTTGTCGCGGTTCCAAGGTTTGCCGGGTGGGAAAATTTGCGGGTCCGACTGTTCGATAAGCGGTTCTACGTACTGGACGCCCGGCGGGTCGGGGAATGGTGAACCGTTGATGAAGAGGCGCTTCTTCACGATGAGGATGGTATCGTGGGAGACAGCGACACAACGCTTGAGGTAGTATTGGAACAGCGGGGACTTGACCTCATCGCGCATGCCGGGGAAGATGAACACGATTACATCGCCCCTCCTCGGGCTGCGGAACCCCGGAACCCTGAAGTACGGAATTTCGATTTCTTTCCCTGTGAGGAGGCCGATGATCGGAACAGCTTGCGGAGTGGAACCGCCGTATATGAACTTGTTGACGAAAAGCAATTCGCCAGCCAAGACCGTATTCTCCATCGATCCAGTAGGGACCTGGAAGGACTGGACAACGAAGCTGTTCAGGACGATGACGGCGAGAAGGGCGATCGTGATGCTCTTGAAGAACTCGTAAACCCGCTTCCCCAGGGGGGGAGGCGGAGCTTTCTTCTTGCTGCGGTCACGTTGTGGTTTCCGCTCCTTGCTGTTTACCATGAAGATATCCTCTCCGGGGTGGTGGGTTCGTTAGAGGCTGTGCTCGAGTTCAGCGGAAGTGGGGTTTCGGGATCAGAGCGAATCGAAACGGAATGAACGATGAAAAGAGCCTGTAGGCGTCGATGAGAGCCATGAGGGATACGGCGATTACTGTTCCATGGAGAGAACGGCAAGGAACGCTTCCTGGGGGATTTCCACACTCCCTACTTGTTTCATTCGGCGTTTACCTTCCTTCTGTTTCTCGAGCAGTTTTCTTTTCCGTGTGATGTCACCACCGTAGCATTTCGCAGTGACGTTTTTCCGCAATGGTTTAACAACATCTCTCGCGATGACCTTACTCCCGATGGCAGCCTGGATAACGACCTCGAACAGCTGGCGGGGGATGAGCTGTTTGAGCTTCGCGCACAGTTTTCGTCCCCAGTCATAGGCTTTCGAGCGGTGAATGATACAGGAGAGGGCGTCTACCATTTCGCCGTTGATGAGGATATCGAGTTTCACGAGGTCGGAAGGCCGATAATCCTTGAACTCGTAATCGAGGGATGCATAACCGCGAGACACGGATTTGAGCTTGTCATAGAAATCGAAAATCACTTCGGCAAGGGGGAGTTCATACCGTACATCTGCCCGCGTCGGGTCGAGGTAGGTGGTGTTTATGTAAATACCACGGCGGTCCATGCAAAGTTTCATGATGTTACCGAGATATTCAGCGGGCGTGATGATCTGAGCCGATATGAACGGTTCCTCGATATGATCTATTTTCCCGGGGTCAGGCATCAAGGTGGGGTTGTCGATGACAAGGCGTTCCATCGAATTGCGCAGGACGACGATATACTCGACGTTGGGGACTGTGTTGATAATGGTCTGCCCGAATTCGCGTTCAAGTCGTTCCTGGACAATTTCCATATGGAGAAGACCGAGGAAGCCGCACCGGAAGCCAAACCCTAGAGCTGCTGAGGATTCCGGTTCGAAAACGATGGATGCATCGTTCAAGCGGAGTTTCGCGAGCGCGTCCCGTAGTTCCTCGAATTGCTCGCTCAGTGTAGGATACAGGCCGCTGAAGACCATGGGTTTCACCACTTTATAGCCGGGGAGGGGTTTCTCTGCCGGTCGGGTCGCGTGTGTGATGGTATCGCCCACATGGGTGTCGGCAACATCCTTGACACCTGCAATGAGGTACCCGACGTCCCCCGCAGCCAGGGAGCCGGTTCGTTTCCTTTTCATTTGAAGAATACCGACTTCTTCAGCCTCGAATTCCTTGCCGGTCGCCATGAAGCGGATGCGATCGCCTTCTCGAAGAGAGCCTTGAACGACACGGATGTACGCGACGGCGCCACGGTATGGATCGAATACCGAGTCGAAGATCAACGCTTGCAATGGTGCTTCAGGATTCCCCTGTGGTGGTGGAATGCGTTCGATCACCGCCTCGAGGATTTCCGGGACGCCGACACCGGATTTCGCGCTCGCCGGAATAACGTCTTGTTCCTTGCACCCGACAAGATCCACGATACTGCGGCTGACGGTCTCGATCATCGCGCTCGACAAGTCGATTTTATTCACAACGGGAATGATTTCGAGACCAGCGTCAATAGCGAGGTAGAGGTTGCTGATCGTTTGCGCCTCGATGCCCTGTGTAGCATCGACAACGAGGATCGCCCCTTCACAAGCCTGGAGGGAGCGAGATACCTCGTAGCTAAAGTCGACATGACCCGGGGTGTCTATCAAGTTCAGCGTATATTCGAGACCATCCTCATGGGTGTATTTCATCTGGATAGCATGGAGTTTGATCGTGATCCCGCGCTCCTGCTCGAGATCCATGTCGTCAAGCACTTGGTTTACCACGAGATCGCGTTTCGTGATCGTACCTGTCAATTCGAGGAGCCGATCCGCAAGGGTCGATTTCCCGTGATCGATATGCGCGATGATGCAGAAATTCCGCGTGCGTTTCTGTCGGTCGGAATGAATCATGCTCATCATAGACATCTAATATACCGCCAAAATCTCATGGGTTTCAATCATCGACAATGAATTCCATCGCACGTTTCCCTCTCTTCCCGAGAACGAAGGGGGACGCCACGCAATTGTTTCCAGGACGTTTTTCCACCTCGTGGCCCCCTCGTTCCGATGAGGATGAAGGGCTTTCTTCTCCCGATGGAAAAGATTCGGGAATGAGCCCCAAAGGCATTTCCCTCGCTCAGAGGTGTCGCATTGGACACGTCGGCATTACCGGCCCGCTCAAGCCGAGTTCATCGAAGCGCGAGATCGTTCAAGAATGAGCGGAACCATGACGAGGGTCCGTCCGCCTCGACGACAACGGCAATCGTCCCGAAAAGCAGGCGAACCCCCGTGTTCTTTTTCCCACTAGTGAGAATTTCCCAATCCTTGAAAGCTCTAGAGGGGGTCCGAACCCCGATTTTTTTCACGAAGTTCGTTGCATGTTCCGCGAGGGGGAACGTGGCCATGAGCACCGTGCATGTCCCGTAGCGTCCAGGGAAGTCAAGGATGTAAAGGGTGAAGTTCTTGAAGTTTGCGAACACTTCGCCCCATTCGGGAGCCGCCGTTTGAAGACCTACGGGACCGCACACAAAGCGAAGCCTCGCCTCGTAAGGTCTCAACGCGGATTTTTGGAACATGGGCGGAGGGTCCATTTCCTTTCCGGGGATTCTCTTCAGGAGTGCGCGAATCGCATCATGAAGGACTGTCGAATCGTTTGGAAGCACGGTACCGGATAGAGCGGCGGTGACGAACCACTCGCCCTTGGCGAAGAGGACCTGGCGGGGACCGGTCCATGACCATCGCCACAGTTCTGAGGGAATGGCCTCAGGTACATGAGAGAGGGAAGCGATACCGAACGCCGCTTCCCTCGTCATCATTTTATAGGCTTCGATGCGGAGTTCTGCTCCCCCAAAGACCCACCTCTGCACCTCCGCACGTTCGAACCCGAATTCGAGGTAAAGTTCCGCCCCCCCGTCGATGTACCCGAAAAGCTCTTTCCCCTCGTAGAAACCCGTTTCAACCATGCGCCAGCCGGGTATGTCGGAGCCTGCAAGGATCGTCCGCTCTTGGGCAGAAGCGCTGGAGAAGGCGATCACGACGAACGAGGCAAGGAAGACGAATGTACGTCTTCTCAAGGTCATACCTTTCGAAGATCAATTTTCTCCGGATCCCCTATACCGATGTTGTATGTTTCTGCGAGGGCCAGGAAGGCTGTCCCTCGAGGGGATTCCTTTTTCTGGACTTTCATCTCGAGGCGTTTCCGAAGGACGATATCATAACCAATGCGATCCACGGCCACCGGGTCTGTCCCGACGAGTAGGGTGTTGAAAGGGACGATGAACTGGGGATTCGCACCTGGTCCCCCTTCGTAGCATCCGACAATACCGTCGACAATATTCAGGACGACTTTGTCCCGCAAGGGGGGAAAACAGGGGACCTGTGCACAGGTCTCCGCCCAGAGTTGCCGATGCAGTCGGCCCGTGTTCGTAATGGAGCCATAGGCGAGGTTTTTCAAACATAACGTGACTGTCGGACCGGCATTTTTCAGGATCGGGATGTTGATGATTTTCGTCATTTCTTTCGTTACGATAGAGCTGAAGTACGAATATTTCCCTTCATTGACCATGTACGGCAACGTTTCGTTGTCGTATTTCTCTTCGCAATCAGCCCAATAGTACCAGTTTTCGTCTATTCGCTGTCTACCGAGTGGAAGACCATCTTCGTCGAAGAAAGAATCCTTTTCGTTCTTCCACTCCGTGCCGACGATCCTAATACCAGGAAAGTTTTCCGCGGTGAAGCCCGTCTCTTTCAACTCGAATTCCCGACGATCCCAAATGACAATACGCTCCCGCGGGATCCCCGCAACCTCAAGCTGCCGAATCACAGCGCGCGTCAATTCAAGACTGGTCGAGAGTTCCTTGCCAGCGACGGGATTGACTTTAAGCCCCACGAGGTCGTCTGGTTCGACGAAGACTCCCCAGGCGGCGGAAAGCGTCCGTTCACCCGTGAGAGCGAGCATGCATGCTTGAAGCATCGCGTCGACTTTCGCAGCGTCCGGTTTCCCGGCTGTCATGCAGTCGTCGCGTGAGGACTGGATGACACGGGCCGGGTACCGGCCCGGCAACGAACGTTCCGTACGCGGGTATTTCAAAGCGTCCCGGATATTCGTCGCCGGTTTGTCGTCTGGGAAGGAGGAGGAAAAAGGACGGAGCCTGCGTTGTAATGGGATTATCGTCGCGGCGAGGAAGCCGCCAGCAGTCCGTTTTAGGAAATCCCGTCGGGGGGTGGAGTATTCATGATCGATTTGATCCATGACGGCGAACCCTCGATGTGAGGTACGAGAAAATCAGGAGGATATGTACGCACATTCTAGCCGAATATCAAGAAGCCGTACCGTCGATATGAACCAAGACAAAACCGGTCATCGAAGAAGAGATGTATCAGGATAACGGGCATAGGGGATGGGGTCCGGCATGCCCGCTCTGTGAAACCCTCTCAGGCGGAGTACGCAGGACTCGCAAATCCCACAGGCAAGGTCTTCGTTCGTGTAACAACTCCACGTTTTCTCCAGCGGCGCACGGAGAGCAATGCCCATGCGCACGATGTCGGCTTTCGAAAGACGAAGGAGCGGGGTGACGATGTGCAGAGGGCGTTCCCATTTCGTTCCCGTTCGTACGACTTGTTGGAAGGCCTCAAAGAACGATCCCTTGCAATCCGGATACCCGCTCGAGTCTTCTTCCACGGCACCGATGAAAACGCTCTCCGCCCCGATGACTTCGGCCCAGCTGACACCTGCAGCGAGGAGATGCGCGTTGCGGAAAGGAACGTACGTGTCCGGGACATTTTCCCTTCGGTCGTTGGCGGGGGGAACAGGGCGCGAATGGTCGGTCAAGCTCGAACCTCCGATACGGGAGAAATGCTCGAGTGAAATGACCAGCCGCATGTCTTGTGGGACATTGTAGTGGTTCGCGATGTCCGTGAACGCCTGGAATTCCCTGAGCCGTGTCCGCTGCCCGTAGTCTGCGTGGAGCAAAGCCAAGCGATGATCCCGTGCGGCAACGGCTGCTGTGACGCAGGAGTCCATCCCGCCCGACACTAAAACGACGGCGATCGGCGGATCGCTATTGGTTTTTGCCGAGAGAGAGGGGAACGTCATCGCTTCGCTTTACGCGAGGTCCGTTTCGGTGCGATGTATTCTGCAGTGACAACACTGTGAATGCCGCCGCGCGTGTGGAAACGGCCGGTGACCTGCATACGTCGGGGCTTGCAGGCAGCGACGAGGTCGTCAAGAATCTGATTGACCGCCGTTTCGAAAAAGATCCCGCGGTTCCGGTATTCGAGGAAGTAATATTTCAAGGATTTCAACTCGATACACAGCTTGTCCGGCACGTAGTGAACTTCGATGGTCCCGAAATCAGGCAAACCCGTCATCGGGCAGACGGACGTGTACTCCGGATTGATATGAGTGATCTCGTAATCACGTCCCGGGTACTTGTTCTGGAAAACATCGATCATGGTTACTCCCAATCAGTTCACCTCAAGAATTCGCTACAATGCCGCCTGATCTGGCTATCGTCTGTGCCGATAGGGCAGCGTGATCTCGCCATGTCCCGAAAAAAGTGTTTTCCGTATCGATCAAACGCTCTTTGTGTTCTGTCCCCAGATGTATTTGTGAATCTGCAGTTGGAGTCTCACAGGGAGGTAGTCTGCCAGGATCCACTCGGCCAGCGTGCGCGGCGTGAGGTGTCCGAATGCCGGTGCGAAGAGGATATTGCGGGATATCGCAGGGATTGAGTTATCACGCATGAAATCCCGTGCCCACTCGTAATCGGAGCGGTCTTTCAGCACGAACTTGATTTCGTCGGACGGCTTCACGTATTCGAGGTTCGAAAGGAGATTCCTCTTCTCCATGCCGGATCCCGGGCATTTCACGTCCAGAATGACGATCACTCGGGGATCGACATTGCGGATATCGACGTGCCCTCCTGTTTCAAGCGCTGTCGTGTAGCCCTCGTCGCAAAGTCTCGTCAGAAGGGGTATACACGTCTCCTGTTCCAACGGTTCACCGCCTGTGACCTCAACGAACCTGCACCGGTAAGAGGATATCCGGGAGAGGATCTCTTCGATCTCGAGCGATTCAACCTTCGCGTTCTTATCCCATGCGAAAGGGGTATCGCACCAAGAACAGCGAAGACTACACCCTTGCAAGCGGATGAACGCACAGGGGAGACCTGCCCGGCTTGCCTCTCCCTGAATACTATAAAAAATCTCACGGACAAGAAGCGCGGGCATTCCTTGCTTCCCTTGTCAGTGAGAGATCGTCTTCTTCCCGATTGATGCGGCAATACCTGCGGCGACGGCGAGTTTCGGGATATCCCAAACAAGGATGTTTGCGAAACCCAACGTCCATGCAAGGGACCAATCGTGCAGCCAGAAAAGCGACAGCCACGAGACCCCGAGGAAAAAGACCGCCAGATTCGCTATGGTCATTGCGACAAAGAATGCAACGAATGGCGGAAAGCGGCGAAGTGTATTCCCCATGACGCCCGTTACCCATGCGGCAAAAGGGAATGCCAACAAGTAACCGCCGGTGGGTCCCATCAAATGGCCAAGGGTCCCTGAGAAACCGGCGAAAACAGGAAGACCGACTGCTCCTGCGAAGAGATAGACGGATTGGGTGAGAGCCCCCCGTTTCGGCCCGAGGAGAGCCCCGGAGAGGAACACCGCGATCGTTTGGAGTGTCAAGGGTACCGGCTGAAGGGGAATGGAAATCTGGGCGGCTGCAGATGTAATCAGAGCAAAACCCACAACGCCGGCATACCGCTCGGTGATCGTTTGGGGAAAGGGGAATGTGGAGGGTAAGGCCGCTAAAACTGATTTCATACCGTAATATGCGACATTTTGAACATATTGATTCTCGCTTCCCAAGCTAGCGAATACACCGCTATTGCGCAATCAATACCACCAAGCCAGATCGGCTTCGGCAAATGGAGGGTCGTCCTGATATTCTCTCCCAGTGGATTGGTTGTGCGTTGATAACTTATGCGATAAACCCCCTCCCCCCTCTCGAAAAGCAAGCAGGTATCATATCCATCGTTTTACCGCGAGCCGTAGAATGGAAGACAACCCCGCAACGACTTCATTCCTTCGCTTTGAATCGGCGACCGCTGAAAAGGGTTCGGTCAGCCGGGAACGTCCCGGCTCGTGGATGCAATGCGATGGCGGATCTTCTCCCACGAATGCGTTATGAGAAAACTTTCTTCCATGTTTTCGAACATGGAAAGGAATTTCGGCCAGGGGACGGCAAAACTCAGTTCATCATGTGGGATATAAGGGCGCGCGGAGACGTCGAACATTCCGAGAACCGCACGAGGATGGTCCGACAGCAGTTCCCTGTAAGGGCGGTACACGATGGAGGAACACCCGGACCCCATCGGTGTGATAACGCCATAGGGATCCGTTTCATCGAAGTTCGCGAGGGTGAAAAGACCTGCGAGAATATCAGGTGTTGCGAAAAAGATAACGATGAGGGGATTATCGCCTTGCTCGAGGATATCCCACCGCTTGAAGACGGCATATTTCGCCGGTGCGGTGAATGGGGGTTGCGATTGCATGAGTTGTGCGACGATGTCGGGGGATTTCTTGTATCGTTCTCCCTCGAGTTCACCCGGTATTCCGGACGAGAGGAATTCCTCAAAATGGGGCCGAAGAGTTTGGGAGAACCCAAGGTATCGTTTCCCCCCACTGCACGCGATACCATCCTCGTCGAGACAAACCGTCTTGCCTTTTCGAGCCGCTTGGACATCGGCGATGAGACACCGGTACCTCGTCGAACGCCGACCGCAGAGCTCACCGCAAGGCGTGTCCGAGTAGAAAAACGCGAGAGGAAGCGCGGCGTCGGGGAAATATGTTCCCCAGCGATCGAGAAATGATTCTTTCATTGACAGATCCATGACACGCACTCGTCGAGTTAATGGAGAGATCCGAGGTCATGATCCATGAACACTGGGAGAGGGACTGCATGTCGCATTCACCGAACGACAAAATTAACGAGCTTGTCGGGGACGGCGATCACTTTCACGATGCATTTCCCTTCAACCAACGAGGCGATGCGTTCATTCGAGCGAGCACGTTCCTCGAGCTCTTCAAGTGGCAGTCCTTTCGGGAGAGTGATCTTCCCACGGATCTTCCCGTTCACTTGGATGACGATTTCGGCCGTTTCATCCTCCGTCCATTCGGGGTTGAATACAGGCCAAGGTTCATAGGCCAGTGTTTCGGGATGTCCGAGGAGGCTCCACAACTCCTCGGCGAGATGCGGGGCGAAAGGTGAAAGAAGGAGGACGAACGTTTCGAGAACGGATCGGGGTCGTTCCGCTCGCTTCGTCATTTCATTCACGAAAACCATCAACTGTGAAATAGCGGTGTTGAAACGCAGGTTCTCGATGTCTTCCGTCACCTTGCGAATTGTACGGTGCAAGAGGCGTTTCGTCTCCTCATCCGGCGGTGTTTCTACGATGGCGGGGTTCAAGCGAACCTCGTCGCGATTGGACTCGTCCGTAAAGAGATTCCATGTGCGATTGAGGAAGCGATATACGCCTTCGACACCGCGCGTGCTCCATGGTTTTGTCTGTTCGAGCGGTCCCATGAACATCTCGTACATACGAAAGGAGTCCGCTCCGTACTGACGGATGACGGCATCAGGGTTGATCACGTTTCCGCGGCTCTTGCTCATCTTGAAAGCACGTGCAAAAAGCCGGATCTCCGGGTTTTTTTTCCAAACGAAATGTTCGCCGTGTTTTTCGACTTCGGACTCGTCAAGCAGCTCAGAACGATATTTCACCCCATTGCGCCTATCGACCCCGTTTTCATCCAAGTGCTCGAAGGAGACAGGCATGCCTTGTTCATCACGGAACAGACGGTACTCAATGGGACCGAGAATCATCCCCTGGTTCACCAGGCGGAGGAACGGTTCAGGAGAAGAGACATACCCGAGATCGAAGAGCACCTTGTGCCAGAACCGTGCATAGATGAGATGGAGCACTGCATGTTCGGTTCCGCCGACATAGAGGTCCACTGCTCCCCAGTACCGTTCTTTTTCGGGGTCGCAGAAGGCGCTTTGATTATGCGGGTCCTTGAAACGCAAATAGTACCAGCAAGAGCCGGCCCATTGCGGCATCGTGTTCGTTTCGCGCTTTGCCGGTTTTCCGGTTTCGGGATCCGTCGTGTTGACCCATTCTTCGATGGCAGCAAGCGGGGACTCGCCCGTTCCCGTAGGTTTGTAGGATTCCACATCGGGCAGAAGGACTGGGAGTTGATCTTCGGGGACGAGTTTGTGCGTTCCGTCTTCGAGATGGATGACAGGGAACGGTTCGCCCCAGTACCGTTGACGGGAGAACAGCCAGTCGCGGAGCTTGTACTGGACCGATCGTTTTCCCAATCGTTTTTCCTCGAGCCATGCGATCACTTTTTCGCAAGCTTGCCGGGAATTCATGCCGGTAATGAACCCCGAGTTCACCGAAACGCCCTCTTCCGTGTTTTCGTACGCGCATTCTTCGATGTTGCAACCGGGACCGGAGACGACCTGTATGATCGGGAGGTCGAATTTTCTCGCGAATTCCCAATCGCGCTGGTCATGAGCAGGAACCGCCATAATGGCCCCTGTTCCGTAACTCATCAGGACATAATCGGCTATCCAAATAGGTATCAACTTTTCATTGACGGGATTCAGCGCGTATGAACCCGTGAATACACCCGTTTTTTCTCGGACGAGATCGGTTCTCTCGAGATCGCTCTTCCGAGCCGATTCCTCGATGTATCGTTCTACTTCTTGTTTCCTTTCGACGGTCGTGACGAGAGGGACGGCGGGGTGTTCCGGTGCGAGCACCATGTAGGTCGCGCCCCAAAGCGTATCGGGCCGTGTTGTGAAAACACGGATATCAAGATCGTGGGCGTCGACACGGAAGACCACTTCCGCACCTTCAGAGCGACCGATCCAATTGCGTTGCATCTCTTTGAGGTTTTCCGGCCACGCGAGCATGTCCAAGTCCGCCAAGAGACGCTCCGCGTACGCCGTGATGCGCAACATCCACTGGCGCATGGGTTTTCGAACCACCGTGTACCCTTTTTCAACCTGTTCGGGGACCTCCTCATTGGCCAGAACCGTACCGAGTTCAGGGCACCAGTTCACGGGCACCTCGGCGAGATACGCAAGACCTTTTTTATAAAGCTGGCAAAAAATCCACTGGGTCCACTTGTAGTATGAAGGGTCAGTCGTGTTGATTTCGCGGTCCCAGTCATAGGAAAACCCAAGCATTTTCAATTGTCTGCGGAAAGTGTCGATATTTTTCCGCGTTTCGATTGCCGGGTGTGTGCCTGTTTTCACAGCGTACTGTTCAGCGGGAAGACCGAAAGCGTCCCACCCCATCGGGTGAAGGACATTGAACCCGCGCATACGCATGTACCGTGCCACGATATCCGTCGCCGTGTACCCTTCGGGGTGACCCACATGAAGACCTGCACCCGATGGATAAGGGAACATGTCGAGGACATAGTATTTCGGTTTGGCAGGATCCTCGATCGCGCGGAATGTTTTCTTCTCTTCCCAGTAGGATTGCCATCGAGCCTCGATTTCCACAAAAGGATAGCGCATGCTCTTGCTCCGATGTCTTAAAAAGCGGTGTGCGCACAGCCCACATCGAAATGAAAAAATATCATTTCCCTTGACCCGGTAAAAGGAAAGGGGACCGACCGGGACCTTTACGGCCGTTCGCAAAGGGGGAGAAACGACGCTACATCTTGTCTGTAAATCGTATCACCATGCCTCGTTTCCGCCGATGAGGGGCCGTGTCGGAAACGGCTCATGCTTTTCACTTCCCGAGTCAACGTTCGAGGAGAACTCTCCTCGTGCGGACGGCATGCGTAGTGTTCAAGACAAGCAGGTAAATGCCCGTCGGGAGCCCCTCCGCGCGGAAGAGAAACGAATGCGCTCCTGCCTGCAGCATGCCGTTGAGAAGCGTGCGAACGCGGCGGCCGTTGACATCGAAAAGGTCGAGATGCACCGGCATTTCTTCGGGAAGCGAAAAGGACACTTCCGTCACCGATCGGAAAGGGTTGGGTTTCGCAGGGTGGAGTGTCACTTCGTTCAGAGGGGAAATTTTGACGGTGAGCACTTCGCTGAATCCCGCACTGCCGTCCCGATCCACCATACGTAACCGGTATTGCAGATCGAAGTCCCGTGGTGGGTGATGGTCGATGAAAGAGTACTCGACGGGCATATCGCTGAAGCCGCGAGCAGGGGTGGACCCGACCGCATTCCAACCCATTTCACCTACCGTGCGTCGTTCGATCTCGTAGCGAAGACTGTTCAACTCCGATACTGTAATCCAATGGAGAATGACTTTCCCGTCGAACGGTCGGGCGGTGAATGACACGATCTCAACGGGGAGAGGCGAGGCGGGATCGCCGATGGCGAACGGTCCGAACTCCGACACACCCCATGCGGTTCTCGTATACGGATTTGAACCGAGCGCCTGCGCGTAGGATGTGACCGTTGTCCATAGCGAACCGTCATGACGGGCGACGGCGCAATTCGAACGGTTGAAGGAAGGGAGTTCTACGATACCGTCCCATTGGAACGTCAGAGTTGCCGATGAGCCACCGCTCACGGATTCGCCGATGTGCCACGTTTTTCCTACGATATGACTCGAGAGAGGGGTACCCAGGGTCCCTCCGGACAGGACGGTGCCGGAGACGCGGGCACGGAATTCATCCGCCGTTCCCGTGTTCGACACGGTGAGGGGGGAATAGCGGGAAGCACTGTCTCCCACGGGGAACAAGATCGAGCCCGTCCTGCCTCCGGAACCGATTTCGGCCTGCGTTAAAAAGCCTGTTCCATCCGTGACGATGAAAGCAGTGGGAGACCCCCCGGAAATACCTCCGGATCCCCCGATTTTCAAATCATAGGATCCGAGGCGGATATGGCCGGCTTTGAGAACAAGCGAATCGTCGATGGATAGATTTCCAGCCAGTCGAAGACCGGAGATATTGTCCAGGATAAGAGAACCCAGCGAAATAGGAGGGATAGTGACAGGAGGGACCGTGCCGGTTGGAATGATGACGGTGTCACCCGCAGACGGGACCGCACAGGGCGCATCCCAGTTCCCCACCGTGGTCCAACCGGTATCGACTGCACCGGTCCATCTCAGGGTGGTGGGATCCGTGGGGAATACCGTGACAATCGCGTCATCCGTTCCGCTGCAGAGAGAAGAATCGGAAACGGTAAGGATGTACGTCGTCGTCACCGCTGGTGAAGCCTTGGGATTCGAGACGATCGATCTCTGGAGGCCGGTTCGTGGGTACCAGGCGTAATTGTACGGCTGCCAGATGAATTTCATGAGCGGACGATAGAAACTGATGTACTGGGAATTCGCCGAGCAGCCCCCGTTGCCGTAATTATACGTGACACGATATCCGGGATGCTGGGAAACAGCGACACCGTAACCGCTCGAGGACGGTGTGCCGCTGTTGTCAAAGCACGTCTGAACAACCAGGTTGTTCACCCCGTCCCAGAAAAACGCTGAATCGAGATAGAGTGTATCCCACCGGACCTGAGGTGTATAACCGGTCAGAGAAAGAACGGTGTTCATCCCCGTTCGGAAGCCTGTCGCAAGGGATGTATCCGCCGTGTTCTTCATTGCAACGGAGAAATTGGACATCGGCTTCGTATTCGCCGAAGCCGCCACGTTCAATGCGACAGCAGTGATGTAACCACGGCGCATGCCGGCAGCGTGAAGTTCTCCCGCCTCGAAGAGCATCTGGGCCCGTTGGTCTTCCGCATTCGTTCTGAAGGGGAACATCGCAGTCGTCCCAACAGCCGTTCCCACGGTCGAGACGGAGTCTACGGTCGGGAACCCGATCAAGGTCGAGTCCCCTGTGCAGATGGCTTTATCCGACCCGGCGTTCGCCGTCGGCAGAGGATTCACCGCCACCGTGACAGTGTCGGCTGCCGAGAAACAAGATCCGTTCGTGACGGTCACGATATAGCTCGTCGTGACGGTCGGTGAGACTGTTTTCATCGGGAGCGTGTCGGAAGCCCCTGTATTCCAGAGATAGGTCATGCCACCGTAAGCTCGGAGATTCACTGAACCACCGATGCAAATGGCCGTATCCGGTTCGGCGAGAACTTTCACGGGGCTCATCCCTGCAAATCCGCAGAGTGGGATGACCATGCTTCTCCGGAGAACGTTGTTCGCAGCGGCCGTGTCCGGAGACGAAAGCGTTCGGCGGGTTGCGCCGGGTGGTATTGCATAGTGCATCACCGCCCCGTTGCTGATGACATGGGCGAGTTGATGTGCGTGGCCGAGTTCGTGGAGCGAGACGGATTCGAAATCGTACTGCGACCCGCCCGGCGTACCCGTCCCGAAGTACCACGAGGCCCCCCCGTCAAACACGATATCGAGTTCCGTAACGACGGCGCCGGAATCGGTCCCGCAAGCGATGAACGAGTAATACGACGTACAGCGGCCTAGTATTCCCGGTGGAAGTTCGTTACCGATATCGAACCGGACGACATTGACGCCATCGTAAGCGACCACGTCCGCAGCGGTCGCCGGACCGAGATCCCAGTGGACACCGCCATAGGCGGAGACGGAACATCGCCACTTTTTCATAGCGCGCAGAAAAGCGTCTCGTGCAAGTGTGGCAGTCGAAAAGGCAGTGTTCATTCTCCATGAAAGCCCACCATTCGGATTCCGGGAGATGAATCGGGTCGTTGTCGGTTTTCCGCTGAATGTCGCGTTGAGCAGGGCATAAGGGATGGTGAGCGTGACAGAACTTGTCGTCGTATCGGGGTCGCTATTTGCCACCTTGATGACGCCACTGCCCGCTTGAGTCGGGACACGGACGACGATGGATGTATCGCTCCAGACGAGGTATTCCGTTGAAGCCGGTGCGATATACGAAGCCCCTCCATCGTCCGCGTTCTTGAAAAGTACATTCCCCGTCCCCCGTATGGGATTGAACTTCGAACCCGCGATCGTGATCGTGCTGTCCGTTCCCGCACTTCTCATCTGGGGGACGATCGAGGAGATGAGCGGGGCGGTGAGGACGGTTCTGCCTTTCCCTCCTCCCGTGGATTTCCCGATGTGTTGAAAGGGAGCAATCTCACGGTACCCCTTACCCGTCAACCGCACGAGATCGTTGTAGACCTCCGGGTCGTAGTGATCCCAAGAGAGAAAGGGACTTCCCCCGGATCCGTCGAAGTTGCGTCGGATAAAACCTTGGAGGCTCCCGAACGCCTGCATATGAAGATCACTGTCCACCGTTCTCCCGGATCGGATTCGCGTCGGCTCGCAGAAGAATATCCCTGCATCATGGGGGAACAGTTCGAGTGTTTCCGTGAAACGGATAGAAACGTCACCCACCTGCCCCCCTTCGGTCACGATTTCGATCGCAGTTCCGGAGAACTCACCCACGAACACTTTGGTCACACGGACGAGGTTCGATGTGTAGATCATTTCATGACGTTCATCCCAGAAGGAGAACTGTTCCGTCACCATCCCCTCAATGATAAGCGTCGATCGCCCAACCCTCTCTTCGAACGGAATCTCGAACAACTGCGCTTGGGAGCAATTCAGGAGGAGAGCGAGAAAAGCGAGGATGGATACCGTACTCGTTGTCCCTATGGGGATCGTTGGGAGCGGTCTCATGGACGTTTCTCGAAGAAGATGTGTATAAGTCGGCTCACGATGGATGCTCATGATGGGAATGCCCATATCCCATCATGGCTTATAATGGTAGCCGAAAATAAAAAAGACAATCATCCCATCAGAAATACCTTGCATGTTCTTCAAAAACGGGGATGGATGTCCACCTCTCGATCTTCCGCGATACACGAGATCGATTCTCACGATGCAAGGTGGTGGACCTCGAACGAAAGAGTATTGGACAAGGTCGATGATTTCGTGAGGCACATTTCAAGGCGTTTCCTGAAACGAGTTTTTTCTACAATGCCGTGAATCCCCTTTTCAGAAGACCCCTTGAAAGCAGTCTGGAATTCCTTGGTTCCGAGTGCAAGAGCTGGTGTCTAATCCTGTTCCCTCGAGAAACAGGGAAAAAACATTCCGAGGCCCAAGTTCCCTGCCTGCTCGCATTGTCGAATCGAAACGAACATCCACCCGTCTCGTCACTATTGCTTTTCTACCGGCGAAGCGGGGTTCTTCCGGAGAAAGAGCACAAGAGCACGTAACTATCTCCCCGGAGATTCTTATCTTTCCTTCATCATGTTCAGACCGACGATGAGAACGATCGATTTCCAGCAAACAATCAGCATGGCATTTGCCGCGCTGAAATCCAATAAGCTGCGCGCTTTCCTCACGTTGCTGGGTGTCGTCATCGGCGTGTTCTCGTTCATCGGCGTCATGACGGGCATCAGCGTCCTTCAGGATACGATCGTTTCGAGTTTCAATATTCTCGGTTCGAACACGTTGAACGTTCAGAAGTACCCTGCGCTGAGGCATGGTCCGGATGCCCGGAACAAGTACCGTAACAGGAAAGATATCACCGTCGAACAGGGAATGTACGTCCGCGGGAACTCCCGCCTTGCGAAATACGTCTGCGTACAATCGAGTTACTGGCCGATCCAACTGACTTACCGGAACAAGAAAACGAATCCGGACATCTCCGTCGACGGGACTACCCCCGAGATCGTTTACACCGAGAACCGGAACATCGCCGAAGGGAGAATGTTCAACGAGAACGATCTCCAGCTGGCGCGCAGGTATGTGGTCATCGGGCCGGGCATCGTGCGCTTCTTGTTCCCGAATGAAGACCCTCTCGGCAAGAGGATCCGGATCGGCAACAGCATGTACACAATCATCGGTGTCACGGAATCGAAAGGCGGCCTCTTCGGGGGTCAAATGGACAATTTCGTCGCCATCCCCCTGACGACCTTTCTCGCCGAATTCGGGAGGTCGAGATGGGTGGCGATACAGGCGAAGTCGGCGGATCAACGGACCTACGAAGCCATGACGGACGAAATCATCGGTCTTCTCCGGGCTATCCGCAAAGTCCCTCCTGGTGAGGAGAACGATTTCGAGATCGTTTCGAACGAGACGCTCATCTCGGAAGTGAACAACATGACTTCGATCATACGGATCGGCACGGGTGCGGTATCCGCGATCGCTCTTCTTGCGGCGGGGATCGGTATCATGAATATCATGCTCGTTTCGGTCACAGAGCGGACACGGGAAATCGGTATTCGCAAAGCGGTCGGTGCGACAAAGAAGAGCATACTCCGGCAATTCCTCATCGAATCCGTGGTCATTTGCGAACTGGGCGGTCTCATCGGGATCATGCTCGGAGTCGGCGGGGGAAACATCATCGCGTTGCTGCTCAAGATCCCTGCGGTGTTCCCCATCGGCTGGGCGTTGGTGGGATTGATGGTTACGTCGGCGGTCGGGATCGTTTTCGGTGTCTACCCCGCGTGGAAAGCGTCCAACCTCGACCCCATCGAAGCCCTTCGCTATGAATAAACTCGCGGGTACCTGCGACCGGGTGGAATCGACGCCTTCTCTCGAGCCTCACCATTTCCCATTTTCTGAACGGTATGCCGTATGAAACCAGTCGATTATTCCTTCACGTGTCTGGAACGATTCCTCCGGTACGTTACGTACGACACACAATCCTCCGAGACATCGGACACGTTTCCGAGCACGGAAAAACAGCTCGTCTTCGGGAGAGTACTCGTCGAAGAACTGAAACGCATGGGACTGGAAGATGCAACCATGGATGAGTACGGGTATGTCACGGCGACTATCCCAGCCAACATCAATAAGGGAAACGTACCGGTCATCGGTTTCATCGCGCACATGGATACTTCGCCGGAGGTATCCGGGGAGAACGTCAAACCGATCCTCCATGAAAACTACGACGGCGAGGATATTGTGCTTCCCGCCGACCCATCAATCGTCATCTCGGTTCAAGACAATCCGGAGTTGAAAGAGAAAGTCGGCGAGACGATCGTTACGGCGGACGGTACGACGCTCTTGGGTGCGGACAACAAGGCGGGTATAGCCGAAATCATCGATGCCGCGCATTTTCTCGTCACGCACCCCGAGGTGAAGCATGGGACGGTGCGGATTTGCTTCACCCCTGACGAGGAAGTCGGTCAAGGAACGAAATATTTCGACATCGATAAATTCGGTGCGAAGTACGCCTACACCGTAGATGGAGAGAAAGCGGGATCCATCGAGCACGAGACGTTTTGCGCCGACAGCATGACTGTGATATTCAAAGGCGTGAGCATCCATCCCGGTTTCGCGAAAGGCAAGCTGGTAAACAGTATCAAAGCAGCGGCTTCGTTCATCGAAAAGCTTCCGCATGACAGACTGTCGCCGGAAACCACCGATGGGAGAGAGGGGTACGTCCACCCTTACGTCGTGAACGGCGGTGTCGAGGAAACCTCGATCAAGCTTCTCCTCCGTTCATTCGAAGAGCACGAGCTTCGCGAACAGGAGAAATTCATCCGGCAACTGGCGGATGAAACGGCCGCCCAGTACCCGAAATCGTCGGTCTCATGCACCGTGGAGGAATCGTACCGGAACATGCGTTACGTCCTCGAGAAGCATCCGGAAGTTCTCGAGTACGCTCGGATCGCCATCGAACGGGTCGGTCTGAGCCCGCATTTCGGGAGCATCCGTGGCGGGACCGACGGGGCGCGGCTCTCGTATATGGGGCTTCCATGCCCGAACATCTTCGCGGGGGAACACAGTTTCCACAGCAAGCGCGAATGGATCAGTGTCCAGGACATGGAGAAAGCCGTTCTTACTATCATCAATATCTGCCGCGTGTGGGAAGAAAAAGCGCCGGGAAAGTATAGCGACGCTTCGTGAGAAGCGATAGGAAAACAAGGCAAAGGGCGATGGTATTTTCTCCTTCGATCGCAAAATAGGGTCGAGAGGGACTCTGTTTCGGGCAAAAGAGGAGATCGCCACAGGGGAGGTGAAAATGGTCTTGACTTTCGCCGAACTTTGAATAAATTAGGTTTCGCCAATAGCTCTGGTCTCGGCCCTCCCTACCGGGATCGGAAAAAACGCTTGGCAAACCGCTCATTCCCCGTGAGCGGTTTTTTATTATGTCTTATCGATCCTTAACGGAGAGGGATCGGTTCCCTGAAAGATTCTTTCCTGTGAGGAAAGCGTGTGGCGAGGAATGAGAGCGAGCTGTTTCACAGGTCATTTCACCACTGAAGTATTCATGGTGATAAGATTTCCAGCTCATCCGCACGACGATGAGCCCCTAAATACCGGGACATTCGAAAATACCGTATTGCAGAGGTGATATCGCCGAGTTTTTCGGCGATTTGACCGGCAAGGAAACACCCATTGGCACCGGGGTCCCCGTGAAGGCATGATTGCACGTATGCATCCAATGCTTCCCGCGGGTTGGACCGGGCGAGGAGATCCCCGAGTTTTTTCCACGCGAGCCCGTTTCGGGGTTTCAAACGAAGCCCCGCGCGATAGAGCGTGATTGCCCGATCGGGCTCGTCTTTCGCGACGGCTTCTGCAAGCCAAAAACATGCATTCGCTCGTGAGGGGTACAACGCGTACGCCGATTCGGCGAGGAAACGATCGGAGGGGTCCGCCGTGTATGCAAGCGCGATGACCGCTGGATCCGAACGGATCGCCGAAACCCAGCACGAGTCGCGCCGTGAGGTGTCTCCATTCATTGCAAAAGCTTTTCCCATCAGCCACCATGATGCCCGCCCGTTATCGCAGAAGCCGTTCGTGCCTTTCTGATGCAGGGGATTGAGGATGATTCGTGTCACTCGGACATTGCAAATATTCGTCCGGAAAGACCCTTGCATCGGAGAGACGGCAGGGAAAAGAAAGTCAAAAACAAGAGCGCACATGAGGATGGCAGCGGCGATACATGTGTAACACGACACTTTTTTCAAGAAACCGGACCGCGAGGGAAAGAGACTGCTCGCGGTCACCGTTCGATAGGCAAGGGCGTACAAAACGCCCAGAGCGGCGAAGGGAGGGGAGGCGAGAGGGAATGCTTCCGCCATACCGAAAAGAAAGAGCGAGGCGAATGTCCCGAGAAAACCTGCTCTTTCGAGGCGTGATACCCTTTCGCACGAGCGCAGCATGACGAGCCTCGAGAAGAAAAACAGGGATACCGATGCGAAAAGAACTGCCCCTGGGATGCCGATATCGAGGGCAGTTTGGAGCGGCATGCTGTGCGCATGCATGGTCCGTGTCGCCGGGATGAACTTGCACGGGTACAATTCGAGGAACGGCGAAGACAACGAAGCGGGACCGAGGCCGGTCCAGGGGAAATCGCGAATGGCAAAAATCGCTCGTCCCCAGATTTCCGTTCTTCCCGTGAAGAGTGTCTCTAACGACAAACCGCTCGACTTACCGGCGAAGAGGAAGGGACCCAATACAGCATCGGGAGATAGGAAAATGAGGAGCATCATGGCGGCTATACCGATACCGACCGCGACACGCCCCTTTGGTCCTGAGAAAACACCCGTTACAGCCAGCCCCCCCGCCGCCGCGAGAATGGCGGTACGGGATTGAGAGAGCGAAACCGAGATGAGGAGGATCACCACACAGGCAATGCATGCGAGGAAAGCTCTTCCGGAGCGGCGCGATGAAGGAATCCGGCCGATTCTTTTTGGGGAAAGAACGGAGGCGGATGCTACGGCGATGGGAAGGAAAACAGCAGCTACGCCGCCTATCCAAGCGGCAGGGATCACGAAAGCCCCGAGCGGCGGTATCGATCCAGGCATCGAGCCCAACAGATCGTGCAGGATTGGAAACTTCGCGGACCTTTGCATCACGAGCACGCCGACACTCGTCGACACCAGAACGAGGGCTAAGACACGGAGGAGGATCGAATCCGGGAAACCGGTCATATCCTTCCTGGTTTCCCGGTAGGTGTCGGATGTGATTTCGAGGATGAGTGCAGCGGAAAACCATATCATGCCCAGACCGCTGAGCAAGAGTTCAAAGGAGAGCGGCGAAAGAAGAATGCTAACAGGGACAAGGAAAAAGAACGCGACAAGAAAGGGCATCGAAAAAAAACTCGGTGCCGGCGCGGACTTGAGACGTATTGTACGAACGACGAAATACATGCCGAGCGCAAGGGTGGCCGTGACAGCGGGTTGTTCGGATATTCCGGGCAGAAACAGCCGGCTGCCGGCGTACACAAGGGCGAATAACTCGACGACCCTTGCCCACCGTGGGGGTATAGAAGGGTTCATACGAATGGAATATGCGTGCAGCAAGGCTTCATCTCATGAGGTATTCATTCATACCCATGCCCATCTGGCGATCAACAAGATGTGAGGATACGGCGTTCCTCTCGTCGGATTTCCTCGATCCGTGTCGTACATTTTTCACCACGTTACCAACTGTTTCATTTCCTCAAGTAAGGAAGGACGCATCCATGAAAAGGTTTCTTCTCGCCGTCGCTCTTGGTGCGATCACCGTCTATCTTTGGGGTTCATTCTCGTGGATCGTTTTGCCTTGGCACAATGCGGTGATGCCCAATCTCCCCAATGATACGGCTGTCATTCGCGTTTTAAACCAAAACATCTCTCAGACAGGCGTGTACCGTTTCCCATCGTACCCGATGGATGGGAGCGAAGAGTCGATGAGATTCTTCCTACAAAGATTCGAAGCAGGGCCAGTCGGGATGATCGTGTACCGACAAGTCGGATACAATCCCATGAGCGCGGGATCGTTTCTCTGGGGTTTCTTCCTCGATATCTGCGCCGTTTCCCTTGTCGTTGTGCTTCTCTGGATCGCTCGTGATCGTGTCCGTGGGTACACCGGCCGGGTGTTTTTCGTCTTCCTGTTAGGTCTCTTTGCCTCTCTCGTGTCCCATGGGAGCGACATGGCGTGGAGACAGTTCCCCCCTGCATGGACCATTGTTCGCGCGGTGGATCTCGTGGCGGCATGGCTGATCGGCGGTCTCGTCATCGGGGCCGTGCTCAAGCCACCGCCGGAGGCATGACACCGCGAAAGGCAAAGTCCGGACATCGATACCTTCCCATCGCGAGGCCGGTACAGGTCAACCCGGTCTTTTCCCGAGAACGTCTTCAGAATCGAGGATGCGGATTTTCCCAAGGCGGAGAGAACGGAGCCCCGGTTCGATCTCATTGCGGTCGCCTACCACGACGATTTCGAGATGATCGGTGTCGAAGTACTTTTCCGCTGCTTGTCGGACGTCTTCGATGGTGACGGCGAGGATGCGGTCGATGAATGACGTGAACGTGTCATCGGGCAAGAGAAATTCGACGAGTTCCCCGAGTTCATCCGCTGTGTGGCCGGCGGTCTCAAAGTTCTGTATGTACGTACAGGCGATATAGCGCTTCGCGCGCTCGAGTTCCTCCCTGCTCACGGGGAGACGGATCGACTCGAGCTCGTTGATGCATTCCCGTACTGCTTTATCGGTGACGTCGGTCTGAACCGCCGTCGCCGCGAGAAACGGTCCGGCTGCGCGGCGGAATGAGAAGGAAGAGCGTGCCCCATATGTGTAGCCGTGTTTTTCCCGGAGGTTCTGGTTGAGGCGAGATGCAAAGGAGCCGCCGAGGATGGTGTTCAGGACGAGCAGGGCGGCATAGTCGGGTGATGTGCGTTCCGCCCCGATGTACCCAATGCGGATCTCCGATTGGACGGCGGTCGGTTTGTGAACGATGGTGATTCGCGTTGGCTGTTGCGTTTTCCTCACCGCCGTTTCGACTCGTTGTGCGGGACGTGCTTCCCAATCTCCGAATGCAGATTCGCATTTGGCGAGGAATTCCATGGGGTTGACGTCCCCGACCACGACGAGCGTTGCCGTGCCTGCGTGGTAGTGCTCCTCGTAGAACGATCGGATGGTCGGTACGGTCAGGGACCGAAGATCCTTTTCCATCCCTGTGGGGATGCGGCCGTATGGGTGGGTCTCCCCGTAGAGGAGGCGGTTGAAGAGAATGGTCGCGATGACTCGCGGTTCGTCGTGCCATTGTCGCAACGCCGTCAGTCGGTCTTTCCGGATTCTCTCCAATTCTTTTTCGTCGAATAACGGTCTGCGTATGACGTCTGTAAAGAGCGCGAGTGCATCGTCGAGTTTCGAAAGGGGTGTCGAGAGAGAGACAGCCGTCGTATGAAGACCTGCGGAAACGGAAAGGCGGACGCCGAGAAAATCCAGTGCATCCGCGAGTCCCTGTGCGTCGTGTTTCCCCGCACCTTCCGTCAGGAGGGCCGCCGTCAGGGACGCGACTCCAAACATTCCGACCTCCTCGGCCGCTGTCCCCGCTTCGATGATCATTCGAATCTCCACGAGGGGAACGTCGTGCTTTTCCATGAGCAGGAAAGGTAGGCCGTTGGAGAGTCGTCCCCGCTGGATCGGGGGGAGTTTCATCATGGGCAAGGGACCCGACGGCGGGGGGGTGCCGCGGTCCGGTTCTTGGGCGAAAAGAGGCGGTAGGAGAATGAGGGAAAGGACGAGGGGTATACCTTCGCGTTTCATCGGGTTCCCCCTTCCGATTTCCTGGCGGCAAGCTCCGTTTTCCCTTCAGGAACGACGCTCATCACGAGGCGAGCATCATCGCGGAGGAAGCGCCGGACTTCAGCCCGCACATCCACCGGGTCGAGCACATGAAACCGCGCTAAGTCTTCATGGAAATAATCGGGGTTTCCGGTTCGTACGAAATAATCGTTCAGGAGATCGGCTTTGCCGCCGAAACCTCCGACACGTTCGAGGCGCGAGAGGAAAGCTGCTTCGAAGCGGTTCACCACCCTTTGCATTTCACGCGAAGTAGGACCCTCTTTTTTCAAGCGGTCGATTTCCTCCTGAATTGCTTCCTCGAGTTCCACGAGGGAGTGACGAGGCCGCGCCGTCGCGGTAATGAGGAAGTACGACCCCAGCGCATGTGAAGATTGTTCGGCGGAAACGTCTTGGGCGATTTGACGATCGTAGACGAGAACCCGGTAGAGGCGGGAGCTCTTCCCGCCCGCGAGAATCTGAGCGGCGGTCTCCATCTCCGCATCCCCCGGCGCAAATGACGGCGGTGTATGCCATACGAGATACAGACGAGGAAGAGGGACCTTATCTTCCAGCACGACGCGTTTTTCCTCAGCGAGGAAGGCTGGAGGGGGGGCAGGGGGGGTAAGGGGTTTCCCCTCGGGAATCGTCCCGAACCACTTTTTCGCCATCGCCCAGGCGGTATCGGTTTCGATATCCCCAGCGATGACGAGGCTCGCGTTGTTCGGGACATAGTAGGTGCGGAAGAATTCGACGGCATCCTCGTAACGGGCTGCAGCGAGATCCGCCATGGAACCGATGACGGGCCAGTGGTACGGATGACCTGTGGGGAAAAGGTACTCGGCCAACTTGAGCAAGGCTTTTCCGTATGGGCGGTTCTCGTAGGACTGCCGGAGTTCGTTCATCACGACGCTGCGTTGTCCGTCTACTTTTTCCGGCGATATCGCATCGAGAAAAAACCCCATCCGGTCGGATTCGAGAAACAGGGCGAGTTCGACAGCGTTGCGGGGTACAGTGATCCAGTAGTTGGTTCTGTCTTGACTCGTCGACCCGTTGTTGTCCCCTCCCGCCGCTTCGAGCCATTCATCGAATTTCCCTTCCGGGACGTTCTTCGAGCCTTCGAACATCAAGTGCTCGAAGAGGTGCGCAAGACCGGTGCGCCCCTCTTTCTCTCGGGCGGAGCCGACATGGTAATACAGGTTGACCGCTACGAGGGGGAGGCTATGATCCTCATGAACGATCACGTGGAGACCGTTCGGAAGCGTGAAATGCGAATACGGGACAGCCAGCCGCAGTTGCTGGGCGACGGCCGTCGTGAGCGTGAGGAGAATTGCAAGGGGATACGTTTTCATCATGAGTTTCTCCTGGAATCGGGTCCCGAAACCGCATTGCGCTCAGGGGCATTCGCGGAACTGCGGATAGAGATCCGCCGACACGTCCTCCACTCTCACGGTCAGGATGCGGTCCCCGATCCGCAGCTTATCCACGACACCCATACCCTCCACGACCGTCCCGAAGAGCGTGTAGCGTCCGTCGAGATGCGGGGCGGCGGAATGCATGATGAAGAACTGCGAGCTTTCCGTGTCCTTGCCTGACGACGCCATCCCTACTGCACCGCGCTCGAATTTCCGTCGCGAGAATTCCGTGCGGAGACTGTGGGGCGACCCTCCCGTACCGTCACCGCGCGGGTCTCCCCCTTGGACGACGAAATTGGGGACGACGCGATGGAAGGTCAAACTATCGTAGAATCCATCGAGCACTAAGTGCAGGATACCGAGAACGGTCAGAGGCGCGTCATCGGGATGGAGCAGGATGCGAATGCGACCGCGTTCGGTTTCAATATCAAGAAGAGAAAATCCCCGCAAGCGGAGAAGGGGTGTCCAATCGATACGAGGTTGAGATGGAGAGGACCGGGATGGGGTCTCGATACCGCAGGTTTGTAGGGCCGCCATCGCAGCTGTACGAATCGGTGCGGTTTCATCGTCGAGAAATTCGAGGAGCTTCCGGGCGGCCTCCGCATTTCGGGTGCGTCCGATAGCGTTCATGAGCATGATGACGGTTTCCATGTCCTCCCGAGGGGAAAAAGCTGCAAGAGATTCCGCGAAAATCCCGGCATGCGAAGGGGAGCGAAACAGAGAATCGCTCAGCCCTTCGACGATCGTCTGGACGGCTGCGGCATTGTGGTGCTCCGTGGACTGAATACGCAAGGCCGCCAGTGCCCGTGCTTCGAAGTACGTGTCCGCCGTACTGTCGTCCTGGCTCCGCATTCCGTGGAGGCGATGCTCTCTCCAGAACGAAAACCATGACGAAGCTGCGGTTGCGGCGAGGTATGGGTCCGAGGATTCGAGATAGCGGTCCACCCATCGGATCGACGATGCATCCGTCCGTCCTCTCCTTCGTGCAATGATGCCGACGGCTTCGATGACAGCCGGAGGGGGTGTATCCGCCGTCCTCCAGTGCGCGATCGCGTCCGCAGCGAAATCGGGATACGCGGAGGCAAGTGCCTTGATCGCATCGCCGTATAGATCGTGCTGTGTGCATGTATCGATGAATTTCTTGAGGGAAAGAACGGTCCGTTGTTCAGGGTGCAGAGAACCGACCGCCTGGAGGGCCGCTTTGACGGTCTGGTAATCCGGTGAAACCATGAGGAGACGGATGGCGTGAGCGATCTTCCGCGTCGTGGGCGGATCGGCGGAGAAAAGGACGAGAGCACGTACGGCGTTGACGCGCACCCCGATTACGGTATCGATCAGAAGTCCCATCAGCGGCTCCATGAGCGTCGGCACACGAATCCTGCCCGCTGCGGCCGCCGCGAACATCCTCACCTGGGGATCGGGGTCGGTGAGGGCTTCCGCAACGAGCCCTTCGTGTGGCGCGAGAAGAGCGCTGTCCGAAGTCCTGTACAACCCGTATAACACGTTGCGACGCACGCTGCACTCTGTCTGGAATGCACGGTGAAGTGTACTCAGTCGTTCCGCGGATTCCCGGGATCGCAATCCACGAGCGGCAAAGCGAGCCAGAGAGCACGCCTGTGCCGCCGCTTCCGTCGCCAGTCGCGGTTCGAATCGCATCACGCCTTCGAATGATTCCTTTCCGCCGAATTCGCCCAATGCTTCCAGGAGAGAAATGCGCACCGACGGTTCCGTTTCCCGGACGAGCGCGTGCAAGGCTTTCCTTTCGCTTTCCTGCCGACCGCAGCCGAGCCGACATGTCTGACCGAGGGCGAATGCCGCCGCTGCTCTGACGGAAACAACGGGGTGTTCGAGAGCCGCGAAAATCGCCGGGAGCGCCCGGTCGGTTTGGACGTTTGCGAGCGCGAACAAAATGCGTTCATCCAAGGCGTCCGATCCGCCGAGCAGGGAGAGAAGCCGATCGACATCCCGCCTGTCACATATCTCGAACACTTGCCGGTATTCGGGTTGACGAAAAAGCGCTTGCCCGTATGAGAGACACGCAGGCGGCAGGGAGAGGAGGATGGGAAACACCACGTGGATCAAGGTGGGACCACGGGCGGTTGTACAAGAAGGACGACCGGGAGGGATCGGCATAGCCGGTGGGATGCGAGTTTCTTGTCTGGAACGGCTGTAGATTCGGAGCGATGTACCCGGTAATATACAGAAACGCCGCGAGCACAACTCCGGAGGTTGAAGGAAGGCCGGAGAAGATGTATTTTCCGATTTATTGGATTTTGCATGTACCATCCAGGGGACAGGGGCATGGACGATCCTCGTATCCACGCCGAATGCATGAAAGAGATCGCACGGCTCCGAGAACGTTTAGAATCATCACAACAAGCCGCGAGGGATCTGGAGGATCTGCTCGCCTCGGCGACGCGTGAACTCGAAAAAGTTAAAGCGGAGTTGCGCGAGAGCGCCGCCGAACAGATTCGTCTCCGCTACGAGATGGACGCCAGCATGGAAAAACTCCGGGCCTTGACACGGAACATTCCCGGATTCCTCTATCGATGCGCGAACGACGAGTACTGGACCATGGAGTACATGAGCGATCACGTCGAGGAGTTGACGGGCTATCCCGCCGATGACTTCATCGGGAATCGTGTCCGCTCGTTCGTAAGTATCATCCACGGCGACGACGTGCTCCGCGTCGCCGAGAGCGTGCGCAACGGTCTGGAAAAGAAGGAACCCTATATCATCGAGTACCGCATCAAACACGCCGACGGATCCATGCGCTGGGTCTGGGAGAGGGGCAGCGGGGTTTTCGACAATGGGGGGCATTTTCTCTATCTCGAAGGCGTCATCCTCGATATCACCGACCATATAGCAGGGATGCACGAAATACGGTGGAAAGACACCGCCTCGCCGGAGGTATAGGATCGTTCGCGGGAACCAGGAACGAAATGCGGCCATTTCCCCGTGCAATCCGCGGCTGCGGTGGAGGAGCGTCTATCCGCTTCCCCTCTCGTTCCGTTTCAGACGGGGGATAGTCGAACGATTCCCCCGAAAAGTTGCCTTTCGGGCTCTTACGTGCTAACATGCATCACCCATCGAAACGGGAATATCTCTCTTGGAGGGCAACGAGAATAACGACGGCTGAAGAGGCGAGCCATGGTGCTCAATGACATCCTCAAGAAAAAAGGCAGACTTGTGCGGACCATCACGCCGGACAAGACGGTCAAGGAGGCGGTGGACCTCCTAGTGGAACATAACATCGGCGGTCTTCTCGTCGTCGAAGGCGGAAGACCCGTCGGCATCATAACGGAACGAGATGTTCTTCGGCTCGTCAGCCGAGGAAAGGAGAGGCTCGAAACGATGCTGGTCGGCGAAGCCATGACGGTGGATCTCATCATCGGCATGCCCGACCAGGAAGTCGAAGAGACGATGGCCGTCATGACGGAGGCTCACATTCGCCACCTGCCGGTCATCGAGGGCGATGAAATTGCAGGTATGATTTCGATCGGTGATCTCGTCAAGAGTATGCTGCACGAGCAGAAAGCCGAAATCACCTACCTGCGCGATTACATTACGGGCCGCCGCGGTTTGTAACCTGCGTGCGAGAGAACGCTGCGCTTCAGACCCCAAGCCCGCCTTCGGGTATGATGCGGATATTCCCTGGCGGGTGGAATGCGGGAAGGCGATGTTCTTCCCCGCGAGATACGGAACCAGGGTCACTCAGTGGAATTCTTCGAGCGCCGTGCGGATCCGTATCCATGCCTGGAGGTACCGCTCAAAACGCTCGGCGTCGTCCGGGCCGAATGAACGCATACGCCGAGCGTCGAGATTGTGCTCGAGATCGCGAAGCTTGACGCGCATAGCGGCGGGAGATTCCATGACGCGGCAGATATATGTTTCCCAGTCTTCTCCCGCCCGCCTCGTGAGGCCGTCCACGATGGAAACGACCTCGTCGGGGAAGCCTGCCTTCCGGAGATCGTCGAGGGTCAGTGCCCCTGTTTCCACGGTGTCATGGAGAAATCCCGCGGCCATCTCCACGGCCGACGGGGTACCGAGCCCGACTTTCAGGGCATGGAGGACGGCGGGGTTCCCGTACCGGTCGGTTTTCCCCCCGTGCGCGTCCATTGCAAAGCGTATGGCGAGCTCGATATACACGGTTTCTTGTCGGGAATAGGCAGAAATAGGAAGCGTGTTCGACATGTGAGGTTTTTTCTCGGGGTAAAAGGATTATGAGACCGATTCCTCTTTTTTATCCGATTTCTCCGGGGATCCCGAAGATATGCCTCTCCATCACCGCACGAGCGTCACACACCGGGATCCATGCCGGTCACGCATGACGGCGGCGTAACAGCCGTGCGGCCAACGCGAGCAATCGATCCTCGTTTCCTGCAATGCCCCCGTCGCGATGTGTACGGAGTGATGCATCACCTTACCTAAGATGTCAAAGATGCTCAGCTCGACGGCCGATCCCGAAGGAGCCATGAAATCGAGCATCACGTGGTCATCACCGACTGCGGGTTGAGGGTATGCGCCGTAGAAGACGAGACCGGTCGGTGCGGGGGTATCGGTTTTCCCAGAAGGCAATGCTCCCAATTCGTAGTATACCGTGTCGCCGAAAGGCACGCGTGTGCTCCACCCCCGATTGTCCAACGCGGTGATGTACCATTGAAGCCAGGGCGTCGCCGGTGCCAGTCTCACCGTGACCGTTTGCTCCGACCCCGGCGTCGGGGTGAAGGACTGTGGGGTGAAGGACTCGCCCGGAGATGTACGGTAGTGGATCTGCGAGGAAACGGCGGTCCAGCCGGTATCCCAGCGATCACCCGTGATACGGATGAGGAGGTCGAGTCTGCCGTCCGAGGGGAGAACCCACGGGGGGAAGTGTTCGATGTAAGGCGCATGGTTCCAAGCGTAATCGCCGAACGCCTCGAGGTGATCGTATTTCGCCTGCCATGTCGTGTACATCATGCCACGGAAAGCAGGTGTTTCCCGCGTCCATTCCTTCCACCGGCGGATATTGTTTTCGTCTTGGTCATAGTACGGCGCGGAGATCTGCCGGAACCCTTTCGAGGAAAAGAATTGGAGGCTGTTCTGTACGATGCCCTCCCGGCCGTTCCAATTCACGATGCCGAGCGAACGGGGAATGAGATCGGCGCTGCCGCGAAGGTCGCCGTTCACGAGGTAGTAGTTCCCCGGGACAGCGTTGTGGTACTCGTCGAACATATCGGACCACACCCACAGGTCCGCGTTCTCGTTCCTTTTCCGGACGATGTCGATACAGCGTCCGACGTTGTCCGCGATGATCCGGGCGGGTGTCAGTCCCCGTGCGAGATCGCCTGCGTCCCAGTTCATGGTCCGGATCTCATCGTGCTGGAAGAAGTAGGCGCGGGGTGAAAGGATGCTGTCGAGAATGGCGAATTCCCGCTCCGCTATCTCGTACACTTTGGGGTCGGACATGGTGATCATCACCTGGTCGTCATTTATCACTACCGCGTGGTAATACGAAACGAGAATCGTATCCCCCTCCGAGAGGCCGCCGGTTTTCCGGACCCGGAACGTTGGTGGCGTGTGCCACGTGTCGTACGCGCCTGCATAGGGAACCATGCCCGTCAAGGGATCACGGAGTGTGTCGAAGTCGATCCCCTCGATGAAGACACGCGGAAGAACGGGATGCTGGACGATGAGGGGCGCTCCCTCGCGCCGGATCAGATTGACGAGGGGAACCTCTTCGCAGGAAAGATCGTCCCACCAGATTTTTCCCTCTTTCGCACCCCATGTCCCCCAATAGAGGAGGGCCGTGTCCGCTTCCAGCGAATTGAAGGTAATATCGAGTCGCATCCAATCCGTCGTGGAAGGGACATGGAGCACATTGAACGTAAGGCTGTAGCCCTTGTTGCCGATGACGGTCGATCGGATAGAGCTAGCGGGTTGGAGGTTTTCCGTCCTGACCCACGCTCTCACGTGGTACAATGTGAACGGCTGCACCGGAGTCTTGAATACGACCCTGCCGTGCCCGTACTCCGCCGCGTAGAGAGAAAAATTTTCGAGCCGCACGCTCGCCCGCCCGCCGTGTCGGACGACCGTGTCGACGAAACTGATTTTCCCCGGCTGGTCGATATACAGGAAACCGGGGAACGTGTTCCCCGCGAACGTTTCGAACCCGCCGTTGACGTAATCGACCGGCCGGTGAGGGATGAGCCGCGCCGTGTCCGAGACGATAACGAATCGCTGGTTCCGCACCGGCAGGCCGGAGGCGAGGTTCGGGTCATGAAAAAGAAGAGCGTTCGAGTACCCGAAGGGAAAAATGCCGGGGATGACGGCAAGTCCGTGTGCGTCCGCCCATTTCTTGAGCGACCGAAGCGAATCGAAATAGAACGAAGGGCGTCGGCTGAGCGATGAGAATTTCGCGTCGTCGAGCTTCACCCCATTCAAGCGGGCACGCGTTGCGCGTTCCCAGACTTTTTTCGCTGCCGGAATATTCGATCCGACCTGGATGTTGATCCCGTAGAGGAACCATCGTATGGGAAACTCGGGGGCGTCGACGATGCGGCATGCATGGAGCCAGCCCGCATGTGCACAGGAAAGGAGACGGAGAAGACCGGCGACACCGTAACGGAGACCAGCCGTATCGGACCCCGAGACGATGACGCGTGAAGGCATGACGTCAAGTACGTACCCTTCAGGACCGGGGTAGCGAGGTGTCACGTTCACATGCTGGTCCAGCATGGCTTCGAACATGCCGTTCACGATAGGGTTTGCAACGGAGAGGAAAATGCCGCGTTCGAGGGAGTCGGCCGGCGTGAGAGTTCGGACGGGAAGTTCCGGCAGACCCGCCCCACGGAGGAACGCGTTGATGTCGTCGGCCGCCCATGAAAGGTTCTCCCCATCGAGGAAAATCGACTGCGGCGGGGCAGGTGTGTACACACCGGAAATCGGGTATCGTACGTAGGCCTGGCGCGGGGGAGGCCTGAGGGAATCGAGGAGTGTCTGTGCCGAAACGGTCTGCAGGCCTTGCAGAGCGAAGAGGGGTAATGCGATGGTGAGAACACAGGACCGCATGATGCACCTCGATCGGAAAAAGATTCAATGCGTCAATCTACGAAGAACGCATCGCCCGAAGAACGACTGGCAGATTCGAAGAACCGCTCCATTTCTCCCTTGCGACGTGCAGGCCCCCATTCCGTCAAGAAGATCCCTGTTGCTGCTTGACATATCGGTTTTCCTGACGGGTGAATCGGTTCGTACTGCAATGTGTGTCGTTGAATCCATCCCATGGCTTCTGTATGATTGACAGCGCGTTCGGACCCGGACATTTCTTTCCACGGGGGGGATTCTCGGCCCAGGTCCGCAACAACACAGTACGATCGATCCATGCTGCAAGAAGAGAAAACGTTCATACTTCGGAGGCCGATATGGCGGTGATCCGTATCACGCTCCCATACAACCACAACGAAAACGATCTCGCCCGTGCGGTTGCGAATCGTTTCGGGAGGGGCACACCATATCGCATTCTGAGGCGGAGCCTCGACGCACGGCAGAGAAACATCGTCGTAGAGTATCACCTCACGACGGACATCTCCGATCCGGCGGATCGGATCACGGACGGCATACGGAAACAGAACATGCGGCTCGACCGTCATTTCCGGAATACCCCGCGGCCGAGGCCCATCGTAGTAGGGAGTGGTCCTGCAGGCCTGTTCTGCGCGTATTGGCTGTCGATTCACGGTTTCCGGCCCCTCCTGCTCGAACAAGGACCGCCGTTAGCCATCCGCCTGCGGGATATCGCTCGTTTCATCAAGACAGGAGCATTGGACCCCTTCTCGAATATTTGTTTCGGCGCAGGCGGGGCAGGGACATACAGCGACGGGAAACTGACGACGAGGATCCGTTCCCCCTTCATTCCCTTCATTGCGGCGACACTCGTCCGACACGGGGCCCCTGAAGAAATCCGTTATCTCTCCGAGCCACATCTCGGTTCCAACGGTATACGCCGATGCATAGCGCGATTCCTTGCGACATTGGAGACACAGGGCGTCGATATCCGTTACAGCTCAAGGATTTGCGATTTCGAAAGCAGGCGGGATGGGATGACGCTTCGCGTGTCCCGAGCGTGTGCGGGGGCTTCAGCGGCATCGAACGAGGAGGAAATATCCATTTCCGGTGCGACGCTCTTCCTCGCCTGCGGGCACTCGGCGCGGGAAACATACCGGTTGCTGCGCAAGCGAGGCGTCAGAATGGAAGCGAAGGAATTCGCTGTCGGCATACGAATCGAGCACCCTGCCCGTGCCGTCGACGAGATGCGATACGGGGCCGATTACCGATCACGTTACCCCGGCATCGAACATGCGCGATACCGTTTCGCACAGACATGGAAAGACGAGGGGAGGGCCGTCTACACGTTCTGCATGTGTCCCGGCGGGCATGTCGTGAATGCGGCGAGCGGGGACGACGGAGTCGTGACGAACGGCATGAGCAACGCGCGCCGCGCGGGCCGATTCTCGAACGCGGCGGTCGTCGTCAACGTTTCCCATTATGACCTTGAACACGGAGGGTACGAGGGACCGGACGGCGGTTGCACGTTACAGTGCGAGGTCGAGGAGCGTTGCCGCGCAGCCGTGAACCACCCCGGCAGTGCATTCGTCGTGCCGGCCCAGAAACTCGAGGATTTCCTCGAAGGACGGCGTTCGTCCTCGATCGACCGATCGTCTTGTCTGAACCCGATCGCGCCGGCTTCTCTTCACGAGCATCTGCCGTCTTTCGTGACGGACGCCATTCGAAGGGGAATGGTCCTCTTCGACCGGAAAATGCCCGGATTCGCGACACACCCCGAGGCGAAGGTCTTCGGCCCAGAGACCAGAACCTCCTCTCCCTACCGCGTTGTCCGCCACCCTGTACATCTCGTGTCGGTTTCGCATCCCGACTTGTACCCCATGGGTGAAGGGGCAGGGTACGCTGGGGGTATCGTCTCGTCGGCGGTCGACGGCATACGCTGCGCACAAGCGTTCATCGAGCGCTTCATCGAGTCCGAACGGTTCGATTCAGCCACCGTCCGGCATCGTTCGAGCGACGAACCCGTCGATTGAGTCTCAACAGAGAAGCTCGGCAGTCCTTCGTATCCCTTCCTCGAAACGATCCTGCTGGGGGAGCAGACTCACCACGAGATGTTCCCCCCCCGGGAAATCGAAGAAATAGCCTGGGTGAAGCAGGACGTTTTTCTCCTCGAGAAGACAGCAGGCGGTGAGTCCCTCGTCGAAATGGGAAGGGAGTCGCAGAACAGCATACCAACCTGCCGGAGGGCGGAGGAGCTGTACGTTACCATCCGCAGGGAAGACGGACGACAGAAAATCGAGGTTCGTCTGACAACGTGTTCGGATCGCGCCTTGCATAGTGCCGGCGATCGCGATGAGGGCATTCGCCGCTTGTTGGACCGGTGTGCCGACAGAGAGGTACGTATCGGCGATCACATCGAGCCGATCCAGCGCTTCGCGGAGAGCCGGTGCCGGCCCATTCGAAACGATCCATGACAGTTTCACCTGCGGGAGGCCGAGTGCCTTGGAAAAACCGCCGAGGGCGAAGACGAGCGTTTGCTGTGGCAGGGCGAGCGCCGAGACGGGCGGGTCGTGTATCCTGGAGCGGGGAAGGACATACGGGAAGAACACTTCGTCCGAGATGATCGCCAGGTCGTGGGTCGAACAGAAGCGTGTGATCTCTTCCCATTCGTGCCGTCGGAGAAAGTTGCCCGTCGGGTTGTTGGGGTTGATGACGAGCAATGCGCGGCAGCGCTCCGTGTACGATGCTTCGAGTTCTTCCTTGCGCAGATGCCAGCCCGCCGATGGCGTCCAGGAGAGATCGTAAGGGATAGCGTGTATCGCTTCCATTGCGGCGAGCAATTCCATGAGAGGGTAAGACGGCCGTGGGATGAGAACGGCGTCGCCCGGATCTGCGAGGAGTTTGAAAAGGTAGGCGTACGCTTCGCTAGTGCTTGCCGTGAGATAGATGCGATCCGGGTCTACCCGGACGCCTTCTCCCTCCAGATATCCAGCTACCGCGTGTCGAGCGCTCCAAAGACCACGCGGGTGCGGTTCGTATACCAGCGAGCCTTCCTGCTCGAGTGCGCGGATCACTGTTTCCGCAGGGTACGTGAATCCCGCACGGGTGGGATTCGATTCGGTCAGGTCGATGATGTCCATGCCCCTTGCGCGCTTTTCGGCGAGCAGGCGGGTAAGATCGTTCGGATGAAGATCCGAGGGCAGGCGGGAGGAGAACATGGGTAAGAATTCATGCACCGCAAAGCAGTGAAACGCCGCACTTCAATGTCCCAGCACAAAAGTAGTAGTGTCGCGTCGTTATCGAAACGTCCGGGCGAACACGGCTGGTTCTTGTTATTCTCGTGAAGGTCGATATGCTGTCCGCCGATACCCAGGCGGCAATGACGAGGAGGGTGGACTCTGTGTAAGAGTGATTTCCCCAAAGACGGATCCCCATACGCTGGCGGCTTTTTTCGTATGTATTCACCGAACGGCGATCGCACTCGATGGAATTCCGCCGGGATTGCGGTCTGGAAATTCGTTCCTCCGAGTGGAAGCCGCGCCGCATATTCTTTCCGTTCATCTTCCGCAAGAAGGGATCATGTGGATCGGCAAAGTGAACCCCAATATGATCTCCTTTGAGGTCCCTCGATGTTTCCCTGACTCTTCGCGTGATCGCCACCATGCTCTATTCCCGGTTATATCATTCCATTGCGCGAGTTCCGTGAACACGCATTCCATATCGCCTCCGCGTCGTACTCTTTGAGGGGAAGGAGGATAACAAAGCGCGTTTTTCTTTCCGCCGGCGTGCGCTGAGCGCTTTCATCCCGACTCTTATACAAGAGATCGCCTTCCTCACGGTCTGGGATGAGGCGGCATGCTTCTGGGGACGTTCGTGAATGCTGATCGGTCCGGCATCTTCTGCGGGCGCGCTGCATTTCCCGAATCGACAACACAGAGAGGAGAATGCCTCTGAAGGCGCACTGTCGGTTCGTATAAGGAACAGATACATCCTTGAGAGCGCAAGAACGAGTAGATCATGGCGAACGAAAGACGTCTGCGAAGACCCGCCACGAACTGCGCGTAAAACCTCCGTGCGATCTGTGCGCGAGACCGTGGCAACGTGATGTTTGGATCGACGAATCGCCGCAATGATGGGTGAAGGCGTTTCCACTGTTTCTGACTGGTTTCAAATCGCACAATCGCCACGGTTACGTGCGTGAAGAGCCGAGAAACGCTCTCTCGCAGGGTGTTGCAAAGCAGTCTCCACCATAAATTGACCACGCTCCGGTCCGTAGCCGTTGCGGCCTCAAGGAGCGTGTGCCGGTCCAAGTGCATGATTCGTTCACATTCAAAAGAATTGAATCGAATAGAGAGGGGAGGAAAACGCCCAAGGGAGACGATTCCTCCTTATCCCTTTGCATGAAAATCTCGCTGTGGGAGCAGAGAGAGAGAGAGATTCGAGTTGTTCTTCGAGAAATTTTCCCATGAACAGGTTCTCCTCTCACCTGCAGGCGGAAGCCGATCGATTTTTCGGGCTGCGGATTCCCCCTTTTTCCCTGTGTCCTTTGCCGGTAGATTTATATCATGAGAGAATGAAACCCACCGGCATGCGTGTTCGAGTCATATCTTCAAGTACGAGGAAATCCGTCCGGTACATCGTATGGATCTTGTCGGTTTTGGGCATGGAGTTGCCGGCACAGCATCACATCGCACCCATACCGGAAATTACGAAAACGACGATGTGGGACGTGGCGTTCTCCGATTCGCTTCACGGTCTGGCGGTCGGGGATTACGGGGTTATCCAACGAACGAGCGACGGTGGACGGTCGTGGGTGCCGCGGCGTTCATCGGACCAGTTCGCATTTCGGCATGTCCATTACTTTTCCCCCCGGCGGGCTATTGCAACAGGATTCTGGTCTTCCGTTTACCTGAGCGATGACTCTGGCGAAACATGGAGGAAGGTGGAGACGGGGACCAAGGAACACCTCATCGGCTTATCGGCTGTCGGGTCGAAAATATGGCTCAGCGGGTACGGAGGACTCGTCCTGGTATCGTCCGATTCCGGCGAGACGTGGAACATCCGCCGCGCGGGGACGAACAACGTCATCGACGCGATATCCTTCTCGGATTCACTGCATGGATGGTGTTCTTCGATTCAGGGTGGTGTGTTCAGGACGACGGACGGCGGTGCCTCATGGAACCCGATCAACTCTCCCTCGTCTCTGCCCCTCACGACGTTGTGGGCTTCTTCGCCCGACGAGTGCTGGGCCGCAGGTTTCAACGGTCTGATCGCGAGGACGATCAACGGCGGTGTTTCGTGGCGGACGTACAGCGTCCATGAGACGCATTTCCAGCGATTGTTCTTCGACCGGTTCAATCGGGGCTGGGCGGTCGGCAGGAGAGGCGTCATCGTTCGATACGAACCCAAGAGAGACGAGTGGGTGTTGTTCGACGTCGCGGGAGCGGGGGAATTGCACTCCATCACCGATGCAGGGGAATCGGTGCTCGTCGCCGTGGGGAAAGAGGGAGCGATCATACGCATCGGGATCCCTGGTGAAAAGAAGCGGTGACGCATTCATCGTCACCGGACGGCGGTTCCCTCTCACCGACACGGGCATGGAAGCTTGACCCGTTTTTTTGTTTCGAATCAAACGAGATCGATCACTGATGCGCGGAGGGAAGCCATGCCATGAAACCCATCGTTCCTCCGCATTGTCGAATGCGGTATGAATATGAAAGACAGAACCTTCCATTCCGTGTCGTCTCTTGGAACAGGCGATGTCGACTAAGCGGCTGCGATTTCATGGAATCCCTGATGAGGCGAGGCGACGAGGTGGGAACATGAAGAAGGGACCCGCATATTTTTCGACAGGCGGTATCCCGGCGAACGCGGCGAGGGTTGTCCATCACCGTCATGTGCTCTCCCTCGTGTGCATTCTTTGTCTCCCCGTTTTCGCATTTGCACAAGAGCGTCCGGAAAGTCCTGTATTCCGCGACTACCGGCCGGTTCGATATCAGGGACTCCCGCAGAACCCGGATCCCGTGAAGCAATGGAGGGACATCGAGTTGATACGTGCGGCGAATCAGGGAGATGCCGTCGCCCAGCACGAACTCGGTATGCGGTATCTCCTCGGTGACGGTTTCCCGGCGGATACCGGCAAGGCCGCGTATTGGATTTCGAAAGCTGCCGATGGGCGCCTCGTCTACGCAGAGTATAACTACGGCCTCATGCTTCTCAACGGATGGGGGGCGGAGTGGAACCCCTTCGAGGCTTTTCGCCGCATCAAATCCGCGGCAACCAGGGGCATGCTCGAGGCGCGCCACCTGCTCGGCATGCTGTACACGGAGGATTTGATCGTCCCGCGGGATTGGGTGGAAGCCGAGCGATGGATTCGGTCGGCGGCCGACTCCGGTTACCGTGCTTCGAAGGAGGTAGTCGACGACATTTCCCGAAGGGCAGAGAGACAGAGACGCGAGGCGGCGCAGGCAAGGAAGAAAAGCCTCGGGAATGAACGATCGTCCTCGCCAGGGAAGAACGCGGGCTGGACGCCTGTGCTTCTCGATTTCGACCCCGATACCCTTGCCCCGCCACCCGGCGTCGGGGACCTCGCGCTTGCCGCCATCATCAGCGCCGGTCTTTCACGCGAAGACTCGCTCGCCCTTCTGGAAGCCTTGGGTGGCCGCCTCACCATGACGGTGATGCCGCCGCGTCTCGACAGCGCAGCGGCGTTCGGAAACCCGGAAGCGGTTCTCCTCGTCGCGTGGTGCAGGCTTGCAGGATTCCTTGGCGAGCCGGATACCTTGAAAGCGGCCGAGGGTTTCATCCGTGGGGTGTACCTCGACGCGCCCCAAGCATTATCGCTTCTCCGCGTTCTCGCCTCGTCCGCCGCATTCCACCGTCTGCTGCGCGAGCGTGTCGTTCATGCCGATCCTCTCGCGCAGTTCGTGCAGGCGGAACTCGTGGCGATCGGTTTCGACGCGAGCGTCGCAGAACGACAGGCGCTCGATTTTCTCCTCTCCTCCGTGCGGGGGGGATCGGTCCGCGCCACAGCGCATCTCGCCCTTCGCAAGCAGTCCGGTCGCTGGGTGGAGCGTGACGTTGACGGTGCGCTCGCGCTTTGGGACGAGGCGGCCGAACGGGGCGACGCAGAATCCGCTGTTCGTGCGGCCGCCTACCGCGTGTTTTCAAGCAAAACGGGTGCCGATCTTCGTCGTTCGATTGCAGTTCTCGGTGCCGCAGATGCTTACGGTTCCCTGCCTGCGAGAGTAGCGCTCGCATTCTGTTATGAGCATGGGGTCGGTGTACCCGTGGATCACGGGCGGGCGGCGCGCCTCTATCGCAGCGCTGCATACCGCGGGAGCAGAAACGCCTATGAGGCGCTGAAACGCATGCACGACAGGATCAGGCCGCCCGACGAAGAGTTCCGTTTGTGATGATGGAGGGTACGGAACCCTTCCCGTCCTGCCGCGCCGCGGTATACCCAGACAGGACGGAAATCCCCCCCTCATCGTTTCGGCTTGGGTGCGGTGACACGGAGGAGTCCGCCTGCGATGAGAACGAAACCTGCCGTTTCCTGCCACCCGATGGATTCCCCGAGGAATACCGAAGCGAGAGTAGCAGCCACGAGAGGCTGCAACGTCGTGTAAGCGGCGACCACGGACGACGACGTATGGCGGATTGCCCACGTGTTCAACGCGTAGTTGACGACGGTCGCGAACAAGACGATATAGAGTAAACCCGCCCACGCAAGGGCGGGGGTGCTCGAGGGGCTCCATGCAGCGAGCGTCGGGGCGCTGACCGCAAGTACCGGGATCCCGCCGAGTATGTACGACCATGCGATGACGGTGATCGGCGGGAGGCGGAGAAGTACGCGACCGGCGAGGACGAGGAAAAGCGAGTAACTGACGCAGTTGAGGAGTATCAGGAGGTTCCCGAACGATACTGACCCGCCGAGCGAGAAATGCGAAGGGTCGAGCACGATCAACGCCCCGGCGACCGCGAGCGCGACCCCCTGGACCGTTTGCGCTTTCAGTTTTTCTATGCGGAGAAGGGCTGCGGCCGTGAGCGTGAAGAGAGGGATGGAGGTGATGAGAATCGCCGCGTTCGTCGCGGTGGTATATGAGAGGCCGACAATGAAAAGGATCTGATTCATGCAGACCCCGAACAACCCCAGCAATGCAAGACGAGGGAGCTCTCCCCACGGCGGCACGGCACGCCCTTGCTGTGCGGCGAGGAGAAGGAAGAGCGGCGCCGCCCCCAATACCCGGATGCCGGCGACGGCAAGAGGGGGAACACTCCCCACGACGTATTTCCCGAAGACACTGAAACCGCCGAACGTGATTTGCACGAACAGCAGGGCACTGTGGACACGGAGTTTCAGGGAAGAGTCGGATGACATGACGAAACATACACAAGAAATCGCATGAGGGGGAAGATGATACCCTGAGCCGACCCCTGGGTGCACGCATCGTTCCCCTGAAGAATTCGTCTCACCACGTTCGTGCATTTCTCCCACGATCGCCGGCGTTTCCCGGTATTCAGCGGACGAATCTCCTGGAGGGAGATCATAACGAAAACGGCCTAACCACGAAAGGAAAGGCCGTTTCGAAAATCGGAGTGCAGAGAGATTTATTCGGTGTAGGAAACCAGTTTTTGTTTCTCGCCCGGATACACGAATGACCCGACAATCGGGAGAGCGATGACGGCACTCTGTTGGACGATTTGCACCTGGCCGTCAGGGTCGTCCGAATACCAGACGTAAATTTTCATCGTCACCGGGTCCCCGATCGGCAAGATGGCAGTGACGGTGACACAGGTTTTCCATGCCTTGACCGTTTTCGCGCCGACCTGGAAGGTCTCGTTCTTGGCCTGGAGGGTTCCTTTGATCGATATGTTTACCGTGATACCCGGTCCGAAATTGAGAGAATAGACAGGCTGAGTCCCTATCGTCCATTCGTAACCATCCGCCATAGCGGTACCGTCGTCCTTGTGGAACACCGCTACGTCATCCCATGTCGGTCCGCTGATGCTGGGGCGGGGGAGAAACGGGGCCTTCTCAAGCACCATATCGGCGAATTTCGCAAGGATGCTCGTCGCGAAACCATAAACCTGTACGGCTTTCGTGAAAGAAGTCCCGCCCGAGGAACCTGTGTTGGTACGGATATAAAGCGTATCCTTTTTATTCGTCGACTGATCCGTCCCGATGCGGTAAAACCAGTCACGATAAGCGCCGAGAATCAGGTTACCGCTTCCGCGCAGCTCGACGGTGTAGCGACGCGTGCTGCCCGCGATCTCGTTGTTTGCAGTATCGAGATCCGTCCTATCGAAATTGAACACGGATCCCGCCTTGAGCTCCATGTAGATGCGCGCCGTTTGTGGGGTGTTGTTGCTCCCGCTGTCTTCACTGCAACCGGGGACCAAGGCGAGCGTCAGGAGACCCGCCATTGCCACGAGGGTGTACAATCGATAAGGTTTCATACAAAACCGCCTCCTGGAACGGGTTTAATGAAAGTACCGTGAATACAATAGATATCGTGAGATATCGTGTCTGGTATACGAGCGTACCGGTTTAAAAGAATATACGAAAAACGGGATGCCTATACGACATCCCGTCATACGACGAAAAGCTGTTGCGGATTGCGGTTCTTACGGCTGGGGTTTGACCGAAACCCGCTTCCTATCGCGACCGACGCGTTCGAAGACCACCGTCCCGTCGACAAGCGCGAAGAGCGTATCGTCCCCTCCCCGACCGACATTGAGTCCGGGATGGAATTTGGTTCCGCGTTGACGTACGATGATGGACCCCGCTGAGACACGCTCTCCGCCGAAGACCTTGACCCCGAGATACTGCGGGTTGCTGTCGCGCCCGTTCCGCGAGCTTCCCAAACCTTTCTTATGTGCCATGACCGTTTCTCCGTACGCGTTAGTTCTTGATGGACTCGATCTCGATGTGCGTATACCGCTGGCGATGTCCCGTCAGCTTCTTATAGCCTTTCCGCCGCTTCTTCTTGAACACGAGTACCTTCTCCGCCTTGAAATGCTCCAGCACACGGGCCGTGATGAGCGCATTCTCGATGGACGGGGTACCGACGACGACAGAGCCGTCTTTCGAGAGCAGATGGACATCGGTGAATGTCACCTGCTCCCCGACCTCATGCGGGAGAAGGGGGACGGTTAATCGTTGGGATTCGGTCACCTTGAACTGTTTCCCCGCGATAGTCACGATTGCATACATATGATTTCCTCTGATTCGGGAAAATTCCCATTTGAAACATAAAATCTATGGAAAAAATATTTTGAAATCAACGTTCGACTCAATTCCCATCCTGCTTGAAATCTCGTACTCGCAATCTCTCATCAATCCGTTCGTCCATGTCGCACCGTAAAAGGGGAAGGGGATTACCGCGTGAATTCCAGCATCGAGTAAAACCAACGGCGCTTTGCCCGTCTCGAATAAATGACACAGCGACCAATCGGGATATGGAATGAAATATCCCTATGCGAATGGTTTCTCTCCCGAAATGGGAACGCCTGCCGGGCAGGAACAGCGGTCTCATTTCAGCTCTTTGCTGCCCAAGCATTCGATGACCGAACATCCCTTTCTCTTGTCGGTGCCGTGAAGTCGACCTATCTTGTACTAGGCAATCGGTCGTTTTTTCGAGTCGATGATCGATTCCACTGCCCCATGATCTAGCGCGAGGAGAAAGACACTTTCATGAAGAATTTCGAAATCCCTCTCAAGCACGTTCGAGCCTGGGTTTTCTTGACGACGATTCTTTTCTTTTCGTGTTCTGCACCGAGAGGGATAGACACATCTTCTCCGCTGGATCCGCTTCGCGTTATCGATGCGGTTAAGTCCCGTAACGCTTGTATCCGATCCATCCAAGGGAGCGGCAGCATTTCCATCGAAACAGCCCGATTATCGAACAGCGGAAATATCAGGCTTCGACTCCGGAAACCCGATTCCCTGGCCGTCGATATATCCGGTCCTTTCGGAATCGGTGTTGCTAAGGGCCTTTTTACATCGAAGGAATTCGTTTTCTACAACAGTATCGAGAACACGCTCACCCGGGGCAAGACGTCGCAGGAAAATCTTCGAAACCTTCTCTACATGCCGATCGAGTTCCGCGAGATTCTCGACATCCTTTCGGGAAGTGTGGGATTCGATCATCTCCCCGCCGGGGCCGAACCCGAAGGCGAATTGCGGGGGGATATCTATTGCATTACCTATCGGTCGGTGGAAGGCACACGGGAGTACGAAATCGACCCGAAATACGAAGCCGTTACGCGGTACGTCCGGAAGTCTCCATCCGGCGAGGTTCTGGAGGTGATCCGATTCCGGGACTACCGTCGCAAATCCAACGTCTATCTCCCGACGGTCATCACCATCGACCGTCCCGGCTCGAATGAACATTTCATGCTCATGTTCGACCAGCTCACCGTCAATGAGGGTCAAGTCGATTTCAGTTTCCAGTACCCGAAATCCGCTGTCGAAGTGAACATTTGAAGCAGCTGTTCTACTCCTCGATCGTTTTCGAACGTAGACGATACTCTCCATGAACGCCGCTGCATCCCCCAACGAGAAGAGAGGCCCTTCGTACGAGAGCGGAGAATCGTTTCCGTTGAACAGCCCCGTCGCGGTATTCGTAGCACTGTGCCGACAAGGCCTGTACCCCGCTGTCCTCTGGAAATCCCCGGAGCAAGAGTGGTTGATCGCCTGCGGTTCTGCACACGCTGTCCGTTTCGAGGCGTCGCTTACGGGGTGGCGGGAAGCGTTCCGTGAAACGGCCGAGAAGATGCGGTCGATGATCGGCGGAACCCCTGGTGCCGGAGATCCTTCCGTGTTCTTCCATATCTCTTTCGACCCTGCCGACGAGGAAGGGGACGGCTCATGGGCGGGTTTCCCGTGTATGGAATTTTTTCTCCCTTCCGTTCTGCTCAAGCGGGATTCGGCAGGAGATTCGTCCCTGCTTTTTGAACGTACCGTTCGGGGGGATCGTGAACGCATCCGCTCCGTGATCGAGACAGCAGATTCAGAACCGGCGCCTATGGTCGAGGAGCCCCTGTGCGCGAACCTCGAGTGGAACGAGGTCCCTTTCACGCTCGCCGTGGAGCAGGCGGTGAGGACGTTGCGCAGAAGGGCATTGGAAAAGGTCGTCCTGGCGCGGCGGGCAATCGTCACGGCGGAACGGGAAATTCTCCTGCGAAACGTTCTCGAGACGCTCCTCGTTTCGTACTCCGATTGTTACCTGTATGCGTATGCTCCGGAAGCGGGTGTTCGGTTTATCTCCGCTTCCCCGGAACGGCTCATCCGTTCCACCGGCGGGGCGCTCCGCACAGCCGTTCTGGCGGGAACGGCCCCGACGGGACGCAATCTCGTCGAGGAGCAGGAAGGGAGATTACGGATTCAGACCGACCAGAAGATTTGGAAGGAACACTCGCTCGTCGCCGAGATGATGATGCTGGCGCTGAGGGAAATCGCTGACGATGTCGTTCTCGAACAGCCGGAAATTCTCCGACTCCCGAATGTCCTCCACCTCTGCTCACCACTGAGGGGACGTCTTCTCGAGGGAAGACGACTTGCCGATGCCGTTGCCCTGTTGCATCCCACCCCCGCCGTGTGCGGAACGCCGCGGGATGAAGCGCGACGCATGATCCGTTTGCTCGAGGATTTCCCCCGCGGTTTGTACACCGGTGTGGCCGGGTGGTTCGATGCCGCAGGCGACGGTGACTCGGTCGTCATGATTCGTTCCGCGCTCGTGCGCGGGAACACGGCCTACCTGTTCGGCGGTGCCGGGATAACCGAGGAAAGCATGATCAAGCAAGAGGTCGATGAAACGCGGGTGAAAATGCAGGCCATGCTCTCCGCCTTGGCGAGGGGATGACGTGTGACCGCTCTTCGGAAAAGACAATCCGGTGGTCCACCCCCCCGTTTCCTGAACGAAAGCATTCGGTGCGCTGCGCCTCGCACCCTCCATTTGGACGTCGTGGTCCGATGACGGAACATGCGGGATGATTTCCCCAATATCAACACGTTGTGGGCGGAAGTGTTCGTCGACGAACTCGCGCGCAATGGGGTGCGCCACGCGGTGGCGGCACCAGGTTCGCGTTCCGCACCGCTTGTGCTCGCTTTCTCCAACCATCCCGACATCGTTCTTCACACGGTGATCGACGAGCGAGCCGCAGGATTCTTCGCCCTCGGGCTCGCAAAGGGAGGCGAGGTGCCGGTCGCATTGCTCTCCACATCGGGTACGGCGATCGCCCATTTCCTTCCCGCCGTTTGTGAAGCGGATGTCTCGGGCATCCCCCTCATCGTACTGACCGCCGACCGTCCTGTTCATCTCCGCGACACCGGTGCGTTGCAGACGATGAACCAGGCGCGGGTGTACGGTGAGCACGCGCGGTGTTTTTTCGACATGCCCCAGCCGGAAGCCGATGCGCAGAAGATCCGGGCCCTGCGTTCCACGGCGTGCTATGCCGTCTCCGCAAGCCTGCGTCCCCTCGCCGGTCCCGTCCATCTGAATTTCCCTTTTCGCAAGCCTCTCGAACCTACCCCCGTTACGGAAGGTCCGGATGCCGTGCAGCGCGAGTTCGTAGACCGTTTCCCGCAAGAGGTTTTCGGGCGCACGGATGGGAACCCATGGACGTGCATCAGTTCGCCGGGTGTGCAGGCGGATCCCGACATGGTCGACAAGCTGGAAGATATAATCCGATCCCATCGACATGTCCTCGTTTCCGCCGGGCCGGATCCACAGGGAAAGGCGCACAGGCGCAGCGTGGGACGTTTCAGTCGGGCGGTCGGGGTACCGGTTTTCGCGGAAGCATCCTCGCAATTGCGTTACGGTCCGCTCCGCACTCGGTTGCTCATCTCGACGCCTTCGTTTCTCCTCTGGGATCCACTGCTCAGGGATAGCATCCGACCCGGCTTGATTCTGCATCTCGGAGCGTATCCTACGCCGGGCATATGGCAATCGTTCATCGCGGAGAACGACTCGTGCGAACAGGTGAGGATTTCCCCCAACCTGCGCAGGGTAGATCCGGAAGCCGTGGTTGCGATGCACGTCCACGCACCGCCCGCAGCCATGTTGGAGGCACTCGCCGAGCGTTTCGAACGGCGTCCGCACGAGACGCACGACAAGGAATGGGCCCTGACACTCCAGGAAGCGGATGCCCACGCGAGAGCCGCTTTGGACGAAGTCCTCGCGGTCATGTCCCCTGATTTCTACGGTCTGGCATACCGTCGCCTCGCCGACAGCGTCCCGGACGGATCGGCGCTCGTCGTTTCGAACAGCATGCCGATCCGCGACATGGACATGTTTCTGCCGGTGATGGAACGAGACGTCGACGTGTTCGTCAACCGAGGTGTGAGCGGCGTCGACGGGATGATCTCGACCGCTCTCGGTATCTCGCGAGCCCGTGGGACACCGACGATTCTCCTCATCGGCGATATCGCATTCCTCCACGATCTCGACGGCCTGCTCGCGGCGCGCCGTGCGGGAGCGAAGCTCACGATCGTTGTCGTGAACAACGACGGGGGGGGGATTTTTCACCATCTACCCATCCATCAATTCGACCCGCCGTTCACGGAGCGTTTCGCGACACCACACGGCATAGAAATTGCGCCGCTCGTGCGCTCTTTCGGTTTCCCCTGCATGTCCGTCCAACGGTGGGACGAGTACATCGCTTTCATTGCAGAGTCCGAGAACACCGACGGCGTGCGCGTGGCTGAGGTGAGGGCGGATAGGACCGCGGCTCTCGAGTTGCGCGAGCGAGTTGTCGAGAGTGTTATGAGCAGGGTCCGCGCAGTCTGGAGAACTCCCCTGGCACGTGCGGCACACGTCCCCCGTGCCGAAAAGGTGTATCGCCTTTCCTGGAAAGTATTCCGCGGCGGAAAGGCACCACCGGCCGTTCTTCTTCACGGCTTCACCCGCGACCGCCGCATGTGGGATCCTATCGCCCCGCAACTGGCGGAGGAAAGGGATGTGTACGCTTTCGATCTGCCGGGTCACGGGGAGTCTCCTTCCCCCGCCGACAAAGAGTTTTACACGTACGAGCGTTTCCGCCTCATGTTCTCCGAGTCCCTCGATCGTACGGGCGCGAGGAAAATCCATCTGCTCGGCTATTCGCTCGGCGGGCGCCTCGCGTTGAGATTCGCGCTCGACGAACCCGATCGTGTGGCGACACTCGTCCTTGTCAGCACGACGGCAGGCATCGTGGACCCCGCCGAACGTGCCGCACGATACGGGGAAGACCGGCAGAAGGCACGGGCCCTTCTCGAAAAGGGTTTGGAACCGTTCATCGACGCATGGATCGAAGGGCCGCTATTTTCCCCGGCATCGGTATCGTCGCGGCGGACCGCCAGACAATCCCGACTTTCCGGTACCGCCAACGGGTTCGCCCGCTCGCTCGAAGGGGTAGGACAAGGCGCTATGGAACCGCTGTGGGAACGTCTTCGGGAAATCCGTTTCCCCCTTCTCGTCCTCGCCGGAGAACGGGACGAACGGTACGTTGATGGAGGCAAGTGCATCCATGAAAGGGTTCCATCGTCCCGTTTCGTCATTGTCCCCGGCGTGGGCCACGATATCCCGACGGACAGACCCACGGAGCTTGCGGAGTACGTGCGTCGCTTCTGGAGTGATTCCGAAACATGACCTCCGGTGACATGGATCATCGTTGCAACATGTCTCCATTCCCATCACACAGATTCCCTGCACCCCATCGTGGAGGGCGAGCGTATGAATCCCATCGAATGGCGCACTGTGAAAGAGTACCGGGACATCACGTTCCGATGCAGCGAGGAAGGCCTCGCCCGGATTGCGATCAACAGGCCGGAAGTTCGGAACGCTTTCCGGCCTGAAACGGTCGACGAACTCATCGACGCATTCCGCACCGTCGCGGCTGACACCACCGTGGGCGTGGTTCTGTTCACGGGCGAAGGCCCGGCGCAGGACGGGGTGTACGCGTTCTGCAGTGGGGGCGATCAGCGCATACGCGGAGACGCGGGGTACTTACCGACGGGGGGCGGCGTCCCGCGGCTGCACGTTTTGGAACTTCAGCGCCTCATCCGTTCCATGCCCAAGCCCATCATCGCACTCGTGGCGGGGTACGCGATCGGCGGGGGGAACGTGCTCCACGTCGTTTGCGATCTGACCATTGCGGCCGATAACGCGGTTTTCGGACAGACGGGCCCGCTGGTCGGCAGTTTCGACGGTGGGTTCGGAGCTTCCTACCTCGCACGCCTCGTCGGCCAGAAACGGGCGAGGGAGATTTGGTATCTCTGTCGGCGTTACTCGGCACGGGAAGCCCTCGACATGGGGTTGGTGAACGCCGTCGTTCCGGTCGAACGCCTCGAAGAGGAAGGGGTCGAATGGGGGAGGGAAATCCTTCGCAAGTCCCCTCTCGCGATTCGCCTCTTGAAATCCGCGTTCAATGCGGAGTTGGACGGTCAGGCCGGAATCCAGGAACTGGCGGGAAACGCGACTCTTCTCTACTACATGTCGGATGAAGCGAAGGAGGGAAAGGACGCCTTTCTCGAAAAGCGCAAACCGAATTTCAGGAGATTCCCCTGGCTGCCATGGTGAGGGGGATGTCCCGCCGGACTATGGCAGCTTTCCCAACGAGTCATCCAGCGGGCGCATCGTGAGGCTCGGGAATTGGGTCACGGCGATACGGCCAAAAACACTGCCCGCTTCCGCAGTCCCAGTCCTGGTCGGTTCGGCAGTCGCGGGGTCCGAGGGTGCGTTCTCTGCGCTCCCCGCATCGGTCGCGTTCGTTTGTGCCCTTGCCATCCAGGTGGGAACGAACCTCGCCAACGACTACTTCGATTTCATGAAAGGGGTAGATACGCCGGACAGGCTCGGACCGATCCGGGTCACTCAAAGCGGCCTTATCCCTCCTCGGACTGTCCGGAACGCCATGATCGGTGTGCTCGGGGGGACATTTCTTCTCGGCCTCACCCTCGTTTACATCGCCGGATGGCCGATCCTGATTCTCGGCATGCTTTCCCTCGTCTGCGCCGTCGCGTATACCGCAGGGCCTTTCCCTCTCGCGTACATCGGGCTCGGGGATCTTTTCGTTTTCCTCTTCTTCGGTGTAGGGGCCGTGACGGGCACCCATTACGTTCAGGCCCTGCGCTTCTCGCATGACGCGCTCGCCGCTTCGCTTCCGATCGGGGCGATTTCCACCGCCATCCTCGTCGTGAACAATTACCGCGACATCGACACGGACCGGAAGACGGGGAAGCGGACGTTGGCCGTGCGCATCGGTCGGGAGGCCACGAGAGTGGAGTTCACCGTTCTCCTATCAGTTGCGTTCGCCGTCCCGGTCGTGCAGGCGGCATACTCGGGTGTTCTTTTTTTCCTTCTCCCCCTGGTCTCGATACCGCTTGCCGTCCGGATCGTTCGAATCGTTCTCACGCGAACCGACGGTCCCTCTCTCAACAGGGTTCTCGCCGCGACGGGCGGTTTTCTCGTCGTGTTCGGTGTATTGTATTCCGCCGCATTTCTCTTGCGGTGAGAGCCGATGAAAGAATCCCTTTCCGTCCACATCCGAACAGCGAAACTGCCGTTGCGATCCGCGTTCGTGACTGCGGGATGGGCGATTTCCTCACGACACGTTATGCTCGTGGAACTCCGCGCCGAGGACGGTCTTCGGGCATTCGGGGAGTCCGCACCGCTGCCAGCGCTCGGTACAGAAACGTTCGATCGATCCCTCGAAGCGTTGAGAGGAGCCGCACACGTTCTGACAGCCGAACCCATCGGTCCGGCTCATCTCGAGAATTTCGACAGCGTGTTCCCGTGCCTCGAACAGACCCCCTGCGCGCGTTTCGCCGTGGAAACCGCACTCCTCGATCTCTTCGCCCGTCGAAACGGTTTGCCTCTCGCCCGTTTTCTCGTGGCGGGTACGGGAGGGCAGGCGGCGCCGGTGGTCCGTGTCAATGCCGTTCTAACCGAGGAAGACCCATTGGGAATCGCTTCCCGATGCCGGGATCTCGCTGCGAAAGGTTATCGCTGCCTGAAAATCAAGGTGGGGGTGTTCCCGCTTGCGGTGGATGTCGAACGGGTCGCCGCCGCACGTGAGGCGAGCCCGGATGACACATTGATCCGGCTCGACGCAAACGGGAAATGGTCGATCGAGGAAGCCCGCACGGCCATTCACGTTTTTCGGCACATGGGCATCGAGTATATCGAACAACCCATCCCCGCCGGAGCCATGGAAGCATTGCGGCGTCTCAAATCGGACTCTCCCATTCCCATCGCAGCGGACGAGTCCGCGCACCCGCTCGAAAGAGCCCGCGTCCTGCTCGTGGAGGATGCGTGTGATCTATTCATCCTGAAACCGATGGCGGCCGGGACCCTGGTCGCTTGCCGGTCTTTCGCTCGCGAAGCCCACGCGGCGGGAAAGGCTGTCGTCTTCACGACCATGATCGACGGGCCGGTCGCACGGTCGGCGGTTGCCCACCTCGCTGCGTCCATCCCGAGTGTGCTCTTGCGGCATCACGGACTTTCGACGGGAGGGATTTTCCCCGACGACCCCCTCGAAAGGAATGTGCGGGACGGGCAGTATTTCCTAGGCTCAGCGCCCGGTATCGGTTTCGATGCCGGGGAATTGATCGGTTGGTACCCTTCTTCGGATCATGACGCGATCTCAATCCGTGTTCCGCAGGACTAAGGAAGAACAGCCGTGACACACCCGCTTGTCACACGGAATTCGAGTACCCCGGGTTTGCCGGCGCTCGTGGAGAGGGAGCAACGTTGGACATGGGAGGGGCTTTTCGAGGAAACATCCCGTTACGCGATGGCATTGCACGAGACGCTCGGTGTCGGGGAAGGAAGCCGTATCGCGACATATCTTGAAGGATCGTCGACGCATGTCATGCTGATCCATGCCGTCGGGCTTCTCGGAGCGGTGATCATCCCTTTCCATCGGCGTTGGACGGCCCGGGAAGTCGAAGAGGCCGCACGACTCACCGGAACCCATGTCCTGGTGACGGATCCTCCCGCTGCGCGGCATTTTCGACGGGCGAACATGCCGGATACCTGTTTCGTTTCCGTCGACGAGAGAGGCAATCTCCATGGCTTACCCGCAAAGCGGCGGTCGGGGCCGTCTCTACGGGAGGCGATCGACGCATTCCATCTCTTGGATGAAAACAGCATAGCAGTCATCCTTCCCACATCGGGCAGCACGGGGCATCCGAAATTCGTCCCGCTGACATGGGCGAATCTCAGGGCGGCGGCGAAAGCCTCTGATGCGAATCTCCGCACAGGTATATCCGATAATTGGCTCTGTCCTCTTCCCTTGAGCCACACGGGCGGTCTGAGCATTCTTTACCGGGCGGTCTTCTCCGGTTGCGCGGTGACGCTTTCCGGGGGGGCATCACCCGCCGATCTCGCTCGGACGATACGGGCCGGGGCGGTAACGATCGTATCGCTCGTCCCGCTGCTTCTCCGACGCGTGATGGATGCCGATCCCTCGCTCACGGCCCACGAGTGCACATCCCTTCGTGCGATTCTCCTCGGCGGTGCCGCAGCCCCACGTACCGTCATCGAAGAGGCTCGCAGGCGGAGTCTCCCCGTACTCCTCACGTACGGCCTCACGGAAGCCGGATCCCAAGTGGCGACCATGAAGCCCGGCGATAGACTCGAGATCGGCTGTGTGGGGAAGCCGTTACCCGGTTTCACCGTGGAAATTCGGGATGCGGGAGGGCGGGGTCTTTCCCATGGGATGAAAGGGGATATTTGGATCGGCGGTCCGGCGGTGTTCTCGGGTTATCTGGACGGCGGCGATGCCGAACGCTTCTCCGGCGGGATGTTCAAAACAGGCGATACCGGTTTCTTCGACGCCCTCGGCCGTCTCCACGTTGTCGGAAGAAGCGACGATATGATCGTTTCGGGTGGCGAGAACATATCCCCGGAGGAAATCGAAGATGTTCTCCGCGCCCTGCCGGGTATGGAGGACGCATGCATCGTCGGTCTCCCGGATGAAGAGTGGGGTGAGACCGTCGCCGCTCTCGTCGTGCCCGAACGCGGGGAAGAGGATTTCGAGCGGCTTCGCGAGGAATGCCATCGTGTGCTGGCACCCTTCAAGGTGCCGAAACGATGGCTGTCGGCCCGCGCTGTTCCCTTGACGGAGAGCGGCAAACCCGACAGGGAGGCGGTTCGAAGGTTATTCCTAACCCCCGGGTGCTGAAGCGTCGGCCTGCGCTCGTATCACTCGACGACACCGATGTAGAGATACGCGATTCCGGAGTTCAAGAGGACACAGCGTGACGAGCGGAACACATCCGCCTCGGCCATGAGGCGGAGGAAGGCATCGCCGCAGGGGAAGGCCGACGAAGTCCTTTGAAGGTAAGCGTACGCAGCGGGCTCGCCGGAAACCACACCCCCGACGAGGGGCAGGAATATCTTGCTGTACAAGGAAAAAGCAGGCCGAATCCATCTGCGCGGCTGTCCGAATTCCAGGACGACGACCCGACCGCCGGGCTTGACGACCCTGGCCATGCCCCTGAGCGCAGCGAGCGGGTTGTCCACGTTGCGTATGCCGAATGCGATGGATGCAATATCGAAGGTGTCGTCGCGGTACGGCAAGTCGAGAACATCCTGCTTTTCCCACTCGACGGAAAGCCCCAGCCTTTCGCTTTTCCTACGGGCAAGGGTAAGCATTTCCTCGCAGAAGTCGCTCCCGACGACGAAGCCTTCGGGGCCGACGACACGTTTGAACGCGAGGGCGAGATCCCCTGTCCCCGTCGCGCAATCGAGAACGGAATCTCCCGCTTTCGCGCCGCTTTCCTGCACGGCGCGTTTCCGCCAGCGGGAATGGACGCCCGCGGAAAGAATGGTGTTCGCACGGTCGTACGTCCCCGCGATGCGGGAAAACATGTCGTGGACCGCCCGGCTCATGTGCCGGAAACGCTTCCGCCGGTCGCAGCGGCGGGTCCGGTGGGTAGCCCCACGCTCTTCATTACCGGACGACCGACGGCCTCTCCGACCGCTGCAACACGGTGCATCATTTCATGGAAACTCTCCGGTGCCAGGGCTTGTTCCGCGTCGGAGAGGGCCGCGGACGGGTGAGGGTGGACTTCGACCATCAAACCATCGAGACCCGCAGCGACCGCAGCAGCCGCGAGCGGCACGACGAGATCGGGCTTACCCGTCGCATGCGATGGGTCGATGATGACGGGGAGGGAAGATCGCTGGTGGGCGAGAACGGCTCCCGCGAGATCGAGCGTAAACCGTGTATCGCGGGAGAAGGTGCGGATTCCCCGCTCGCAGAGGATGACATTGGGGTTCCCACCGACAAGGATGTACTCGGCCGCAAGGAGCCATTCGGTGATGGTCGCCGCGAATCCCCTCTTCAGGACGACCGGTTTTCGTACAGCCCCCAATTCCTTGAGGAGCGCTGTGTTGTCCATGTTGCGGGAACCCACTTGGAAGGCATCGACATACGGCTCCATCGCAGGGAGATCCTTTTCCGACAGGATCTCGGTAACCATGGGGAGTCCTGCTTCATCGGCCGCTTCGCGCATCATTCGGACGCCCTCGATTCCAAGCCCCTGGAACGCGTAAGGGGATGTTCGTGCCTTGAAAGAGCCTCCGCGCAAAACCCGCGCCCCTGCTGAAGCGACGAACAAAGCCGTGTCACGGATCTGTGCCGACGATTCGACCGCACAGGGACCGGCGATGACGACCAAACCGTTCCCGCCTATCTCCACGCCGCCGATATGGACGATACGCCGGCTCTCCCCCTCTTTTCTCCGGGAAAGAATGCGAGAATGGTCGTGTTGATCAAGAGGATGCCCCGCACCGGCTCGTTCGAGTTCGTGTCGATTTTTCCTCTCCTCGGGACAGTCCATCGTGGATGCGTCAGCCTTTCTTCATCGATGAAATCCTTCGTTTCCCCGAACCGTCCTCTCGCAATCGATTTTCGCAGTCACAGGGCGGGATGGGTCGAAAAAACCCTTACAATAGTCGTGATTCTTCATATCTCGAACAACTCGACGAAGTGGGGGGTTCTCCAACCCTCGTACATCGGGAAAGAAGGAGCGCAAGAAAAAACAGAGGCGAGTTCGCGGATCTCATGGACAGATCGACACCTCTGGCGGTACGCACGACGAATCCTTCGTTAGAAGGATAAGAAAATCGCCTGGGCAGGGAAACTCATCCAGCGTTCGGGATCGGTTTCTCTGAGATTCGAACTGCGGTGATCTTTTCGTGGTATCCGGGGTTCATGGCGAGTCTGCACGCGACCTGGCCATACGATGCAAAGCGCAATCGTTTCAGAAAGCAGCTGCTTCGCGTATTTTACGCGCAACCGTCCATCTTACGAGGGTCTACGCGAAAACGGGGAGAGGAGAATGTGCGAACAGAGAAAGAGGAAAAAGAATCCGATACCATGTCGAATTCGTTGAAAGAAGCGCTCATCCGCACGGTATCCTGTTCGCTGATGAGAAGGCTACGGTGCCTGACAGGGCGCAGGATCATCCCTATCGGGAAAATGCGGTTCCCGCCGTTCGACAGTCAGGCCCACGAACGACTCGCGCAAGATCGGGATTATGTCCGGTACACGACGATCGCCCTCGCTCTGGAGCGATTGCGTACGGAGAACATACCCGGCGCTTTGGCCGAACTCGGTGTATACCGCGGCGAGACGAGTGCGGTCCTTCACCGGTTATGCCCGGAACGGGAACTCTTTCTCTTCGACACGTTCGAAGGCTTTCCACGAGATGGAAAAGACACAGCCGAAGACACGCGTTTCCGGAACACATCCGTCGAACGTGTCCTGGAGACGATCGGCGACACGAAGAACATCGTCGTGCGAAAAGGTTATGTCCCGAGCACGTTCCAAGACCTCGAGCATCATTCTTTCGCTTTCGTCCTTCTCGATCTCGATCTCTACGAACCGACGCGTTGCAGCCTCGAGTTTTTCTATCCCCGCATCCCGCCGGGCGGTTACATCATGGTCCACGATTACAACAGCCCGGAATCCGATTGGGCGTGCAAGCGTGCTGTCGACGAATTCATGAAGGACAAGCCCGAGAGGGTGCTCGACATCCCCGACGAGTGGGGAAGCGTTTTATTCCGGCGGTCAGTCTGATATCACGACGGGACGGTCGCCGGGCAAATTTCGCCTTTGCCCCGTTGACAAAAGGACCCGTTAGGGATACCTCCCCCGTCACCCGATGGCTGCTCCAGGGGGCGTCGTAAAGAGCCTGCGGGGTCCTTCAACTCGCTTCGCCGTAGCCCTCGAGCATCGGTTCTCGGAGGAAGGAGAAGTGGGGGAAATAGGCCTCGAAGGGGTACGTGAAATTCTTCGGCCACCAGGTTCCGGAACGTTCGTCCAATTCGTAATCCCCGATGTATTCGCCTCGCGCGATGCGATGGAGCATCTCGACGAGTCGATCGACGTCGCTGAAATTGTTATAACAGCCGAAACTCGCCCGCACCATGCCCGGAATATTGCGCCGATCGCCCTTGAGGACGTTTTCCGTGAGGCGCTTGTCCTCTTCCGGGGTGATTTTCAACAGTCGCTTCACATAAGGGTGTGCGCAGAAACAGCCGTTCCTGACCCCTATTCCGCCTTCCGCGCTGAGAATGGCGGCGACCTTCGCGTGATGGATGTTCTCGAAGCCGAAGCTGACGACTCCGACCTTGCCGCGGAGTTTCTCCGGGTCCGTCGGGCCGAACACGTGCAGACCCGGCACGCTCGCCAGGCGTGGGACGGCATACGTGAGCAGTTCGTGTTCGTGTGCGGCGATCCTCTCCATCCCGGCTTTCCGAAGCACGTGGATCGCTGCGGCGAGTGCGACGGCACCGGGGACGTTCGGGCTCCCCGCCTCCTCTTTGGCGGGAGGGGGTGAAAACGCGACGTATTCTTCACCGACAACCTCCACGACACCGCCACCGACCATATCGGGATTCCCTTGTGCGAACCATTCCCTCTTCCCGACGAGGACGCCGATACCGAACGGTGCGTACATTTTGTGTGCGGAATATGCGATGAAATCGATGTGCCCGGGATCATCGTGAGGGCGGATGTCGATGTTCCGGTGCGGTGCGAGTTGCGCCGCATCCACGAAAATCCACGCCCCTTCCTCGTGGGCCATCCGGGCGAGATCATGGATAGGATTCACGATGCCCGTGATGTTGGAAGCGCCGGTCACGGAGAGGAATCGGACATGTCCCTTGTGCTGCCGGAACGCCCGCGTTAACGCATCGAGGTCGAGATACCCTTCATCGTCCGTTCCGACATGGACCACCCGCGCGTATTTTCTCCACGGCAGGTCGTTCGAGTGGTGTTCCATGAGAGTGACGATGACGACGTCGTCGGGTTCCCACACGCAGCGGTTCGCGATCTTGTTGATCGCCTCGGTGGTGTTTTTTCCGAAGATGACGGTATCGCGCTCGGGATCGGCGCCGACGAATTCCCCCGCGATCGCGTGCGCCTCGTCGAATACGTGTGTGGCGAGGATGGATTTGAACCCCGTCCCCCGATGCACACCGGAGTAGAATTCCATGAATTCGTTGAGCACGTCGAGAACGTGACGGAACGAGGGGGTACTCGCCCCGTTGTCGAGGAACACGTAAGGCACGATGCGTCCGTCGAGAAGGGGAACCGTCGTATCGATGCCCACGATGGAATGCCGCAGATCCTCGATGGTCCAGGGACAGGAAAAATTCAGGTTCATGGGGATGCCGCGTGATGAGGCGATTGGTTGATTCGGGAAAGCAAAGATAGGGGTGGACGAATGAGTCGGCAAGCGGGAGAAAACCCTTCCCATGCTTCCGGGGAAAAGATGCACCACCTCGTTCGGCGGTGTGAAAATAATTCTGCTCGCCCTTCTATCGACCGACGTTGCCCGCATTCTCCCCCCGAGGTTTCTTTCCCATGGGTCACATAGGGGGAAACGCGCAGGCCGAGACTTTTTCATGGAATACACGCTCTTTCGAATTGCACGAGGGAATTGTACGAGGTTTGATTTTTTGTCTATGCTTTCGTTACTTTGTAGATCGGTTCACTTTATACCGACACGAATCGAGTACAAAAAGGTAACCCATGAGCCTTCGAATGACGGATCGGACCTTTCAGGCGCGGGAAAAGGACGTCGAGAAGAAGTGGTACATCGTCGATGCGGACGGAATGGTTCTCGGACGCCTCGCCGCGAACGTCGCCCGCATCCTTCGCGGGAAACACAAACCCATTTTTTCCCCTCATGTCGACACCGGCGACTACGTGATCGTGATCAACGCGGGCAAAGTGCGTGTCACGGGGAAACGGTACGAACAGAAATCCTATTTCCACTATTCCGGTTACCCGGGCGGCGCGAAAGTACGGATGTTCAAGGACCTCGTGCGCTCGAACCCCCGTTTCGTCGTGGAGCATGCCGTCCGCGGCATGCTGCCGCACAACCGACTCGGTCGCCGCATCATCAAGAAGCTGAAAGTCTACCCGGAAGCCGAACACCCGCATGCGGCGCAGAAGCCGGAGGTTTTGACATTCGATTGACGCGATCGGATGGAAGATCACACGTAAAGAAAGGATCACCCATGAGAGTTCAGCATACCATCGTCGTTGGTCGCAGGAAAACCGCAGTAGCCCGGGCGCGGCTTATGCCGGGAACCGGGAAAATCACGGTCAACGGACGGGACATCGACGCATTTTTCCCGACCCAGGAAATGCTGGATGAAGTCCGTTCCCCGTTCACCGTGACGGAGACGAACGGCCGATATGACGTCTTCGTGAACGTCCGTGGAGGGGGGACCCATGGGCAGGCCGGTGCGGTGAAGCTGAGCATCGCCCGCGCACTCGTTCGTCTCGATGAAAGTCACCGCCCGAAGCTTCGGGAAGCGGGGTTATTGACGCGCGACAGCCGCATGGTCGAACGCAAGAAATACGGTCAGAAAAAAGCACGGAAACGCTTCCAGTTCAGCAAGCGTTGATTTTTCCCCATCACGCATGCGGCCGGATCGCCGGACGGGTGTGCGCCGATGAGGCGCATCATCCGGCGAGATGAAAGCCGCAGAGGACACAACCGCAACCCACCAAGGAGTACCCCACCATGCCACGAGTCTCGCTCGAGGAACTTCTCGCCGCGGGGGCCCATTTCGGTCATCTCACCCGGCGCTGGAACCCGAAGATGAAGCCCTACATCTTCATGCAGCGCAACGGCATCCACATCATCGATTTGAAGAAGACGCAGGAGAAAATCGACGCCGCATGCGAAGCGATCGTCGGCATCGTCTCGCAGGGGAAACGCATCCTGTACGTCGGTACGAAGAAACAGGCGAAGGACATCATCCGCTCCATCGCAGAACAAGGGGGTCAGAATTACGTCACCGAGCGATGGCTCGGCGGCATGCTCACCAATTTTACGACCATCCGCAAGAGCATCAAGCGCCTGAGCAACATCGAACGGATGGAGGTGGACGGCACCTTCGACAAGATCACGAAGAAGGAACGCCTGATGCTCACGCGCGAAAAGGAAAGGCTTACGAAAATCCTCAGCGGTATTGTGGACATGAACCGCCTTCCCGGCGCCGTGTTCGTCGTCGATATCCGCAAGGAACACATCGCGGTGAAGGAAGCGCGAACGCTCGGCATTCCCCTCGTGGCCCTCGTCGACACCAACTGCGACCCGACTCTCATCGACTATCCCATCCCCGCAAACGACGATTCCGCGAGAACCATCGAGATCGTGGCGCGCGCCATCGCTTCGGCGTTGGAAGAGGGGAAGGAGAAAGCCGCTCTCCTCAAAGCCGAGGAGGAAGCAGAAGAAGAAGGCGAGGAAATCGAGTCCCGTCAAGAACCGGCGGTGTGAGGATGGCCATTCCACACGCCGTATAAAGGAGAGATCAGAGCATATGGAAATTTCCGCAGCAGCAGTGAAAGCACTCCGCGATAAGACGAACGCCGGCATGATGGATTGCAAGAAGGCGCTCGTCGAGTCGGGTGGGGACATGGAGAAGGCAATCGAGTACCTTCGGAAAATGGGCGCCGTCACCGCGGAGAAGCGCATGGACCGCACGGCGAACGAGGGGGTCATTCTCACGAGCGTCGAGGGCGGCGAGGGATCCATCGTCGAGGTCAATTGCGAAACCGATTTCGTCGCACGCAGCACGGATTTCCTCGCGTTTGCGCGGAGAGTCCTCGAGACGGTGAAGCGCGAGAAACCGGTGGATTTGCCCGCTCTCATGTCATCGATGAGCGACGGCCGAACGCTCCAGGATCACTTGACGGAACTGATCGGGAAAATCGGCGAGAAGATCGCAGTGAAACGGTTCCGCGTGTTCCCGAAAGGAAACGTACTAGTCGACTACGTACACCCGGGTTCGAAGCTCGGGGTGATCGTCGAGCTCGAAGCGCCTTCGGCGGCGACCCCCATCCTCGAGGTGGGGAAATCCCTCGCCATGCAGGTAGCGGCGATGAACCCCCTTGCCGTCGACCGCGAATCCGTCCCAACCGAGACGCGCGAGAAAGAGCTCGAGATATACCGCGAGCAGGCACGGAACGAAAGGAAACCCGAAAACCTCATCGAACGGATCGCCACGGGCAAACTCAACAAATTCTTCCAGGAATTCACCCTTCTCGAGCAGAGCTACATCCGCGACAACACGAAGACCGTCAAGGAATACATCGAGACCGCCTCGAAGGAATGCGGGGTGCCGATCGTCGTGAAGCGTTTCGCCCGTTTCCAAGTGGGCGAAAGCGAGTGAGGGGCACCGCATCCCCGCGTCGCCCCCGACCGATGAGGGGGAACATGATCACGGTGGAATCCGCATCCTGAACCCGAGACCGCGAAGGAAGGCGACGATGGATCTCAAGTACCGACGTATCCTCCTCAAGCTCAGCGGTGAGTCGCTGATGGGCGACCGACCGTACGGCATCGACCCCGGCGTTCTCTCCTCGTACGCCGACGAGATCATCTCGGTAACGCAGCTCGGTGTCCAGATCGGTGTGGTTCTCGGCGGGGGCAATATCTTTCGCGGCGTGGCGGCCGCTGCGCAGGGGTTCCAGAAAGCCTCGGGCGACCAGATGGGGATGCTCGCCACAGTCATCAATTCGCTCGCATTACAGAACGTCCTCGAGGCCAAAGGCATTCCGACACGACTGACGACCGCCATCGACATGCGACAGATTGCCGAGCCGTACATCCGCCGGCGCGTCATTCGACATCTGGAGAAAGGTCGCGTCGTCATTCTCGGAGCAGGGACGGGGAACCCGAATTTTACGACCGACACCGCCGCCGCCCTCCGCGCCATCGAAATCGAAGCGGATGTCGTCGTCAAAGGGACACGTGTGGACGGCGTGTACGACGCCGATCCGGAAACGCATCCCGAGGCCGTCCGATTCAGCACTATCGGTTACTTCGATGTTCTCAACAAGAACCTCCGCGTCATGGACATGACGGCCGTGACGCTCTGTAGCGAACACAACGTCCCCATCATCGTGTTCAACATCAACGTCCCGGGGAATCTCCGCAGGATCGTGCTCGGGGAGGAGATCGGGACGCTCGTTTCCACGTCATACCATCAGCCAGCCTCATCATAACGGGAGACCTACATGCCGATCGATGCCATCATCAAGGATGCGTCAACCCGCATGGACAAATCGGTCGAGTCCCTGCGGAACGAGCTCCACAGGATCCGCACGGGCAAGGCAACCACGGCGTTGCTGGACGCCGTGAAGGTCACCGCCTATGGATCTGTCATGCCGCTCAACAAGGTGGCCAACATCTCCGTGCGCGATGTTCACACGCTCAACGTGCAACCATGGGACCGCAGCCTCATTCCGCTCATCGAGAAGGCGATCCTCTCGTCGGATCTGGGGCTCAATCCCGTCAACGACGGCACCGTCATCCGTGTCCCCATCCCGCCGCTCACCGCAGAACGACGTCGCGATCTCGTCAAGCTCGTCCGACGCTTCGGGGAGGAAACGAAAGTCGCGCTCCGGAATATCCGCCGTGACGCGAACGAGCACTTGAAAAAGGCCGAGAAGGAAGAGCACATCTCAGAGGACGAGAGGAAGAAGGCGGAAAAACGGGTGCAGGATCTGACCGACAAACACATCGAAACGGTCGACCGGATTCTCGAGGCGAAAGAATCGGAGATTATGGAGGTTTGACTCCCGAAAAAGGGATTGCCCTTCCCCGCTGCAGGGTGCAGGACTTTTACCTGCTTCCGGCCGTGGGCAGAGGTGGATGGTGACCCGTATGCGGCGAGGGGAAAGCCTTCGTCGAATCTCCCGATGGGAAGAAGGGCGGATCCCCTCGGGCCTGTCATACGGAGTTCGGCAGAGCGCGAGGAGAAGGGTACGGACCTCCGGAAGAACCCGCACCAGAACACGACTCGTTCGTGCCTGCACCGACTGCTCCCCGAAACCGTTCACCGCGACCGGGGGGGTGTCAATACCTCTCGCAGGTACATGGCGGTGTATCCTTTCCCGGAAGCGGCGACCTGTTCCGGTGTCCCCTCGACGACGACATATCCCCCGTCGTCCCCTCCTTCCGGGCCGAGGTCGATGATCCAATCCGCGCACTTGACGACTTCGAGGTTGTGCTCGATGACGATGACGGTGTTCCCCTTGTCGACGAGCTTGGAGAGCACGTCGAGCAACATCCGGACGTCCTCGAAATGCAAACCCGTCGTGGGTTCGTCAAGGATATACAGCGTGTTCCCCGTTCCCACCTTGGAGAGTTCGGTCGAGAGCTTGACGCGCTGGGCCTCGCCCCCCGAGAGGGTCGTCGCCTGCTGGCCGAGGCGGATATAACCGAGTCCGACATCGTGCAGCGTCTCGAGCTTACGCCGTATTCGTGGGATGTCGGCGAAGAACGCCAGAGCCTCGTCGACGGACATGTCGAGCACGTCCGCGATGGATTTCCCGCGAAAACGCACTTCCAGCGTTTCGCGATTGTACCGCTTCCCTTTGCACACCTCGCAGAGGACGTATACGTCGGGAAGGAAATTCATCTCGATCCGGCGGACACCGTCGCCCTCGCAAGCGTCGCACCTCCCTCCCGACACGTTGAAACTGAACCGGCCTGCGGAATAGCCGCGGATACGGGACTCGGGGAGGCTCATGAACAGGTCGCGGATCAGCGTGAACAAGCCCGTGTAGGTCGCGGGATTTGAGCGCGGCGTTCGGCCGATCGGCGCTTGGTCGATATCGATCACCTTATCGACTTTGTCGAGCCCTTCAATGCCGTCGTACGGGAGGACGGGCATGTTGGATCCGTAGAAACGGCGCGCGAGAATGGGAAAAAGGGTCTCGTTGACGAGCGAGGATTTGCCCGACCCGCTGACCCCCGTAACACAGACGAACGTCCCGAGGGGGACGGCGAAGGTGATGTTCTTGAGGTTGCGACCCCGCGCCCCTTTCAGGACGAGGTGTTCTCCGTTGCCTGCCCTGCGCACGGCGGGTATGGGGATGGAACGTTTCGCCGTCAGGTATGCTGCGGTCAGAGAGAGAGGCTGAGGAACCTGATCCATGTCCGGCCCCCGGTTCGAGCGACCGTTTCCGTTTCCCCGTCGCCGCACGCTGCGTTTGAGGTCATCCACCGACCCTGACGCGATGACGCGGCCCCCGTACTCCCCTGCACCCGGACCGAGGTCGATCACGTGGTCCGCATTCTCGATCATCTCGCGGTCGTGTTCGACGACGATCACGGAGTTCCCGATGTCGCGGAGGTGCTTGAGCGACGAAATGAGCTTGATGTTATCACGCTGGTGGAGACCGATGGAGGGCTCGTCCAGGATATAGAGGACACCGGTGAGTCGAGTCCCGATCTGCGTCGCGAGGCGGATACGCTGTGCCTCACCGCCGGAAAGGGACCGCCCCGAGCGGTCCAGCGTGAGGTAATCCAACCCCACGTTGCGGAGGAATTCGAGTCGTGCCGCGATTTCCTTGATGATCGGGCGCGCAATTTCCTCTTGCCGCTTCGTCATTTCCGGTGCCTCGAAGAAGAGGGACGCCTCGCGGATGGACATGCGGACGATGCGGTCGATGGTCATCCCCCCAAACCGTACGGCGAGGGCTTCGGGACGGAGGCGACCCCCGCCGCAAGCCGAACAGGGGACAGCCGTCATGAAGGACTCGGCCCATTCGCGGAGGTTGCTCGAGGTCGTGTTCTCGTAGAACTGGCGGAGCCAGGGAATGACCCCCGAAATGGAATGGCGGTACATCGTGGTTCGCCCCTGGGGATCCACGTAGAGAATGTCGAATTTCTCCCGCCCGCTTCCGTAGAGGAGAATGTGGCGGGCTTCCCCGGGAATGTCCCTCCACGGCACGTCGAGATCGAACGCGAATCGTTTGGCGACAGCTCTGACCTGGGCCCAGAGCCAGTTCCGTCGCGGTTTGCCGAGCGGGACGAGAGCTTCCCCATCCAGTGGCTTGCTTTCGTCGGGCAGAATGAGACCGAGATCGAACTCGCGCTGTTCCCCCAGCCCTTGGCAGGCCGGGCAATACCCATACGGCGAATTGAACGAGAAAGAACTCGGTGCCGGTTCCTCGAAACTGGCATTACAGGCAGGGCAGGCATATTTCTCGCTCATCAGGATATCTTTCCCGTCCGCGTGCACGATGACGACGCCCTGGCCGTATTTCAGGGCGATCTCGAGCGAATCCGCCGCCCTGCTGCGAACATCGGGGTGAACGACGAAGCGGTCTACGACGATCTCGATGTTGTGGACCTTGTAACGGTCCGTCTTCATCCCGCTTTCGATTTCCCGGATCTCGCCGTCGACGCGCACCTTCGTGAAACCGTCCCCTGCGATTTGTTCGAACAGTTCCCGGTAATGGCCCTTCCGACCCCGGACGACAGGAGCGAGAATGACGAGGCGCGTCCCCTGCTCGAGGGAAAGAATGCGGTCGACCATCTGGTCGAAACTCTGCCTCTGGACCAGTGCGCCGTCTTTCGGGCAGTGTTGGACACCCGCCCGCGCGAAGAGCAGGCGCAGGTAATCGTAGATTTCCGTGATTGTCCCGACGGTGGAACGGGGATTTCGACCGACCGTTTTCTGCTCGATCGAGATCGCGGGGCTCAAGCCTTCGATGCGGTCGACATCCGGACGCTCCATCGTGCCGAGGAACTGGCGTGCATACGCGGAGAGACACTCGACGTAGCGGCGTTGTCCTTCGGCGTAGATCGTGTCGAACGCGAGGCTCGACTTGCCGGAACCCGACAACCCCGTGATCACCACGAGGCGGTCGCGCGGGATGTCGATGTCGATGTTCTTCAGGTTGTGCTCGCGTGCGCCCCGTATCGATATGACATCCGTCGCCATGATATCTTCGCCTCAATCCAAGAAGATCGCGAGAAGGACGGATTGGAACAAGATGACGGGCGGTGCGGACGCTTCAGCCGGATGCCGCTTTCCGCAGGTTCTCGATCATGGCGGTTGCGAACCCTCCGAACGAGCCGTTGCTGAGGAGGACGACGAGATGGCCGGCACGGAGATTCTCCGCGACCCTCTCGGGTAATTCGTCGTTCCTGGAAACCGCAAAGGCAGCGAGGCCGCGTTCCCTGATATCGCGGGCGAGGCGGTCAGTGTCGAGGATTTCCTCGGGGCGGTACCGTTCCGGCCGGTTCACCGGACCGATGAGAACCTCATCCGCATCGTCGAATGAACGGGCGAGTTCCTCCTGGAAGACGTTGCGCGTCGTCGTGTTTGAGCGCGGTTCGAACACGGCACGGAGGCGTTTCCCCGGGTATTGCGCCCGGAGGGCGCGGAGCGTTTCCCGGATGGCGGTGGGGTGATGCGCGAAGTCGTCGATCACCGTGATACCGTTGGCTTCGAGGACGAGTTCCATCCTTCGCCGCACACCCCGAAAGGAGGCGACCCCCTTTTGGATAACCTCTTCCTGCACGCCGAGCGCGGAAAGCGCGGCGGCGACGCCGAGCGCATTCCGGACGTTGAAATCCCCCGGCAGCGGAAGCATGAACCGTGTCGTTTCCCCTTTCCCTTCGCCCGGCGGGATGATGCCGAAGGACAACGTCCCGTCTTCCCGGCGGATATCGACGGCGCGCCAATCGCATCGTTCCGTGAAACCGAACGTCCGCACCGGCGTGTGCGTGTTCCTCGCCGCATCGAGTGCGATCGGGTCGTCGCCGTTGACGAGGATGAGACCGTTACCCGGCACGATACGTACCACGTTCCGGAACACCCGGACGACCTCGTCGATCGAGCCGAAGATGTCGGCGTGGTCGAACTCGACATTGTTGATGATCAGAAGATCCGGCCTGTAATGCACGAACTTGGGGCGCTTGTCGAAGAACGCGGAATCGTACTCGTCGCCTTCCGTGACGAACACCTTCCCGGAAGGGGAAAGACGGCAACCGGAACCGAAATTCCCCGGGATGCCGCCGATCATGAAACCAGGGGCGAAACCGGCGCACTCCAGCACCCAAGCGGCGAGAGAAGTCGTCGTTGTTTTCCCATGCGTTCCTGTGCAGACGAGGGACGTTCTTTCGCCGATACATTCCTCCCCGATCAGAGCGGGGAGGGATGTGTAGGGGAGCTTTCGTTCCAGAACGCGCTCGAGTTCCGGATTCCCCCGGCTGATGGCGTTGCCGATGACGAATCGGAACCGCCGACGGGATTTTTCCGCCTCGGCCGTGAAAAGATCCACGTGTGACGACGAATAGCTGTCGTGGTACACGATGCCTTTCGCTTCGAGGAAGCCGCTCATGGGCGGATAGACATGAGCATCGGCTCCCGTGATCTGTTCGCCCGATTCGGCGAGAGCGGCGGCAACGGAGGCCATGGCGGATCCACCGATCCCGATGAAATATTCGTTCATATCGATTCGATTGCAACGGGACGGCAAACGGAAAACGGGACGCGACGGGATTCGGTGCCGGCCGTGAACCCTCTGTTCCCGGGTTCGGAGAACACGGCGTTCGCGGATGAACAGCGGGATCTCCCGTTCATGGGACGAGACATCTTCCCGTTACATCCATTTTTTCTTTCGGAAGTAGATGAACATCCCGAGGGCGACGGTTGCCATGATCCCCCACGCGAAGGCATACCCCCAACGCCAGTGCAGTTCCGGCATGTGTTCGAAATTCATCCCGTATACGCCCGCGATGAATGTGAGTGGGATGAACACCGTCGCGATGATCGTGAGGACCTTCATGATCTCGTTCATGCGGTTGCTCACCGTCGACATGTAGATGTCCACCATGCCCGAGAGCATGTCGCGGTACGTCTCGAGCGTTTCCATGACCTGGATGATGTGGTCGTAGACGTCACGGAGGAACGGCTGGCTAGAGGGCGTGACGAAGGGAATTTCACGCCGCTCCATCGCGCCGACGATTTCCCGCAAAGGCCAAACCGATTTCCGGAGAAGGACCAGCTCTCTCTTCAGCTGGTGGATGGTCTGCAGGGTCTGGTGGTCCGCCTCGCGGATCAATTCATCCTCGATTTCCGAAATGTGCTCGCCGATGCGTTCCAAGACGGCGAAGTAATGGTCCACGATAGCGTCGATGAGCGTGTAGCAGAGGAAATCGGTGCCTTCGGACCGAATTCTCGCTCGTTCGTTCCTCAACCGTTGCCGCACCGACTCGAACACGTCCCCTGCGACGCCCTCCTGGAAAGAAAGGAGAAATTTCTCTCCGAGGATGAAACTCACCTGCTCGTGGACAAGGCGGCGCTCACCGCCGTCGTACCACAACATCTTCATGACGATGAATACGTAGCGATCGTAGATCTCGAGCTTCGGACGCTGCTCGGTGTTCAGAATGTCTTCGAGCGTGAGTTCGTGGAGACCGAAAACGGCCCCGATCCGTTCGAGGAGAGACGCATCGTGGACCCCGTCGAGGTTGACCCAGAGGATGCCCTCTTCTTCTCGAGGGGTGAGGTCGAGTTCTTCCGGGGAGACGATTCGCTGGGTGCAGGCGCGGAGATCGTACGTGATGACCTCCACACGGACCGGTTCATGCCGCTCTTCACCGACGTATACGAGAGAGCCCGGGGGGAGTCCGCTCTTTTCCGATCGTTTTCGGGCAGATGCCATATCACAACTCCGAGATCCGGTCGAACCCTTCGGGACTTGTCGCGGCACTATCGCAAAGGATGGACATGGCGAGACAATGCCGCGGAGAAGGATCGAACGAAACTACATCGTCCTTTCGGCGATAGCAATTCCCCCGTGCATGGTTTTCGTCTCGAAACCTCCCGCCGTACATTTACGCCGAAGCGGTGTCCCTGAACGATACGGAACGGCATCATGAAGGCGATTTCCGAAACCGATCTTTCTCCCTTGACGTTGTACCGTCGCGGGAAAGTCCGCGATGTGTACTCCCTCGACAGCAAGCGGCTCCTCATCGTCGCGACGGATCGTCTCTCGGCTTTCGACGTCGTCCTTCCCGACCCGATCCCTATGAAGGGGATCGTCTTGACATCGATTTCGAAATTTTGGTTCGACCGGACGGGACATATTTGCCCGAATCACTGCCTCAGCACCGACCCCGATGAGTACCCGGACTCATGCGCCCCTTACCGGGACATCCTACGCGGACGGAGTATGATGGTCCGGCGTACCGAGCCCCTTCCCGTCGAATGTGTGGTCCGTGGCTACCTTGCAGGGTCGGGATGGAAGGAATACCAACGCGCACGGACCGTTTGCGGAATCACCCTGCCTGCGGGTTTGATGGACGGCTCGCGTCTCCCTGAACCGATATTCACGCCGTCGACGAAAGCCGAGGTGGGGCATGACGAAAACATAACCTTCGAGGAAGCCGCGGCGCTCGTCGGCCGTGAACTCGCGGCGAAACTCGCGGAACTGAGCGTCGCCCTGTACCGCTACGCGTGCGATCTTGCCTTCCCCCGCGGCATCATCATCGCCGACACGAAATTCGAGTTCGGGATGGCCGACGGGGAGTTGATGCTCATCGACGAGGCGCTGACGCCGGACTCCTCCCGGTTCTGGCCGGTGTCGTCGTACCGGCCGGGACGACCCCAGGTCAGTTTCGATAAGCAGTACGTGCGGGACTATCTCGAGTCCGTCGGGTGGGACAAGACCCCTCCCGCACCGTCGCTCCCCCGAGAGATCGTTGAGAAGACGACGGAGAAATACCTTGAAGCTTACAGCGCGCTGACCGGCACGGCGCTCCGGGTCTGAGACCTGGATCGACCGCCGGTTTTTTCTTCCGCATGACGACCGTTTATTCCGCCGTGGCGACGATCCATAAACTCCCGTTCAACGATTTCAAGCACATCCCGACACGCCCGGAAATCGAGGTGGTCCTCGGGGTGCTCCCCGCCATCGAGCTGCGGCGGCTCGAGGAAGGGCTCGATCTTCTGGAACCTTCCATCGTGTGGGCCATGCACTGGTACGATTCGGAGCGGGGATGGGGTTACCGTGCGTCGTTTCGCGAGCGGGTCGTATGCATCCTGCATTTCCAGAAAGGCTTCTTCACGATGACGTTGTCCGTGCCACTCGCGAGGGAGGCGGAATTCATCGCGCTTCGCGAGTTGACCGAGGAGTTCCGAGCACGGTTTTCGGATTATAAGCGTTCGATCAATGCGAAATGGATCGTGTTTCGAATCCGAAAGCGACGCGATACGGAAGCCGCTCTCGCTCTTCTCCGTTTGAAACTCGACGATCTTCGCGCGAAAACCTCGCGGAGAAAGAAGTAATTCTCGCGGGCTTCCCTCACACGATAACGTATCCCCTGCGTTCGACCGATCGGTCCCCGGATATTCCCCTGTTGTCGGGATGGGAAAGCGTTTTTCCTCGTTTCCTCCATTTCATCGGAGAGGGAGAAGGACCACCGTCGACGACAACCGCTTCCCGCCCGCATCGGCGATGACGCGATACACGCCGGGTGCGGCGCGTTTCCCGTCCGCGCCCATGCCGTCCCATGCAAAGACGACGTGCCCCGGCTCGAGGATGCCCTCGTGGAGAACGTGGACGCAACGACCGAGGACGTCGAGCACGTCGAGAGTGAAGGAACAACGCGTCCGTGCTTCCACGACCACGGTTGTGCGGGAAGAAAAGGGGTTGGGGTAGGGCGGGAACACGGTGAACGCGGGCGCCGGTGGAACGGCCGACGTTCCCACGACCGTCCCCGAGAGCATGACGTCCGTGTAAACGTTCACGGGGTCGTTGGTCTGGATGCGGAGGAATGCACTGCGGGGACCGCCCGACGAGGCGGTCAATCTCAGGCGGAGAAGCGAGCTGTCCCCGAGCGGGATGATTGGCGAGGGGGGGAGGACGATGGAGAAATCCGCGGTGTCGAGGCCGAGGAAATCCATGCGTTGGATGAGGAGATCGGCCGCGCCGGTGTTGAAGATCGTCACGTCTTCGTCCTTGACCAGCCCCACGTTGACCTCGCCGAAGTCGATCATGCGCCTGCTCACCGCGATGCGCGGGACCGTGTTCTCTGCGCATACCCCCGTGAGAAGGACATGAACGACCGGTGAGCTGCTGTCGGAACTCGAAACAGCGAGGACGGCTCCGTACGTGCCGAGGCGGTCGGGCCGGAAGCGGACCATGATGGAGTCGGTCCCGGCCGGGGTGAGGATGGGGGAACAGG